>JANNNO010000507.1:0-15763 GCA_031398585.1 Myxococcales bacterium | reverse complement strand
GCCTTGTCCTGCCGGTATGACCTGCCAGCCGCTTGGCACCTGCACGGACAGCGGCCAGCCGTGCACGAACGCTGGTCAGCCGTGCCCGATGGCTGGTGGCACGTGCGAGGTGCCGCCCAAGTCATGCGTGGTCGGCGGCGGAGAGCGCGACTGCGACGACGTTCGCTACGAGACGCCCGCGGTGGCCATCGGCGAGCTACCGCTGGCCCAGGGAGCCGTGACCCGCATGCTCGCCCGCAAGATCCCGATCGGCGGTACGCCGCTTGGCCCGGCGGTGCGCGGCGTGCTCGGTCATCTGCGTGCACGTCTCATGGCCGATCCTTCGCGGAAGGCCGCGCTGGTCGTGGCCAGCGACGGCTTGCCGGAAGGTTGTCAAGGCAACGACATCCCGGCGATCGCCGGCGCCATCGGCGCTGCGTTCACGGGCTCGCCCTCTGTCCTCACGTACGTGATCGGCGTCTTTAGCGCCGCCGAGGTCGCGATGGCTCGGCCCCAGCTGGATTCGCTGGCCAGACGCGGCGGCACCAACCAGGCCTTCGTGCTGACCGCCAGCGACGATCTGAATATGCGCCTCCTCGACGCCCTCAATCAGATTCGCGGAGCCGTCCTGGCTTGTGAGTACCGCATTCCCGCCATGCCCGTCGGCAAGCTGGACTTCGGCAAGGTCAACGTCCGCCACACCAGCGCCGCTGGACCGCAGAACGTGCCCTACGTCGAGACGATGGCCCGCTGCGATCCTGCGCGAGGCGGCTGGTACTACGACGTGCTGCCTTCCGCCGGCACGCCCAGCCGAATCCTGGTCTGTCCCGCCACCTGCGCGGGCTGGAAGGCCGAAAAGTCAGCCCAGGTCGAGGTGACCTTCGGCTGCGCCACTCAAGGCATCGACTGACCGACGGAAGTTGGCGCGGCCGCAATGTCCGCGCACGAGATCGCCGAGACCTCGCCTGCCGTGTGAGGCTTTCGTCGTGACGTCGATGCCGGAGAGGCGCGGTCCATCCGACTCAGCGCCGAGGCGGACGGACGTCGACGACGCCGTCGCTCGTCGCCTCCAGCTTCCAGAGCGTGCAGAAGGGCACTGCTTTGCCGTTGATGAGATAGGGCTCGTACTTCCAACTCCGGATCGCCTGCACCCAGGCTTCGTTGTCGACGGGAGTAGCGGGAAGCTTCATCGTCGTGACCTCGTTGACGGCACCGTCAGCCGCCACGCAGATCTTGTAGCCACCCCAGTACGAGTGCCCTTCCGTGAAAGCGAGGCCGGCCGGCGCGGGCGGTTGAAAGGGCGGTTCGTCGATGTCGGAGACTCGTTGTTGTAGGCCGATCTGTGGCGCGAGCCGAACCGGTTCGTGCTGCCGCGCTCTCTTACCGGCTCTCACCGGCGTGGCAGCAGGCGGGGGTGCAGCACATGAGGCAAGGAGGGCTGCGGAGACGTGAATGAGGAAGCGACCCCGAGGGCGCGTCCGAACGGCACTCGTCATTTCACCAAGGATCGGCTCGGCGACGCTCCCGATCGCGGCCCCGTTTGCGGTCGTATCGTCCGCCTGCAATGCCTGTATCGATACCTTCGTTGTCATTCGGGTCGCTTCCTCGGCCTTTCACCCGCTTTTTACCTCCGTAGGCCGCGAAATGGCGCGGCGAGCGCTTTTCTTTCCGGCGCGGGGATGGAAGTCTTCCGCCTTCGTTGTCATGTTGCGCCTGGTGCCTTCCTCTATGATTGGGATGTGTGGACGACTGGCGAGCTGTTCGCGGCTCCTCCTTGTGTGCGGCGCGTTGTGCGTCGTCAGCTGGTTCGCCGGAGTTGAGGCACAGGCGGCGCCGAAGCGGCCCACCGTTCCCGCTCCGAAGGCCGACGCGGCCACTCTCGAGCAGCGATTTGCCGCCACGGTGAAGCCCTTCGTCGATGGGTATTGCGTGCCTTGCCACGGGGCCGAGAAGCCCAAGGGGGGCCTCGACCTCACCAAGTACGACGGGCTCGATGTCGTCGCGCGCGATCACGCCCAGTGGGCGGCGATTCGCGACCAGATCGCGTCGAAGGAGATGCCGCCGGAAAAAGCGAAGTCGCAGCCGAGTGAGGCCGAGCGTGAGGCGGTTGGCGCTTGGGTCGAGGCCATGCGCCGGTACGAAGCGCAGAAGAACGCGGGGGATCCGGGATTGGTGCTCGCGCGGCGGCTCTCCAACGCCGAGTACGACAACACGATTCGTGATCTCACCGGCGCGGACATCCGCCCGACCAAGGAGTTCCCGGTCGACCCGGCCAACGAGTCGGGGTTCGACAACTCCGGCGAGTCGCTGAGCATGTCGCCGGCGCTCACGAAGAAGTACCTCGAGGCTGCCAAGCGCGTGGGCGAGTACGTCGCCTTTCTGCCCGGCGGGCTGGCCTTCGCGCCTCATCCGGTCGTTGCCGACACCGATCGCGATCGCTATCACGTCAGTCGGATCATTGATTTTTACAAGCAACACGACGCCGACTACGCGCGCTACTTCGAAGCGGCCTGGCGGTGGAAGAACCGCGCCGCCCTCGGGCGCGGGGGCGCGACGCTCACCAAGATCGCGGCCGAGGCGGGCGTCAGCCCGAAGTACCTCGCCACCGTGGTCGAAGCGCTGCAGACGCGCGTGTCGGTCGGGCCGATGGCCAAGCTGCAAGAGATGTGGCGGGCCTTGCCGCGAGCGAACGCCAAGGGCGCTGACGGCGCCGCGGCACGCCCGGGCGCCGAGGCGATGCGCGACTTCGTGGTCGGCCTCCGCAAGAAGCTCGTACCCGAGGTCAAGAACCTATCGGGCGGCAAGGTGAACAACGGCTCGCAGCCGCTGCTCATGTGGAAGAACCGGCAATGGGTGGCCAACCGTCGCCGCTGCGACGAAGGCGCCTTCCAGATTGATGGCGTGCCACCGGCCCCGACGCCGCCGATGGTTGCAGCGGCGGTGCCCCAGGCGGTCGAGCGCGCGGTCGGCGAGCCGTCGCCCAAGGACCTCGCCGAGGCACGCGCCAAGGAGAAGCAGGGGCAGGCGGGCGCCGTGAAGAAGCTCGACGTGTTGCCCGCCGAGCCGAAAGCGATCGAGCGCGATCCTCTGCTCTTCGTGCCCTCCGATGCGAAGCTGCGCCCGCGCTACGAAGCCACCTACAAGATGTACTGCAGCGCCTTTCCCGAGGAGTTCGCCGTCGCCGAGCGCGGGCGTACATACGCCACCCCGGTGCGCGAAATGGCAACGGGGCGGGGGGGGCGTCTTCTCAATGCCGGTTTTCACAGCATGACCGGCTACTTTCGCGACGATCAGCCGCTTTACGATCTGGTCCTCGACGACCAGCAGCGCAAGACGCTCGACAATCTTTGGGACGACTTCTTCTTCATGAGCTCGGTCGCCGTGCGTATGCACACGAGCTTCCTCTGGTTCGAACGTTCGGACTCGAGCTTCATGATGACCCCGGAGTTCAGCTTCACGAGGCCCGAGGACAAGAGCTGCACCGACCCAGGGGTGCTCGCGCGTCTTTCGCAGACCTTCGAGACCAAGGCGCGTAACAACGGCGCCAGCGAGACCGTGCTGCAGGCGATTCGCGATCACTTCGCCGAGGTGAATCGCAACGTTCGCTGGCTGGAGAAGACGCGAGGAGAGGCGATCGCCCTGCAACTCGCGGCCGTCCAGGAGTTCGCGGCTCGTGCTTATCGCCGTCCGCTCAGCTCCACCGAACGTGCCGAGCTGGTCGCATTCTACGAGGGCGTGCGCAGCAAGAACGGCATCGAGCACGAAGAGGCGATCCGCACGACCCTGGCACGCGTCCTCATGTCGCCTCACTTTCTCTACCGGGTCGACGTGAGCGCAGGCGATGGCGAAGGCGTGCGACCCCTGCCCGACGGGGCACTGGCCAGCCGTCTGAGCTATTTTCTCTGGGCGAGCGCGCCCGACAAAGAGCTGCTCGATCTGGCGGCCGCTGGCAGACTTCGGCGCCCGGCGGTCCTCGGCGCGCAGGCGCGACGCATGCTCAAGGATCCGCGGGCACGTGGCCTCGCGACGGAGTTCGTGGGCAACTGGCTCGACTTCCGGCGCTTCGAAGAGCACAACGGGGTCGATCGCGATCGCTTCCCCAGCTTCGACAACCAGCTTCGCCAGGCGATGTTCGAAGAGCCGATTCGCTACGTGCTCGACGTGATTCAGCACGATCGCCCCGTGGCCGAGCTCATCCGCGGCCGGCACACCTTCGTCAACCCGCTGCTCGCCAAACACTACGGCATGCCGGTGAAGAGCGAATCGGAATCGCCCGACGACTGGACGCGCGTCGACGATGCCGACCGCTACGGCCGCGGAGGTCTCTTACCGATGGCGGTCTTCCTCACCGCCAACTCGCCGGGGCTGCGCACGAGCCCTGTGAAACGCGGCTACTGGGTGGTTCGTCGGGTGCTCGGCGAGCACATCCCCGCGCCGCCCGCCGACGTGCCCGAGCTGCCCAACGACGAAGCGAAGATGGGCGAGCTCACCGTGCGCCAGGTGCTCGAGCGACATCGGCAGGACAAGAGTTGCTCGGGGTGCCACGCCCGCTTCGACTCGTTTGGCCTGGTCTTCGAGGGTTATGGCCCGGTGGGCGAGCGCCGGCAGCGTGACTTCGGCGGCCGACCCGTCGACACGAAGGCGGAATTTCCCGACGGGGCCGAGGTCGAGGGCCTGACCGGTCTGGTCGACTATGTACAGAAACACCGAGGCGACGACTTCCTCGACAATCTCTGTCGTAAGCTTCTCGCCTATGGCCTTGGGCGCACCCTGGCGCTTTCGGACGAGGGCACCGTCGCCGAGATGCGCGCGCGGCTGGCAAAATCACAGGGAAAGTTCGGCGCGCTGGTGGAAACCATCGTGACCAGCCGCCAGTTCCTTCACAAACGCAACGTCGGCAAGATCGTCGCCCAGGCAAGCGGCGACGGGGCCAACTGACCACAAAGCACCATCAGATGACGACGAAGACCAATATCTCCTCGGCAAATCTCCGCCGCCCCCTCCGGCGCTTCTCCCCCGGCCGGCGGCGTTTCCTGCACGGCCTCGGGGTGACGATGACGTTGCCCTGGTTGGAGTCAGTTCCGGTCTGGGGCGCGGCCCCTTCGGCGGCACCACCCAAACGATTCGCGGCGCTCTTCATGGCGTGCGGCGTGAACTTCCCCAACTGGTGGGCCAAGGGCGAGGGCGCCGCCATGACGCTCGGCCCGTGCCTCACGCCGATGGCGCCCTACAAGACTCGGATCAACGTCATCGAGGGCCTCTTCAACAAGGCCGCCGTCGGCGTTGGCATCCACCCGGGTCAGACCGGCAACCTGCTGTCCGGCGCAGCTCTGCAGAAGGGGGCAGAGCTCAAAGGCGGCATCAGCGTCGACCAGGTGTTGGCGAATCGGATCGGCGCTGAGAGCGTCCAGCCGAGTCTGGTGCTCGGGTGCGAACAGCCGATCACCGGCTATCACGAGACCAACTTCTCGATGGCCTACAGCTCGCACATCTCGTGGGCGAGCGCGACGTCGCCGGTCCCGATGGAGGTCTATCCGTCCCTCGCTTTCGACAGCCTGTTCGAGAACCGCGGCAACGCGATCAACGTCAGCATCCTCGACCGGGTTCGCGAAGACGTGGCGGGCTTGCACCGCACAGTGAGTGCCAGCGACAAGGCCAAGCTCGACGAATACCTGACCAGCGTGAGGGACGTCGAGAAGCGTGTTGCGCCTGCACGAGCGACGAAAGCGGCCGCCGACGCGAGTCCTGGTGCACCCGCGGACGGCACCAAGCCGACCATGCAGCGACCCGCCAATGGTCTGCCCGAAGACGTGCGCGAGCACATGCGTTTGATGACCGACATCATCGCGCTCGGCTGTCAGACGGATAAGACCCGCATCGCCACGCTGCTGCTCTGCCGCGACATCTCGGGCATGTGCTACCCGTTCCTCGGCGTGCGGTCGTCGCATCACCCGGCGTCGCACAACGACGAGTCGGAGGCCTACCTCAAGGTCACGCAGTACTACGTGGGTCAGATGGCGTATCTGACCGGTCGGCTGGCGGCGATGAAAGAAGGCGAGGGGACGGTCCTCGACAACTCCGTCGTCCTCTTCCTGTCGAACATGTGGTCGGGCAAGAAGCACGACAACAGCCGCCTACCCATCATCCAGGCCGGCAACCTCGGCGGCACCATCAAGACCGGCCGCGTGCTCAACTACCTCGCGGCAGGTGACGACAAGCGCAAGCTCTGCAGCCTCTACCTGTCACTCATGGATCGCATGGGTGCCAAGGAAGAGAGCTTCGGCGACGCGAACGAGCGTCTCTCGATCTGACGGGCGGGCGCGATGGCCGCCCTCGTCACGACCGCGCGGTAAG
Source organism: Myxococcales bacterium (assembly GCA_031398585.1). GTDB lineage: Bacteria > Myxococcota_A > Polyangia > Fen-1088 > Fen-1088 > JANNNO01. Next base: position 9,430 of record JANNNO010000507.1, on the reverse strand, counting down.
CGACTCGACGAGTCATCGATGAGCCGCCCGAAGAGACCTCGTTAATATCGCCCCCGGCCGCTCCGTCTTCCTCTCATGGAGCGCGACCCACGATGGGTGGCGCCGGGCAGGGAGGCGAGCTTGTTAGCCACGATGACCAAACCAAGGGCTGCCTCACCGGCGGTGCAGACGGAATTGGCGCAGCTCTTCGAGGAGCACCACGGGCGCGTCTTCGGGGCTGCGTTTCGCATTCTCGGTAACGCGAGTGATGCCGAGGACGTTCTGCAGCAGGTCTTCCTTCGCATCGTGAGGCAAGAGGTGACGCCCGATCAGGTCGGGAACATGGATGCCTACCTCTATCGCAGCGCCATCAACGCCGCGCTCGACCTGGGGCGGTCGCGCTGGCGTCGCTCCCGCGTCTCCTTGGCCGAATCGGTCGCCGATGAGGTCAGACCCGCGGCGGCCCCCAGTGACACCGACCCCTTCGAGATCCGGAACTGGCTGCGGCAGGCATTGACGGTACTCAGCGGGCGCGAGGCCGAAATCTTCGTGCTGCGCTACCTCGAAGGCTACGAGAACCGCGAGATCGCCGAGCTGCTCTCGACGTCGCAAGCGGTGGTGGCGGTCTCCCTGTTTCGCGCGCGAGGCAAACTGAAGAAGGAGCTTCGCAAGCTCACCGGAGGTCTCTCATGAACGATAGCGGCAAGTCTGGCAAGTCTGGTAGTGGCGCATCGGGCGCAAACGAATCCCAGGGCGACGTGCCCTTGCTGGACAGAGCGGTCGTCGCGGTTCGCGCACAAGCGGTGCCGGCACAGGATGTCGATGGCGCTCGACGCCGGGTCTGGCAGCGTCTGCAGGATGCGCAATCCAAGCAAGACGGCGTGGGCGAGGGCGGCTTGGCCAGCGTCGATTCTGGCCAGCCGATCACCGGCTGCAGCGACGTGCGCTCCCTGCTCGGGGCTTACCGCGCCGGCGCCCTGTCGCCCGCTCGGCAGCTGCTGGTGCAGATGCATCTGCGCGATTGCGTCGCCTGCCGCGAGGTGAAGGCCAACCGATCGCAAGGACGCCTCGGCGCCTGGGGTGACAGGAAACCGCCAACCACTGCGCGTCCGCAGCGATCGCGCCTGCCGTTCGGCCTCGCGGCCGCGGCGGTGATCGTCCTCGGCGCCGGAGCGTGGCTCTTCGGCGATGCCTTCCTGACGACGCCGGGCGGGCCGCGCGCCACGCTCGAGGCGAGCCAGGGTGCCGTCCACCTGCTGGCTGCGGGCGGGCAGCGGGTGATGACGATGGGTGCCTCGCTGCAGGAACGCGAGTGGGTGAGGACGCCGCGTGATTCACGCGCGACCTTGCGCCTCGCCGACGGCTCGACTGTGGAGATGAAGCCTCACAGCGAGGTCGGCATCTCCATGAACCGCCAGGATGTGAAGGTGCACCTCGAACGCGGCAGCATCATCGTGCATGCAGCCGAGCGGCGGCGGGGCCACCTGATCGTCGCCACCGACGACGCGCAGATCGTGGTGGTCGGCACCATCTTCAGCGTGAACCGTGGCACCAAGGGCACGCGCGTCTCGGTGCTGGAGGGGACCGTGCGCGTCGAGTGGCGTGGCGACCAGCGCATCCTCACCGCGGGTCAGCAGATGAGCACCAGCCGCTTCATCAACGGCATCCCGATCCGCGACGAGGTGGCCTGGAGCGGACAGGTTCAGCAACATGCGGCCCTGCTGACCCAGACTGCACCGGCCAGCGCCGGAGGCACGACGACGGGCTCTCTCTCGCAAGCGCTGCGGGGCGAGATCCGCTGGCCGCGCCTTCGTTATGGCAGCACGCTGTTGTCGCGATTGCCCGCCGATACCCTCGTCTACGTGGCGGTGCCCAACTACAAGGACGCCCTCGACGGAGCCAAGGCGCTCATCGAGAAGCAGATGCAGGACAATGCCGTGCTCAATCCGTGGTGGAAGGACAAGGCACCCGGCACCGCAGTCGCGCTGGGGGAGGTCTTCCGGCGGGTTCGCGCGCTCTCGGAACACCTGGGCGACGAGATCGTGCTCGGTCTCGCTCGCGCGCCAGTCGGCGATGGTCTGCGCCCGATCGTGCTGGCCGAGGTCAAGCGGCCGGGACTGCGCGCCCTCCTGGAAAGCGAGCTCACCGCCCTCGGCGCGGGCCCGAAGATTCAGCTGCTCGACCGGGCTGGTCTCGCTGCCAGCGCACCTGTGGTCGCACCCGAAGCCGTCATCCTCGTCGACGACGCGCTGGTGGCGCTCGCTCCTGCGGCCGCTGATCTCGGGAGGGCTCTGTCCGCCGGCGGACTCCAAGGGACCGCTTTCGGGCAGCGCCTCGGGGAGGCCTACCGCGATGGCGCGGGGCTGCTCTTCGCCGCGGATCTGGGGGCCATCGCCCCGCACGCCGCGCGCGACGCCAAGGCCGAGGCCGTGATGAAGCAGCTCGGGGCCAGCGATGCTCGCTACCTCGTGGTCGAGCAGGAGCACCTCGACCACAGCACCCAGAACCGCGCCACGCTCAGCTTTGCCGGGCCGCGGACGGGTGTGGCCTCGTGGCTGGCGGCGCCGGCGCCGATGGGGGCGCTCGATTTCGTCACGACGGGGGCCAGCTTCGCGGCCGCCTTTGCGGTCAAGGAACCGGCGCTGGTGCTGGACGATCTCTTCCGCCTCATCGAGACGATCGAGCCCGGCATGCGACAAGAGCTGGCGCAGCTCGAGGCTCGCACGGGGGTGCAGCTGCGCGCGGATCTCGCTGCCACCTTGGGCAACGATCTGGTGGTTGCCCTCGATGGTCCCCTGCTGCCGCTGCCCTCATGGAAGCTGGTGATGGAAGTGCAAGATCCGCAGCGCCTGGCGCAGAGCCTGGAACGCATGGTTGGCGAGCTCGACCGGTTGATCAAGGCCGCCGGACGCCAGGGACTCACCTGGCAGCGTCAGCCGACGGCCCGCGGGATCACCTCCTCGGCACTCGCCACCAGCGAGACGTTCACCGTACGTGCGCCGGGGACCCCGTTCGAAGCTCACCTGGTGTTCGTCGACGGCTATTTGGTTGTCGCTGCCAACGAACCGATGCTGCACAAGGCGGTACGGGCTCGTCAGACCGGGCAGGTGCTGCGCGGCTCCTGGCGCTTCCAGCAGCTCTTGCCACCTGACCGGGAGGCGAACTTTTCGGCGGTCGTCTATCACAACCTCGGCGAGGCGGCGTCTGCGGTCGCGGGCTGGCTGGGCGGCAGCGGCGCTTTGCACGCTGAGCAGCAGCAGGGGCTAGATCGTCTCGTCAGGGAGGCGAAGCCGGGACTCTTCTACGTGTACGGCGGCACCCAGGAGATCCAGGTCGCCAGCACGGGCGGGATCTTCGGGTTATCGCTCGAGCATGTGCTGGGATCCGCTGGGCTGAGCGATCTGCTTTCGCGCCATCGCGGTACCATCACGCCATGAACCTGGCCGAGGCCACGACCGGCAGCTCAGTGCCTCCGGTCATCGCGCTGGATGACGTGCGCGTCAGCCTCGGCGGGCGTCCCGTCTTGAAGGGGCTGACTTGCGAGTTGCGCGGCAAGTGCATAGGGCTGTTGGGGCCGAACGGCGCGGGCAAGTCGACCCTCATCAACACGCTGCTTGGCTTTCACCCGCTGACGGGAGGCACGGCCCAGGTGTTTGGCCGTGACCTCGGCAGCGACTCCAACGAGATCCGCAGCACCATTGGCTACATGCCCGAAAGCGACGCCTTCATTGCCGACATGACCGGCGTTGCTTTCGTGCGCTACATGGCCGAGCTGGCGGGTCTGCCGGCGCGCCTGGCGAAGGAGCGCACGCACGAAGCCTTCCTTTACGTGGGCCTCGGCGAAGCTCGTTATCGAAAGGTCGGCAGCTACTCGCTCGGCATGAAGCAGATGGCAAAGCTCGCGCAGGCGATCGTGCATGGCCCGCGCCTGCTGCTGCTCGACGAACCGACCAACGGCCTCGATCCTCCGGGACGGCTGCGCATGTTGAAGCTGATTCGCGAGATCCGTGACACGCCCGGTGTGCATCTCGTGGTCTCGTCGCACCTGCTGCGCGACGTGGAGGAGTGTTGCGACGAGGTCGTCATCTTGAAGAATGGTCTGCTCTCCGCGCGTTGCAATCTGGCGGAAGAGCGCCGCGCCCAACGCAAATTTCTCGAGCTCGAGACCATCGGCGGCGCGGGCTTTCCCGAGGCGCTGGAAGGTCTCGGTTGCGAATACGCTTCCTTCGGCAACGGCCGCCTCAAGCTGGTCCTGCCGGATCATCTCCCCATCCAAAAGCTCTACGCCGCTGCCGCTGAGAAGGGCGTGCAGATTCGGCGCTTCAGCTATCGGCGCGACTCCCTCGAGGACATCTTCCTGCGGGCGATGGAGACGCCCGAGGCGCCGCCCGAGGAGGTCGCCCATGGCGGTGCATAAACGCACCTACCGCCCGTTGTCGTCGGCAGAGCTGACGCCGCGATGGTCGCGCTTTCTCGTTCTGCCCCGCTTCGCCGCCGAAAGCTGGCGGGGATCGCGCTTGCTGAGCGCATTTTTGGTGTTGTGTCTCTTGCCGTCCCTGGTGGCCGCTCTCGTCATCTACGTGTTCAACAGCTCTGTGGCGCAGACGCTGCTGGGACTGGGCGCCGATACCAGTGCCTGGAGCTTCCGCATCGATGGCCAGTTCTTCGCGATTGTATTGAACGTGCAGGGGGCCCTCGCGTTCCTGCTCATCGCCTGGGTTGGACCGGGCCTGGTGGCGCCGGACCTCGTGAACAACGCGCTTCCGCTCTATCTGTCGCGGCCCTTCTCGCGCGCCGAGTATGTACTCGGGCGCGTGGCCACCTTGATGTTCCTGGGGTCCGTGATCACCTGGGTGCCGGGTCTGTTGCTCTTCGCTCTGCAGGCGGGGCTCGCCGCTGAGGGTGGCTGGTGGTACCAGAATCTGCATCTCGCCTCGGGCATCGTGGCGGGATCGCTGATCTGGCTGCTCTTGCTTTCGTTGCTCTCTCTCGCCGTATCGGCCTGGGTGCGCTGGCGGATCGTCGCCACCGGCCTCTTCGTGGGCCTCTTCTTCGTCAGCGCCGGCCTCGGCGAGGCGTTCAACCAGACGCTGCGAACTTACTGGGGCAACCTGCTCAACCTGGGCTACGTCATCACCACGGTCTGGAAGGACCTCTTCGACGTCGTGGTGACCGAGCGACAGCGCCGCGGGCGGATTGGCGATCCCCGGCTGCTCGACATCCCCCCCGGCTACTGCTGGTTGGTTCTGCTCGGTGTCGCTGCCGTCTGTCTGCTGCTGTTGACCCGGCGCCTGCGGGCCAGAGAGGTCGTGCGCGGGTGAGATCCACGGTGGCAGCGTCCGAATCGGTTTCGCGATCGACGGACGCGACGACGCTGCCCGCGCTGGCAGAAGACAAGGTCATCCGTTTCGAAAACGTGTCGCGCTTTTATGGCGACGTGCTCGGCGTGAACCGCGTGAACCTCATCATCGGGCCCGGGGTGACAAGCCTCGTCGGCCCCAACGGCTCGGGCAAGAGCACCCTCATGAATCTGATGACGGGCCTCATCCGGCCGAGTCGCGGGCGCTTGCGGGTGCTGGGCGTGAGCCCCTCCGATCCGGAGCGCTTCTTCCGACTGGTCGGCTACTGTGCGCAGCTGGATCACTTTCCCCGTGGGGTGACCGGTCGCGACTTCATTCGCGATTCACTGCTGTTGCATGGCCTCTCCGACGATGAGGCCGCCCAGCGCACCAGCGAGGCGCTCGATCGGGTGAACATGACCGAGGCCGCTGATCGCAAGCTGGCCGGCCACAGCAAGGGCATGCGCCAGCGCATTCGCCTCGCTCAGGCCATTGCGCATCACCCGCAGGTGCTGGTGCTCGACGAGCCGCTCAATGGTCTCGACCCCATGGCTCGTGCCGAGACCATGTCCTTGCTCAAGGCTCTCGCCGACGACGGCAAGCACGTGATCATCTCCAGTCACATCCTGCACGAGGTGGATCGCCTCTCGGATCAGGTGGTGCTGTTGAATCATGGCTACGTGGTCGCCGAAGGGCAGATTCACGGCGTACGTGACGAAGTGAGCGAGCAGCCCGCACAGATCCTGGTTCGCTGTTCGGACCCGCGCCGCCTGGTTCGCGCCGCCTTCGAGGACGATGGGGTCGTCGAAGCGCGCATTCAAGACGACGGTCAGGGCGTCCTGTGCCGCACGCGAGAGCCGGATCGCTTCTACGGTCTGCTCAACCGTCTCGTCGCCGCGGGCGAATTCGAGCTCGAGGCGGTGGCTCCCGCCGACGACGACGTCGGCTCGGTCTATCAGTACCTGCTCGGCAGCGAGAGCGGAGGCTCGCCATGAAGATCGCAGGCCTCACCCCCACGCGCCGCCGCCAGCTCGGCACCATCATTCGCCTCGAGCTCGCCAAGAACCTGCGCAGCTGGCGCGGACTCTGGATCTACCTGCTGGCCCTGCTGCCGGTGCTCCCGATCGGCCTTCACAGCCTGCGCGCCATGATGGTCGACGGAGCCGGTCGTCACCCGCTCGACCAGGACTCGACGATCCTGGCCGGCATCTTCCAGTTCTATTACCTGCGCCTCGGCATCTTCTTCGGCTGCCTCGGCCTCTTCACGCGTCTCTACCGCGGCGAGATGATGGAGCGCAGCCTGCACCACTATCTGCTCGCTCCTGTGCGACGCGAGCTACTCACCGTGGGCAAATTCCTCGCCGGCCTCATCATTAGCGTCGCGACCTTCGCCACCGCGGTGACGATCGCGTTCGTGCTGATGTACCTGCACTACGGCACCGAGGCCCGCAGCTTCTTCTTCGACGGCCCCGGCCTCGGCCACCTCGCCAGCTACCTGCTGGTTGTTGCGCTCGCGTGCCTCGGCTACGGCTCGCTCTTCCTGTTACTCGGCCTGCTGGTCCGTAGCCCCATCCTCCCGGCAGTCCCGATCCTGCTGTGGGAGTCGATCAATCACATCCTGCCGTCGTCGCTCAAATTCCTGAGCGTGATCTTCTACCTGGAACCGCTGCTGCCGGTCGAAGTCCCCGCCAGCAACGATCTGCTCAGCTTCTTCGCCATCCCGGCCAACCCCGTCCCCACTTACCTCGCCCTGTCCGGCCTCTTTCTGGTCAGCAGCGCGATCCTGATCGCCGCTTGCCTGAAGGCCCGGAGCACCGAGATCAACTACGCCGAGTAGGGGCGGGGTGCTCGCGTCCAGGCGCCCCCGAAGATGGAAGATGGCGGGGCTCGCGGGGAGCTTCTGCCGCGAGCGATCGATTTGCGAGAATCTCTGCGAGGAATCCCTCGAGCCCGTCCTTCAGTTGTCGACACGATGCGGGTCCGCCGGGTCCGCGGGCCTTGTCGAGGACATCAAGGAGGGGCTCAATGCGTTCGATTTCTATTTTGTCACTGGTCGGGCTTTCGCTGGCGTTGCTGGGTGGTCACGCCGTCGCTCAGCCGAGCCACGGCTCGCTTTGCAATCCTCAGACCGCGTCGGTTTCATCGGTGCTCTACAACCAATGGGGTGCAAATAACGTCTCGAACACGATGCCCGCCACGGTTTTCTGTGGTGGCGGCAAAGCTTCGAGCATGGCCGGGATCCTGACCGCCACCGTCCATGACCGGTCGAGTGTGGAGGATGTCTGCTGCTCCTTCCGCGTAACCAATGCGGCCGGCAGTCTTCTCAGCACGGCTCGCCGCTGCACGACTGGCTTTGCCAGCACGCCGATGACCCTCGTCGCCGGTGTGCCTCCGATCAGCGGATACGTCAGCATCGAATGCACGATCCCGAAGTACCAGGTCGCCACCGGCCCTTCGGCGATCACGACCTACGACGTGCGCTGAGCACGAAGTCTCGACACGACGAGGAGATCCGCCATGAGAATGAGAGCCTGGATTGTTCTGGTCTTGGGCGCTGGTGCTCTGGCAAGCGCCTGCCTCTTTCTCTCATGGCGGTCTCGCGCTGGGCAGACCCCGGCGACGGGGGCAGGGCGGGCGGACGGGGAGCCGGCATCCGAGCTGAGCGAGCTCAAACGCGAGGTGCAGCTTCTGAAGGCCAAGAGCAAGTTGCCTCAGGTATTTGTCGTCGGATCAGCGCAGGCGACCACTGACCAACGTCCTCCGAACGCCGAAGAGCAAGATGCGATCGCGCAGGACAGACAGCGCAGGGTCGCGGCGTCGCTCGAACACAAACTCGCCTCCGAGGTCGTCGATACGGCTTGGAGCCGCAAACGCACCCAGGACATCCGCGAGGTCGTTGCCGGCCAGGACGCGCGAACCGCGATCTCGTCGGTGACCTGTGCCTCGACGCTGTGCAGACTCGTGCTCGACCACGACAGTCTGGCGGCCCAGAAGGAGACCACCGCGAAACTCGCGGAGTCGGAGCCCTTCGATGCCGGGGTCTTCCTCAGCTATGACGAGGCCGTCACGCCTCCCAGGACAACTTTGTACCTGCTTCGGGAGGGACACGATTTCCATCAGGTGGTACCCACGCTCTGAAAAGTGCCGGCCCGACGATTCGAGCCTTGCCCTCGGCCTGGGTTGTGGAAATAGTCCGTGCGGCCGCGCCGGGATCCTCCTCCTCTCTTACGGCGAGCAACGATCGGAGCTTTCGATGAAATCGACAAGAGTCCAGGAATTGACGGTGGTGCTGGCAAGTCTTGCTCTCACGGGTCTGGCGGACTCGGCCTTGGCAGCCGAACCGATTCGCCCCACCGTCAAGCCGGCGAAGGGGCTGCCCACCATCTTCTTGGTGACGCCTTCGCTGGCGCGGCCGGGCCAGAGCGTGGTCGTGCTTGGCACGAACTTTTTCCCGAACCCGAAGGTGGTGATCGGCGGCGCGCAAGTCGCACCGACTGTCGCCAGCCCGGTCGGTCTCATCTTCACCGTCCCATCGGCGCTTGGCACGACCGGCTGCCAATCCGCTGTGAGCGTCGCTATCAAGACGGCTCGGGGAGTGTCCGCGCCCACTTCGTTCGCGGTGCGTGAGCGGGATCCGCGGCTCGATCCGATTGTTGGCGACATCTCCGTGGGTCGCGCGCTGGTGGTCACGGGATCAGGATTGGCCCGCGCCCGGTTCACTCTCGGCGGTCGGCCCCTCACTGTAAACTCCTCAACCGAGCGACAAGCTGTGGTGGCGGTGCCCAAGGACCAGCCCCTTGGCTTCGCGGTTCTGGTCGTGAGCAGCCCGTGTGGTCGTGATGCTGCCCGCGTAAGAGTGATTTCGGCGCCGCCGGCAATTGTAAGGCTCGAGCCTGCGCAGGTGGCTCCCCAGGGAATCCTGGAAGTGACGACCGACGTGGTCGATCCAGCTCTGATCACCTCGGCCGAGATCGGGTCGACAATCTTTCCTGCGACCGATCCGGATCTCTTCCGGGTCGTACCTCGGCGCAACCCCACCGACCCGATCGTGATCGCACTGCGAATTTCCTCCGACACGGCGCCCGGTCAGTACGCCCTGCGGCTCAAGGGGC
>JANNNO010000497.1:0-5683 GCA_031398585.1 Myxococcales bacterium | reverse complement strand
CTCGGCGGTCTCCACCATGAGCTATCTCACCGGTCGACCTCTGCACGCATTCTACGTGCGCAAGGAGGCCAAGGGTCACGGAACCGGGCAGTGGCTCGAGGGTGCCAAGGGGCTCAGGCCGGGAATGAAGGTCGCCATCCTCGAGGACGTGGTCACGACCGGCGGCTCCGCTTTGAAGGCGATCGCCCGGGCGCGCGAGTTCGGACTCGACGTGCAGCTGACCATCGGCCTCGTTGATCGGGAAGAGGGCGGTTTCGAGGCGCTCTCGGCGGAGGCACCGCTGGTGACGTTGTTCCGCAAGAGGGAGTTCACGTGAAGAAGCACGGGGCGCCTTGCAGAGGGCGCGCCGTCTCGTTTCGTGCGAGCGCGTCGGTAGGGCTCGCCGCCCTCGTTTTCATCGCGGCGTGCGCGAGCGGTCGGCCGGCGCCCGTGGACCTTTCCGACAAGGTGCAGAGCTTCAAGGCGTCGGAGTATGACGGCGTGAGGGAAGAGTGGACGCGCCACGGAAAGCTGGTGCGCGACATCGGCACCGTGCTCGAGGTCTGGACGCTCTACAAGAGCTCGGCATTTCGCCAGGCTTACGTCGAGCAGTACGCGTCGGTGTACGGTCTCAACCGGGAAGACAAGGCGCAGCTGACCGCGGCTCAGATCGAGGCCGCGCGCACCACCTACGAGTTCCATGTGGTGGCGCAGTCGACGGAGTGGAAGTGGAACGATCTCGAACAGAAAGATTCGGTCTGGAAGGTGAGCCTGGTCGATGCGGCCGGCCACGACATCGCTCCCAGCCAGATCACGTTCGAGAAGCTGCCCGAGCTCTATCTGATGAAGTTCTTTCCCGTGCACACGGACTTTTCCCGCATCTACACCATCCGGTTCCCGCGCGAGCCGGGCGGAAAATTCGCGGGCGTCGAGAGTGGGCGATTGACGCTTCGGTTCTTGGGACCGATCGGCGGAACCGAGACCGTCTGGGAAGCCGCCAAGCGCTGACGACGTCGGTCGGGTCGCCGGCTGGTCAGCGTCGCGCGCGGGGTTTGCCGGTGGCGGCGTCGAGATCGTCGAAGTTCTCGACCGCCTCTTTCTTGTAGAGGTCGGACTCACGCGCGAAGAACTCGGCCTCGAGGGCGTCGAATTCCCCTGAGGCGCGGCGGTCGCCCTTAGATCGGTCGGTCTTGCCGGTCGCCGCTGGCGCGGTGGTGGGCGGGGGCGAACCGGACGCGGCGACGTCAGCGGGATGAGCGCTGGTGGCCGCTGGCGTCGTGGGGCTGTCACCGTCGCCGAGGTCGCCGACGTTGCCGCTTTCCGCCGAGGCCCGATCGGCCGGATTTTCGGGGCTCAGCCGCGGGGCAATCGTCGACAGCGGAACCGTCGGTGCCGCGTTGAACGCTGGATTGCCTGGTCCAGGTCCGCGGTGGGAAGCGCCCTTTACGAAGGAGACCACGGGCGCATCGCTTTCACCGCCAGGCCCCACCGGCGCCGCCGGTGATACGGCTGGTGGTGAGTCAGTCGCCGCTTCGGCAGTCGCCGCCGGGGCGGGCGCCGTGATGACCGGCGGGATCAGGATCGGCGGCGGGGTGGGGGGCGAATGGGCCAGCTCGAAGGCATCCATCTCTTCGACAAGTCCAGGATCGATCATGATCGACGGGCCCTCGGAAGGGGCCTCCAGCAGCGCGGCTGACGGTGGCCGATGCATACCGGTGTCGATCTCTGCGGCCTGGATGCCCGCGTAGCTGCCGCTCACTCCGGGCGCCGGCGCATCGACAGTCAGGGGCTCGGCGACGTCGCTGTCCAGAGCGCGCTCCGCGATGGGCTCGGGCACCGCCTCGGCGTCGCGCGGGTCCTTCTTGGCCAGCGGTTCATCGCTGCCGAGCGGCGCTGACATGACGGCCCCACTCGGCTCGCTCTTCGTCGCGTCCGTCGTCGCGTCCGTGGCCGGAGGCACCAACGGATCGCCAGTTTCCCGGTCGCGCCCAGCTTCTGCGTCTTGCGCCACGTGCCCGTCGAGGTCGCCCGAAACCGGCTCCTCAGGACCGAGATCGATCATGACAGTCGGGATCTCTGCGCTCGGGCTGGGATGTGGCGTCTCGCGAAGATCAGCCCGCAGCTCACCATGAGCTTCCTGATGTTCGTGTGGGGGCCGCGGCCCGCCACCGACGAGCGGCCGCGCGGGGAACTCCAAGGTCGACTGAGGCCCGCCGGGTGCGGGTGCGGGCGCGATGGCATGCTCGCCGGTCTTGCGCCGGAAACTCCGCCGTCCGCGCGCCGTCTCGCTGGTTCCGGTCTGGCCTGCGGGCGCGGGACCAGCGGCCTCACGGCTCGCGTCGCCAGCAAGGTCACGAGCCGGAACATGCATCGGCATGGTCGGGGTCGATGCGGTGGTTGGTTTTATTGCCGGCGGCCCGCTCGGTACCGCCGCTGTGGCCCTCGACGCTGCCGCCGTGCTCAACGAAGGCAGATCGGCGCTGCGGCTCAACCAGTTCTCGGCCCGGCTCTCGGGGCGGGGCTCGTCGGGTCGTTTGCGGTTCGCGTTCGGTAGACCCGTCGAAGGCTTCTCGATCGCCTTGCGGCGGATGGTCTTCAACTCGATGAGACGCGCGATCGATCGCAGGGTATCGAAAGCGCGGTACGGGCTGTCTTCGAGCACGTCGCCGAGATTGCGATGCCCGTCGAACAGACGCATCACCGGCACCAACTCCGCACCGATGGTGTCGAGGACCGATGCCGTGATTTCGGCGTCCTGCACGAAGAGGGATTGCGCGTGGCCGATGTTGCGCGTGGCGTGCTCGAAGTCGCGCAGGAAGCGGGCGCAATCATCCAGCAGCTCGTCGCCCTTCTTGAAAGCGCTGCCCCGTCTGACGGTCGGCCGGAAGCGCAGCACCAGGGCGGCCTCCTCCCACAACAAGAGCTGATGGAGAGCGGGCTCGCCCTCGAGGTTCCCGACCTGGGCCGAGGTCAGCTCGCCGGCGAAGAAGCGGAGCTCCCCTTTGCGATTGCCTCGTTCCACCTCGACCACGCCCGACAGGCCCAGTCCAACCATGGTGCGAACGATGAAGAAGAGACCGAAGTCCGACAGAGCCCCTTCGAGCACGGTGGCCTTGGCCGGATCGCCGTCGACCGCCTCGTGGAAGGGCGGCCGCCCGGCCGCGGCCCCGCCGGCCAACAGCTTGGCGGCGGTGATCACGTCGCGCACGTAGGCGGGCAGGGGAAGGAATCCGGCAGGTCCATGCAGGCCAGCGAGCTCACCAGGGGGCGTTTCGCTGTTGGCGAGCACCAGGCGGGGCAGCTGCGCATGCGCGGGTGCTTCGGCGAGCAAGCGCACGAGGCGCTCGCCCTCAATGTCACCCGGCCGAACGATGAGCACGGCCGCCTGTGCGGCGGCGGCGGTCAGCGCGCTCTGCGCCTCGGCGGCGTCACTCGAGGCGGCGGCCTTGATGCCGTCGATCTCGAAGCCGTAAGCGAGCGTGGCGAGCCCCTGCGGGTCAGCGTCGTAGACGATGGCGGTACGAAGGCGAGGCATAGGATAAATAGGCCGCAGCCCCCCGGAGTATATGCGAGCGCTGCCTGCAATACATCGTTTCAGGCCCGGCGTGGGCGTCGGCTTGAGGGTAAGATAGGCGCCTTCTTCCCGGGCCCCCATGTCTCGCACACAGCCTGCGTCGCCTCCTGTCTCCACCATCGAGGACCTCACCGGTTTTTTCCCGGGCTCGGCCCGTCCCCGGGGTGCCTTTCTACTGGGGGTGGAGCACGAGAAGCTTCCCGTGTCGCCCGCTGGTGGTCCCATCCCTTACCTCGGCCCGGGAGGCATGGTTGAGTTGCTGCACGCCCTCGAAGGGCGCGGCTACGCACTCACTCACGATGGGCCACACGTCATTGGCGCAGGTCGCGACGGCGAGGAGATCACGCTCGAGCCTGGTCTGCAGATGGAGCTCTCGGCGCCGCCTCTCGCCACCGCAGTGGCCTGCCGAGATCTGCTGCGGCGGCACATCGGTGAGCTCTCCACCTTGGCCGAGCCGCTGGGCATGCGGTTCATCGCGGGAGGGTTTCGCCCCTTTGGGCGGCTCGACGACATCCCGTGGTTGCCCAAACGTCGCTACGACATCATGCGGGTCTATCTGCCTCGGCAGGGCAGCCTCGGCCACGACATGATGAAGCGGACCGCCACGGTGCAGGTGAATCTCGATTTTTACGACGAGGCCGACGCCGCTGCGAAGATGCGCACGGCGATGGGCATCACGTCCATCGTGACCGCGATGTGGGCTGCCTCGCCGATCACCGAGGGACGCGCCAACGGCCACAAGAGCTATCGCGCGGCGGTCTGGCTGGACATGGACGACAGCCGCTGCGGGCTGCTGCCGGCGGCTTTCGAACCGGGCTTCGGCTTCGCCGCTTACGCGGAATGGGCGGCCGACGTTCCGATGTTTTTTCTCGCCCGCGGCGGCCAGTACCTGCCCCTCGACGGTCTCACCTTCCGGCGTTTCATGCGGGAGGGCTACCAGGGTGAAAAGGCGACGATGGGAGACTGGGAGCTGCACCTGTCGACGTTGTTTCCCGAAGTTCGTTTGAAAAAGACCATCGAGCTGCGCGGCGCGGACGCGGGACCGCTGCCCTTCATCGAGGGGCTGGCCGCGCTCTGGCGGGGGCTGCTCGACGACCCCGAGGCTTGCGCGGCCGCCTACGCGCTGGTCGACGGGAGGAGCTTCGCCGAACGGCTGGCGCTCCGGCGGGAGGTGCCGCGGGCGGGACTCGGCGCGCGGCTCGGAAATCGTCCGATCGCCGAGCTGGCGGTCGAACTTTGCACCATCGCGCGTGCCGGTCTGCTGCGGCTTCCCGGTGGGGCTGCCGACGCTCCGTTGCTCGATCCGATCGCGGCCTACGCCAGGGCGGGGCGCTGCCCCGCGGACGACATGCTGGACGACTTCGCCGGAGCTGCGGGCGATCCAGTCAGACTCGCCGAACGTTGGCGCCTGACCGTTTGATCAGCGCCTGATAGCGGTTTGCCTGGCCGCTGACCGCGTTCGGGTCGATTTCGAGAGGCTTACGCGAGGGGGAGCTTGGAGGTGCCGCCCGGATTTGAACCGGGGTATGAGGGTTTTGCAGACCCTTGCCTTACCACTTGGCCACGGCACCGAAATTCGGATTTGGCGGATGATGTATCACATTCCGCGACGGCTGAGTTCAAATTGTCTGTCCCTCGTTGCGGGGCGACGTCGTCCCGACCGGCGCCCCGGTCCGCAAGTAGCGGGCAGCCATGTCGAACTCGAGGAACTCCACCATTTTGGTCTCGAGGACCTTGTTCCAGAGCGCGTGCGCGTCGTCACTGCGACCTTCCGCCAGGCGGCGCATCGCTTCGTAGAAATGAAGCTCGGCTTTTTTGCCCGGCGTGTCCGCGCGTGAGAGCAGCGCCTCGTAGGTGATCTGGCCGAGGGAGAACCGGGCCAGATCCTCGTACCAGAACGACACCCGCTGCGGACGGATGTGCAGCTTGCGAGCGGCCAGCGTTCGCAGAAACTGCTCGGCGGCCGGCTCAGTACCGCGTCCCGCGCGCCGGTTGAGGTCCGCGATCCAGAGCGAGGCATAGACCTTCACGTACTCCGAGACCACTCGGGACGGCTTGCCGATGGCGCGCTTGAAGATCTCGGTGGCGGCGTCGACATCACCCCGCTGCACCAGGAACGACAGGGCGTCG
>JANNNO010000466.1:0-6753 GCA_031398585.1 Myxococcales bacterium | reverse complement strand
ACGCGCGTCGACTACGCCGCGACAGCAGCGGCCGCTGAGGCGGGCACGATCTCGAGTGACACGGCGGCAGCGTTGATCACCGCCGCGATGCGGACGGCATCGTGCACGTGTTCCTCGGTCAGGCCGCCGTGTAGCACCGCCTCCTCGTGCGAGCGGATGCACATCTCGCACGCGTTGATGGCGCTGGCAGCCAGCGAGTAGAGCTCGAAGTCGGCCTTGTTGGTGGCAGGCTTGGCCAGCCGATTCATGCGCAGTCGCGCGGGTTTTTCCCCGTAGGACGGTTTGCCCACCATGTGGCGAAAGCGGTAGTAGACGTTGTTCATCGCCATCAGCGCCGCCGCGGCCTGTGCGTCGTCGATGACGGCGGGCGCGACGCCGGACGCTGAGGCGTCGGCGAGCACGGCATCGCGCAACTCTTCGTTGCGGGCCGTGATCGCCGAGGTGAGGGCGACACCCCAGCGTTGTGCCGGGGAGAGCGCCCCGGAGGTCAGCACCGACAACAAGTTGAGCTTGATGTCCTTGGCTGCTTCCGGAAGCGCGTCTCTCAGGCGCTCGAGCGCGGATGTCACCATGACCTGTGCCGGCGTCGCATCCGACATGACTACGCAGCCTCCAGCGTCTTTTCGCCCGGGCGCCAGTTGCACGGGCAGAGCTCATCGGTCTGGAAACCGTCGAGCAAGCGGACTACCTCTTCCACGCTGCGACCGACGTTGAGGTCGTTGACGCTGACGTGCCGAACGATGCCCGTCGGATCGATGATGAAGGTGGCGCGAAGCGGAACGCCTTCTTCCTTGTGCACGACGCCGGCGGCGCGGCTCAGCTCCTGCTTGACGTCGGCAAGCATCGGGTAGGGGAGATCCTTCAGGTCGGGATGTGTGCGTCGCCACGCGAGATGAACGTACTCATTGTCGTGGCTCACGCCGAAAACCTCTGCATCGCGATCGGTAAAATCGCGGTAGCGGCGCCCGAACTCGGCGATCTCCGTCGGGCAGACGAAGGTGAAGTCCTTCGGCCAGAAGAAGACGACCTTCCACTTGTCGGGATTCTTGTCGGACGAGACTGTCGCGAACTCTTTGCCTTTTTCCAGGCTCACGACACCAAGCAGATTGAAGGAGGGGAACTTGTCACCGACGGTCAGCATGTTTCATTTCCTTTCTCGAGAATCGCGCAGCGATTCGAATACGTCTCTGTCTAGATCTGGTTTCAGATTGGATCTTGTCTAAATCGGCGGCCAAAAAAAAGTCGCGGGTCGGAGGCCTTCATTCGGCCCGCGGCGAGCCCGACCTCTTTCCATGCAGGACGACCTGGTATTGGCGCACCTGAAAACCGCGCAGCGCCTGGATGTTCTTCACCTCGAGGCTCTCCCACGGGATGTCGTGAATGCGGCCCGATTCCTCGTCGACGAAGTGATGATGACGGTCGGTATTGGGATCGAAGACGATCCGGCCTTCCGCGATCACCAGCGATTCCAGGAGACCCTTTTCGACGAACAAATTGAGCGTGTTGTAGACCGTCGCTCGCGAGAGCATCGGGAAGGTCTTCTTCACCTTCTCCCAGACCTGATCGGCCGACGGGTGGTCGACAGTCGTGAGCGCGTATTCCGCTACGGCAAGCCGCTGCGCCGACGGCTGGATGCCGTGCTCGCGGAGCTCGTCGATGAGGTTGCGCTTCACGAAGTTTAGACTGCGTCTAAAAGTCGAGCCGGTCAAGGCCTGGCTGAAGAAAGCTCGCAAGAAGGTCCAAGAAGCTCCAAGAAGCCCAAGGAAGGCGGCAGCAAAGTCCGCAAGAGGGCGTGCTCGAAACAGCGCCTCGCGCCAGGCGGGACGATGTCTACCGCCTAGCCTCCAGCTCGAACGTCGCGGCGCCGCCTACGGACGTGGCCAAGAAAACGGTTGGCGTCCAGCCATGCCGGGCGCCGACCTCCTGCGCGATCCGGGCCCCGATCGCCTCGGCAGCGTTGGCGCGAGCGAGCACCACCGCGGAGCCGCCGAAGCCGCCACCGGTGAGTCGCGCGCCGAAGATCCCACCTGGCTCGCCGATACCGTGTGCGATGGCAACGATCTGGTCGAGCTCAGCGCAGCTCACTTCGTAAAGCTCACGCAAGGAGCGATGGCTTTCGTAGAGGAAGCCGCCGGCGGTGGCGAGATCGCCTTTGAGCAGGGCTGCCGCCGCCGCCAGCGTCCTTACGTTTTCGTTCACCACGTGAAAGGCGCGACGAAACGACACCGGATCGAGTCGGCCGGCAGCAGCCTCCACCGCCGCCGGGCTGGTTGCGCGCAAGCTGGCGACGCCGAGTGCGTGCGCGGCCGCTGCGCATTCGCTTCGGCGGCGCTGGTACGAGCCATCTGCCAGGTCGTGCCGTTTGCCGCTGTCCACGATGAGCACGGCTAGATCGGCCGGTACGGGGACCGCCCGCACGCTTTCGTCGCCGCAATCAATCAGCAGTGCCATTCCCGGCCGTGCCAGAGCGGCCGAGGCGTGATCCATGATGCCGCAAGGAACTCCGGCCAGCTCCTGCTCGGCCTCCTGACAGAGGCGCGCTTTCGTCATCGGCGGCAACGCCTGGCCGGCTGCCGCCTCGATCGCGGTCGCCAGCGCGACCTCGAACGAAGCGCTGCTGGCCAGGCCCGCGCCTAGCGGGATATCCGAGGTGACGAGAAGGTCCAGCCCGGGAAGCTCGGGAAACTGACCCGCCTGCGCCAGCCGTGAGTAGCCCGCGATGACGCCTCGGGCGTGATTCGCCCAGGCCGGCTCGGCCCGTCGCGCGGTCGGTTCGATGGCGATGTCGCAGCCGCCGCCCACGGCTTCGCTGTGAATCCGCACGCGCGCTCCGTCTCGCCGTGCGACCGGCGCGGCCGCGACGATGGTGTGGCGATCGATCGCCATCGGCAGCACGAAGCCGTCGTTGTAGTCAGTGTGCTCGCCGATCAGGTTCACCCGCCCGGGCGCCGCGGCTCCCCATCGCGCTGGTCGTGCGAACCGAGCCGCGAAGGCGGCTGCGGTGGTTTGCACCTTGTCTCGAACGGTCGGCGGAGCCATGGCGCCGCAGCCTACCTCAGCGGCGTGTAGATGCGGGGGACCCTCGTGTTGATGCTGGTGAGGACCTCGTGGGGGATCGTGCCGGCCCAGGCAGCCAGATCCTCGATGGAAATGACCTCCGCACCCTGTCGTCCCAGCAAAACGGCCTCGTCGCCGTTGTAGGCGCTCTCCCAGTCGATCGACACCATGATCTGGTCCATGCAAATGCGGCCCACCACGCGGCGGCGTTTGGCACCCAGGAGCACTTCGGCCTGGCCGCTCATCGCCCGGGCGTAACCATCACCGTACCCGACCGGCAGGGTCACCACGCGCGTGAGCCGATCCGGGGTGAACGTCGACCCGTAACTGATCGGATTGCCCGGCTTGACGACCTTGAAGAAGACGACCCTCGTCACCCACCGCAGCGCCGAGGCGACCGGGATCACGTCGGGAACTTCGGGCGAGGGCCGCGCGCCATAAAACAGAATGCCCGGCCGCACGAGATCGAAGCGCGCCTCCGGCAGCTGGGCAATCGCCCCCGAGTTGGCCGCGTGACGAGTCGGAGTCGGTAAGCTCCGCCGCCGATAGAAGGAGAGCACCTCATCGAAGCGCTCGAGCTGCAACCGGGCGTGCGCGAGGTCGGCGCCATCGGCGTTGGCCAGGTGGGTGAAAATGCCGTCGATGGCGATGTGACGGCAGCGAAGGGATGCCTCGAGCATCGCCTCAGCGCTGTACCAGTGCACGCCCACTCGCTCCATGCCGGTGTCGATCTTGAGATGGACGTTGGCGATCTTGCCCGCGGCGGCTGCGCATTCATCGATCGCGAGCAGCTTGTCCATCGACGAAGCGGTCAAGGTGAGGTCGTTGGCCAAAAACAGTGGGATCTGCGATCCGACAATCCCGCCCAGCACGAGCACCGGCAGCCGTACACCCTGCTGCCGCAGCCGCAAGCCTTCCTCCAGATAGGCGACGCCGACCATCGGGGCACCGACCGTCTCGAGCAGTCGCGCCACCTCCACCAGGCCGTGGCCGTAGGCGTTGGCTTTCAGGATCGGCATCACCCGTGAGGGGGCGACGTGCGCCGCGATTGCGCGGTAGTTGGCCGCCAGCTGCCCGAGGTCCACCTCGAGCCGCGTCGGTCGCAGCTCGTCGGTAGCGATGGTGGCTTCGTGCAGGGAGCTCATGCCGCTCTCCAGCGTACCCCCGCCGCCGCCATCGACCAACTCCCTCGGGTGTCGCCGCTTCAGGAACGACGCCCGAGATCGCGGACCGCGGCGGTGATCTGGTCGACGGGTAGATGCGGGCCCACGAAGATCGCTCGCGCCGGAACGTCATCGGGATCGGCGAGCTCGCACGGCGAGATCTCGACCTCGTCTTCCACCTTCTGGAAGGTCCGCTTGCGGCCGTCGGGCGCCAGCGCGGCGACCCCTTTGGCGCGCAACACCTCGCGCGGCAGGCCACGCAGAAGGCCCGCCAGATCCTCTTCGTCGATGAGATGCGGCAGCTCGAGCATCAGCGAGGCGAAGTGAGGGTGCAGATGGTCGTGCGGCTCGCCCGCTCGTGGCAGCGGAACGGCCCAGGCGACTCCGGCCTCTTCGCCACCAGCGCTGTTGAGTCGCGTGCGTGACGGGATCGCACGAACCCACCGCTCGACCGCCAACAGCGTCCCCGCCAGCCCCTCGGCGGAGACCACTTGCGCGTGCTGGGCGAGGGCCCGTGCTCCGGCCTCCACTTCAAGGCGTCGAACCGGATCGACCTGGTCGGCTCGGCCGATGGTCAGATGGGTTGCGGTTGACAACTGTTCCCGTTCGATCTCGTTCTGCCAGCCGCGCGTGCCAAAGCGTTTCGCGTCGACGACCGTCAGTTGCAGGGGTGGGCTCAGCCGGTCGAGGCTGAGATCCGATCCCAGCAACGCCACGAGGTCGCTCGATTCCGTCCCGCCATTGGCTTCTACGATGACGATCTCGTTGGGTTCGCCCGCGAGGGCACCGAGCGCCGCCATCAGGTCCTCGAGGCTTTCGCAGCAGACGCAGCTGCCCGCCAGCGCCACCAGATCGGGCGCGACGTCGGCCAATGTGGCGCCGTCGATGCGAGCATCTTCGAAGTCGTTCAGCACGACGCGGGCACGTAGGCCGCGCGCCCGACAGGCAGGCAGCAGCGCTCGTAAGAAGGTGGTCTTTCCCGCGCCGAGGAAACCGGTGACGAGCAAAAGGGGCGTCATCGCGCGATCACGGCGGGCAGGCCCAAGCGCCGAGGTTCGTCGGCAGAGCGCCCTCGATCGGAATGTACGCGGGGGCGTCACGTCCCGGATAGGGCATGCGGGTATTGCGCTCCATGGCCTTGGGCGGGGCGGGTAGCAGATCGACCCGCGGCGGCGGTGAGACGGACTCACAGCTTCCGGGCAGCGAACTATCGAGGTGAGCGAGTCGCCGTCGCAACCAATACCGCAGGTAATTGACCTCATCGACCCAGCTACCGCCGATGTAATTGTTCGGCCAGACCCACAGGCCGATGTTTTTCCAGCGCTCGCCGTCCCGCTCCTTGGCGCGCGACATGTGGCGTGTGAACGCAGCGATCTTCTCCTCGAGGCGCGCGACGTCGAGCGGGCCCCCGCTTGCGCGCAAGGCATTCCATCGGCATCGAACCGCATCCGCGAAGGCGCGCTGCCGGAAGAGAGTTCCGAAAGGACCCTTGAGATCGCTGTGCGCTGACGTGTTCGAGCAGTACCGCTTCTTGAAGATCACGTTGCCGTAACCGAGGTCGAAGTCCCACAGCGGACCCATGAAGAACTGTCCACCCGCGGAAGTCGGCTTCTTGTACATGAACCAACTCTTCCAGTAGGCGTCGACGTTGTTGGTCAACTCCTGGACCACCACGTAGTCGACGAAGCTATCGACGTTGAGCACCTTGCGAGTGGCCTCCGTGAGACCACCATCGCCGGTCAAGGCCTGCCCGAGCGCACGTGTCGCTTCTTGCACGTAGCCCTTTTGCGCGGGGGTCATCAGCTCGGCTTTCGGGTAGCGGTAGACCAGCTTGGCGCGGGTCTCGAACGGGCTGGGAAAGTCGGCGCCGATGCGGCCCCCGTCGCCTTCTTGCGAAAGGATGTATCCGCCCGTGAGATCGCCACCGGCGGAGGACTGTGCTGTGGGCGCTGGTAGATCGACCCGCGCTTTGTCGCGTTTGATGCGCTCGACGAGGAGGTAGAGGCCCTGGTACTGCCCGTCGATGAAGATCTCGACGTAGCGAGTGCGCGGCGCCCAGCGTCCCTGCGCCGCTCCCATCTCGCGGCCGACGGCGTAGGTCAGAGCGTTTCGCAGGCAACTCTTGTCGGCGTAACAGGAGTGCAAGACGAAGTCTGCTTCGGGCGGCAGGCCCAGCAGCGGGTGAGCGGTGCCTTCACCGGCGGCGTTGCGAAGCTCGAAGCCGTAGGGCTTTTGCGCGTATTCGAAGGAGCTCTGGCCGCGCATCTCGATGCCAACGGCAGCGGTCAAGCTGGCGGGCCGTGTGGTGATTCCGGTCAAGCTGCCGTCGTGATCCTCGATCACCTGGACCTTCCCCGGAACCTTGACGTCGCGTGGGATGGCTCTGCCGACGGTGAAGAGCAACACCGGCAAGGGACGCATCAGGTAGGGCAGCTTGGGATCGTCGTCGGGAACGGTGACGGGAGGTGAGGGGAGGGCGTCGCCCCCCGGTGCGCCGCCGGTTCCCAACGAGCCCCCTGCGCCACCCGCATCG
>JANNNO010000383.1:0-7309 GCA_031398585.1 Myxococcales bacterium | reverse complement strand
GCCCGAGGCCTTGCTGCCGCCCGAGCCGCCGGTGCGGGTGGTCGCGGGGGCTTCGCCGGGCTCCTCCTTCGGCGTGCAGGCGAACGAGAGCAGGGCGATGACGACGAGGGTGGTGGCGCGGGCTCGAGACATGGCGGCGAGGTCCTTTCGAAGCGAGGGCATACCGTCTGGCCGGCGTTTGGCGATGAGCGTCACGCAGGTCGACCGATCACCGCTGGGAAGTGGTGTGGTGTGGGACAGGGCGCGCACCTTTTCCGGCGATTGCCGAAGTGAGCCGCCTCGCTGTCGCTCGGAGAGCGTCTGAAAACGTTTCGTGCCGGCGTGCGAATGCGCCGGTCGGTCGGACTCGTCGCTCTCGTTCCGACGCTGCGGACCGCGAACTAGCTAGGCCGGGGCGCCGCCGGCGCGTTCGAGCAGCGTGGCGAGCGATGGCGCACCCGCCGCCTTGATCGTCACCGAGAAGAGCTGTCGCGGCTCGCCCACCCGGGTCAGCGTGGCGCCGTCGCCAAACAGGCGCTTGGCGAATGCGGCCAACTCCGGCTGCACCGCAGTGAACGTGCTTTCGTCGTTCGGCGCCCCCAGGCGATCGTTGATCCGAACAAGGATCTCGTCGGTCGCGAATGACAGCTTACCCGCCAAGGCCGGCTCCTTCTCGAGCAAGAGGGCCGTGTGCAGCACCCGCCGGAAGGAGTCTTCGAGCCGCTGCTCGGGCGCCGGCGCCAGCCGCTTGCGATTGAAGAGCAGACCACGACGGCCTTCCCCTTCGTCGTAACCGTAATCGGTGCCGTGACCGATGAGGACGACGCCGGGACCGTGAGGCACATGGCCGTAGTTGGCCACATCGACCAGCAGCTCGGGCAGCCGGTGTTCCTTGATCCAGGTGTGGAAGACGGGAATGAACGCCTCGGCCGGCAGGTCGAGGTTCGGTTTGGTGAAGAGCTTGATCTGGATCTTGGCAGCGTCCATGGAGTTCCAATGGCAGGCAGAGGTCTACGAAAGGGAAAACGAATCGGGCCAGCCGGCAACCAAGCGCCGCCAGCCCGGAATGGCTATCGATCAGGTAGCCGCAGGCGCCGCCGGCCCACTGCCCGGTACGGCGATCGTGATCGGCGTCACCGCCCCCAGCGAGGCGCCGAGGCGAGCGTGGCACTGGTGAGCGGCGTCGACGAAGAGCTGCGCTTCCTCGAGGATCTGATGCGCGGCTTCCGGTGAATCGAAGCTCGCCTTGTCCTCGTGGATGCGGAAGAACGAATGCGCGAACTTGCCGCCCGCATAGGGATCGAAGAAGAGCTGCGTGTCGAAGTAGTACTTGCGGAAGTCGCGCACGATCTCGTCGGGGTCGGTCGACAGGTTGGGGTTCTTTTCCCGCGACAGCGCCCGCGCCGCCACCAGCATCGCCGAGAGCGCGCGCTGCGTGGCCGCGGGCAGGTTCTTCTCGTCGAGCAGCAGCTGCGCCTCGAAGATCTCTCGCTCGGCGTCGGCCAGGCCGACCTGCACGTAAGGCACGACCTCCCCGGCGCACTCGCCCACGCCCATGTCGTCGATGGTGTATTCGCGCGGGTCCGACCAGTCGCTGTAAAAGCTCGGGTCCTGCTCGTAGGTCGGCAACGACTGCAGCTGCTCGACCATCGAGCGGATGGCTTTTTTGCCGATGCGGCCCGTGAACGCCTGGAACGTCTCGCCGCCTTGGCGATCGCGCGCGAACATCTCGGTGATCTTGCGCGTGAACTCCGGCACCCGCTTGGAAGGGATGGCGCCGATGGCGAGGCCGTAAGAGCCGCCGTTGTTGGTCCACTGACCGCCGATCACCAGCTGGAAGTGCGGCACCCGGCGGCCGTTCACCACGCGCGCAACACCGAGATAGCCGAGGTCGGCCACGTGGTGCTGCCCGCAGGAGTTGAAGCAGCCGGAGGTCTTGATGTGCAGGCCGCGCGCGTTGTCGTTCTGGTCGATGCCCGAGGCGACCAGATCGCGCCTGAGCTCGGCCGCAAGCGCCCGCGACGACGAGATGCCGAGTTTGCAGGTGTCGGTCCCTGGGCACGCGGTGATGTCGGTGATCGTGCCGGCACCAGCTTCGGCCAGCCCAGCTTTCACCAGCGCCTGGTAGACGGCCGGCAGATCCGCCTCGCTCACCCAACGCAGCAGCATGTTTTGATCCGCGGTCGTGCGCAGGGTGTCGCCGGTGTAGAGGCGCGAGATGTCGCTCAGCGCACGCGCCTGATCCGCCGTCAGATCCCCAAGCGGCAGCGCCAGGATCACCACCGCGTAGCCCTTCTGTCGCTGATCGAGCACGTTGGACCGGCGCCAGGCGATGAACGCCGGATCGTCGGTTCCGGGAGCGTTCGGTGCCAGTGGGGCCGCCGGTCGCAGCGGCTGCTCGTCGGTGACGTGCAGATCCGACAGGAAAGCGGTCCAGCGCGGATCCGGTCGCAGCGTCTTGCGCTCCTCGTTGACCAGGCGCTTGAACTCTTCGAAGCCGAGCTTCTTGACCAGAAACTTGAGCCGCGCCTTGGCCCGGTTCGCGCGCTCGCCGAAGCGGGCGAAGATGCGCGCGATCGCTTGGGTCATCGGCAAGAGCTCCTCTTCCGGGAGGAACTCTTCGAGAATCTGCGCAGAGTACGGCACCGAACCGAGGCCGCCGCCCACCGCGTATTCGAAGCCGCGTTTGGTCTGTCCGTCGATTTCACGCGTGCGCGCGATGCAACCGACGTCGTGGAAATTGACCAGGCCGCAGGCCTCGTCGTGGCAGCCGGAAAAGGCGATCTTGAACTTGCGACCGAAGTCCTGAGTGTCGTCGTGCCCCAGCAGGAAGTAGGTGAGGGCGCTCGCGTAGGGCGAAACGTCGAACGATTCGGTTCGGCAGACGCCCGCGATCGGGCACGCGGTCACGTTGCGGACGGTGTTGCCGCAGGCTTCGCGCGTGGTGATGCCGACCGCGGCCAGGCGTCGCATGAGGTCCGGCGTCTCTTCGATGTGCACGAAGTGCAGCTGGAAGTCCTGCCGAGTCGTGACGTGCAGGATGCCGTCGGAGTATTCCTCGGCGACCTCTGCGAGCGCTTCGAGCTGGCGCGCGGTGAGCCGCCCCATCGGCACCTTGATCCGCTGCATGCCGGGCGCGTCCCACATCGTGCTTGGACCCTTGGTCACGTCGCCCGAAGGAAACGCGAGCGTCTGCGCGGTGGTCCCATCGTGGCGCTGACCGTTGTCGTAGCGCTGGCCGTAGGCGCCGCGCCGCAGGCGGGTCTCAGCGAAGAGCTTCTCTTCGATCTTGCCGCGCTTGCGCAGGTCGATCTGATGTTCGAAGACGTCGATCTCGCGCGCCCACGCTTCGGGCATGCGGTCGGCGAGGACCTGCTTCCACGTGGTGCCGGGCGCGGCCGGGACGGGCGACGAGGGAGCGGATGAAGATGACGAAGAGACGGTGGTGGACATGGCGAGCTCGGCTCCAGGAAGACGGCCGTTAAGACGAGTAGCAGCGCGTGTTTTTACAGCGTCGGGGCCCCGTGGCAAGTCGCGGATCATGGCGCGACGCGACTCGACCGGCTGGCCTCCCGCTTTCGGCGGGCATTAATGAGGCGTTTGGGGGCGAAACCAGTATGCTGGGCCGGCTCCGTTCCATGATCAAAGCCGTCGTGAGTCCGGCCCCCCCCATCCTTCATGAGCCTGGCTGCCGCGCGCGTCGCTCCGTCCGACGCCGCTGGCAACCCGCCGCGATCGCCCTGCTGGGCCTCGCCTTCGTCGGCTGTCGGGCGCAGCAGCAGGCGTCACCGGATTCGCCGCGCGCGCCGATCCTCGCGCCCGACGGCGCTGTCATTCCAGCGCCGGCCGCAGCACCACCGGGCGCCACCGAGGGGCCTCCGCCCGCCGCGCCACTAGACCCCGGCGCACGCGCTCTGGTGATCGCCAATGGCGCCGAGACCTGGGTCGACGCCGCTGCTGCCGAAGCCGAGGGTTACACGCTGGTCGATCTTTCGGACGACTGGACGCCGTTTCTCTTCGCCGAGCAGCGATCGAGCAAAGGCGACCTTCTGCCCAACCGTTATCGGCGGGTATTCCTTGGCCTCGCCAACGATCAGCTGGACGAGGACGGACAGCCGCTCTTGCCGGGCGCCAAGAACTACCTCGAGCTTTACGGCATCTCGCCGTCGATGTCGGTCTTGCACGCGCGCTTTTTGGCCAACGCCGAACGCAAGTGCGTGGACGAGCAGACCAAGGCGGCGCTCGAGGCGGTGGATCAGATCTCGTACGTTCCGCCGCAAGCCATGCGTCGGGACGCGATTCGCTTGGCCCGCATTCGCGCCGAGCTCGAGAGCGAGCGGAAAAAGGCGCGCGCCAAGACCCTGGCCGAGCTGGTCGAGAAGAAGCCTGAATTCGGCGGCCGTGTCCGCATGCTGGCGCGACGGGCAGCGGAAAAGCCCGCGCTGGCCGCTGCGGAGAAGCGACTTCTGTGTGAAGGCTTCCTCAAGAGCGGCAAACACAAGAGCGGCGTCTATGACGAGGTCATGCAGGAGGCGGTCAAGAGCTTCCAGCAGAAGCACATGATCTACGAGTCGCACTTCTTTCGTCGCCAGACGATGGATGCGCTCGAGCGCGAGCTCATCGACAACGATCACCGATCCGCGATGCGCGTCCTGCGCGAGCGCGTGGTTTCGGCCACCGGCATCCTCGAGGACGGCAGCGTCACCGCCAAGGAGGCCAAGGAACTGGGGGCTCCGCAGCCGCCCAATCTGGTCGACGAATACACCGCCATCGCGGTCAAGGCGCTCGGGTGGGACACGCCGCAAGGCGCGCTCGACTTTTTCAAACGACGCAAGACAGGCGACTTCACCCGCCTGCGCGCCGCGATCAAGTTCCCGCCGCGACCCGATTACTACAGCCCGACCATGCCGCTATCGATCGTCATCGATCGAGGCGACGTCTGGTACGACCTCGCCTTCGACGAAAAGGGAGAGCGGGTTCCGCAGCCGCGCAAGAAGTTCCCGTCGTACACGGTCTTCGTCGAGCACAAGGGCAAGAAGCTGCCGCTCGTGCGCTGGCGGACCACCATCGGTGGCTGGCGCGCGGAGCAGGCCAGCGACGGTTACGAGTACTACCGCTACAAGGGCTCCGAGGTCGGGCCGCGCGTGATGCGGCAGATCGTCGCCGGTCCGGTCTGGATCGCGCCCGAGTCGACTCCCATCCGATCGCTGCTCAAGCCCAAGATGGTCAATGGGCGCCCACAGAACGTCGTCAACTACTCGGAGCTCGGCCCCGGCTATCTGTCGGCTTACGGCCTCGTTGCGGGCTACTTCGTCATCCCGGGCAAGAACGGGCGAGGCGACATCGACAACTGGATAAGGGCGCACGGCTCGGCGGAATACCTGTCGATGTACAGCCCGACGGGCTACTCGCACGGCTGTCACCGGCTGCCCAATCACCTGGCGATTCGCGCCTTCTCGTTCATCCTGCGCCACCGCAAAATGCGCGTCGTCGGCGACATCGCGCTCGATTTCGCGCGGCAGTTTCTCAGCAAGGAGCAGGTGTACGAGATCCGGCTGGCCACGCGTGGCTTCTCCTACTGGATGGATCCGCCGGTGCCGATCGAGGTGCTGGAAGGCGAGATCAAGGGTGAGGCCAAAGAGCCGCTGCTGGGTTACGTACCCAAACCCGGGCAGCGATATCCGGGGCCGCCGCCCGCCGTGCCGGGTGCCGATGAGTCGACGGCTGGTGGTGGTGCTGGCCCGGCGGAGACGCCGGACAAGGCCGATGACAAGCCAGCCGAAGAAGGTGAGGTCAAGCCGTGAGCACGCCCCGATCTCGTAGGCGTTGGCCCCTCTGGCTGCGGTCGGCGGTTCTGGCGATCACTTTCGGCGCCGCTGGCCTGACCTACTTTGCCGCTATCGAGCGACTTCACGGTGCCATGGCGATGCAGGCCCCCGCGGCGCCGGTCGCACCCGCCGCGGCGGTACCGGACGGCGGCGTGGCTATGCCGCCGAAACCCGAGAAGGTGAAGATCTACTTTTTCACGGTGCCACAGGTGCCGACCGAGCTGCGCTGGGGCAAGAAGAAGCTCGGCATCATCAATCCACAAAAGGGCCCGAAAAAGCCCTTCTTCATCGAACGCCTGAAGGACAGCGGACCTCTCGACGTGGTGGCTCGCTCCGATGGTTTCCTGCCACTCAACACGCGCGTCTACACCTACGCCGACGGGAAGATCTGGCTCAAGCTCACGCCCGAGGAAGAGAAGCACAAGGTGCTCGGCTACAAGCAAGCCCTGCCCGACGGTGGGCCCGATGGCGGCGTCGCCGACGGTGGGGTGCTGATGCCCGGGCCGGGCGCGCCGATGCCGCTGCAACCGGCGCCCAACGCCCCCGGGCCGATGCTGGGCCCGCCGCCGCCTCCCGGACCGCCGGCAGCTGCGCCCCCGCAGCCGCCGCCCGCGCCTGCGCAATGACCACCGGTCGCGATGAGATCGCCGACGCTGGCGAGTCCTCGCGGTCTCGAACGTCGGTAGACGAAATTCCGGCCGAGGAGGAAGCCCTCCTGGCGCGCGTGCACACCAGCCTCGGCGCGCGGCTCACGGCAAGTCCGCTCGGGCGGCCCACGGCCGCCTCGGCCAGCGCGCGCTATGACACGGATCTGGTCTCGTTGCGCGACGAGATCGGCGAGGCGCGGCTGGAAGACGTCGCGGCGCTGGTGGCGCAGATGGAACGCCTGCAGGGGATCTCGTTCCGCCGCGCCGAAGCGCAGGGCGTGCTGGTGGATCCGCAGCAGCCCTATTTCGGGCACCTGCGGTTGCGCGAGCGCCGCCTGGGCCCCGACGGACGCAGCCGCGAGCGTGTGCGCGATGTGCTGATCGGTCGCGCGACCTTCGTCGATCCCGAGCACGGGGTGAGCATCGTGGACTGGCGGCACGCCCCCGTGAGCCAGATCTACTATCGCTACGGCGAGGGCAGCGACTACGACGAGGAGTTCGGCAAGGAGGAGGTCGAGGGCGAGGTCCTCATTCGTCGCACCTTGACCATCGAGGCACCGCGCCCCGACGCGCGCGGCGAGCTGGTCCGCATCGCCGCACCTCAAGGGATCTTCAGCAAGGATCCCGGCGATCGCCGCTGGCGCCGGGGGGATCTCGTCGAGACCGAGCTGGCGGGCGGCGAGGGCACGGCCACCCGTCCCGCGCGGGGTGTGCTTGGCATGCGCGCGGCGCGCGCTCAGCGGGTCGATCGTCACTTGCCCGAGATCGCGGCCCTGATTGACAAGCGGCAATGGGGGCTCATCACCGCGCACAGCAGCGGCGTCGTCGTGATCCAGGGCGGCGCAGGCAGCGGCA
>JANNNO010000356.1:0-3086 GCA_031398585.1 Myxococcales bacterium | reverse complement strand
GGGCCGGTGGCGACGTCTGTGCTGGCGCAAGAAATCCTGCCCGAGCTGGGCGAGCAACTGCCGATCTTTGTTGCAGGCGTCGAGGCGAAGGCGCTCCGCCGCCATTGACCGAGGAGGTCCGCATCGAGGCGGCTCGCCGGTACATTGCGCTCTACGAGCTGGTCACCGGCAAGACCTTCATTCCCAACACCGACCCGCCGATCCCGCGTATCCGCAAGAACCTCGGAATCTAGCCGCGGACGGCCGCGGGGCGTGAAGGCCTGGGGCGCCGGCTGGTTCCTTCCGGCTACCCCGGCTACCGGCGCCCGGGCCGCTGCGCTTCGGCCTTCTCGGCTTCGGGGATCGTCTCGCCTGCAGGTTCGAGCTGTTTGGGCGCCTGGGTGGCGGCCAGCGCCACCGCACTTTGCATCATCGCCTGCAGCTCGGAGGCCGATCGGCCCCCGGCCGCCGCGCCCATGCCGCCCGTGAGATCGATCGGCACAGGAAAGACGATGGTCGAGCGCGCTTCGGCCGAGACCTCGACCAGCGTCTGGTAGAGGCGCAACTGCAACGCCGCTGGCGAGGCAGCGATTACGCGTCCGGCTTCGGCCAACTTGGTCGCGGCCTGCACTTCGCCCTCGGCAGCGATCACCTTGGCTCGGCGCTCCCGCTCGGCTTCGGCCTGACGGGCCATCGCTCGCTGCATCTCCTTGGGCAGCTCGATGTCCTTGAGCTCGACCGCGGTGATTTCGACGCCCCACTGCTCGGTCCGCGTGTCGAGGATGGCGCGCACCTCGGTATTGATGCCGTCGCGGTTGGCGAGGATGTCGTCGAGCTCCATCTTGCCGGCCACCGCACGCAAGGTGGTCGCAGCCAGCTGCAGCGTGGCGGGCAGGTAGTCGTCGACCTCCAGCACGGCGTGCTTCGGTGAGGCGACGTTGGCGTAGACCACGGCGCTCACGACGATCGAGATGTTGTCGCGCGTGATCACCTCTTGCGGCGGGATCTGGATGGCCTGAAGGCGCGTGTCGACGACGCGCGTGCGATCGATCCCGAAGGGCAGCAGCCAGACCACGCCGGGACCGGCCAGATGGGTGCGCGCCCGGCCGAGGCGAAAGACCACCCCGCGTTCGTACTCCCGCAGCACCCGCACGCCGGTCAGCAGGGAAACCGTGAGCAACAGGCCAGAGGCCGCGGCCGCTGCCAGGGCGAGTTCGATCATGACGCGTTTCTAACACGCGGCTGCCGCTCGGGCGACGAGGCTGGCCTCCCGGGTGGCGCCGCATTGGGCCGCAAAAGCGCGTCCGCACCGATGAAATAGCCACTCGTGCGGTTTGACGGGGAGCGACCCACGATCGTAGCGTGTCTCCTTTCCCGAGCCCCGGCCGGCCTTCCTTCAGAAACCCGTCTCTTTTCGAGGTGTTGAATGTACGGAGATCCGCACGTGCCCGCGGAAGGCGGCCCGAATGGCAAGCCGGATCCGAAGTCGGATCCGAGCTCGGACGCGATCACACCGCCTGTCTCTCGCGCCGAGACCGGTGAGATCCTTTCGGTCGGTTCCGATTCGATCGAGACGTCGGCCGATCTCGAGTCAGGTGGCAGCTCCCACGTCGCGGACGATTTCGACGAGCGCATCGGTAGCCTCATCGAACGAGCCGCCTCGTCACCGCATGCACGCGAGCGGATCGACTGCTTCGTCGAAGCCGCGCGGCTCTATGAGCAAAGCGGCGAGCTCGATAAGGCGTTCATCACGCTACAGGCCGCGGTCGCCGAGGACTACACCGACGCCGGTTCCACCCGCGCGCTCGGTGATCTCGCGGCCCGGCTCGACCGGAAGCGTGAATTGCTCGAGGAGTTCCGTTCCACCGTCGCCGAGATCGGCGATGCGGGTCAGCGGGTGGGGCTGTTGCTCATGCTCGCACGGTGGCACGAGGACCTCGGTGAGCCTGGGCTGGCCGAATCCAAGGTGCAAAAGGCGCTTGCCATCGATGGCAGCTCGTTGACCGCGATCGGTGAGCTTTCGCGCATGTACCGCGCACGCAAAGACAGTGCGGCCCTGGCGACTCATCTGTCGAACGCGGGCGGACACGTGCGGCGGACGCCGGATCGCGTAGCGCTCCTGCTCGAGTCGGCCGAGCTGCATCGCAGTGCCCTCGGCGATTCGCAACGTGCGGCCGAGCTGTACGGCCAGGTACTCGATCTCGATCCGAACGCACTGCCCGCGCTCGAAGCACTCACCGACATCGCCTGGCAGGACGAAAACTGGGCCAAGGCGTTGCCGCTGCTCGAGCGGCTTGCGGGGATCCCAGAGCGGCCAGCCGCTGATCGCGCGCGCGTGTTGCAACGAGCGGCGCTGACCGCTCTGCGCATCGGCGAGGATCAGCGCTCTCGTGAGCACGCCAGGGCGCTCGTCGATCTCGACGCTGGCGGCGTGGACTTCTTGCGCGACTGGCTCGACATCGCGGTATCGCGCCACTGGTGGCCGGACGTTGGCCTCATCGGCAACTACCTGCGGTCACAGCCCGACTTCGCGTTGCCACTTGGCGAACAGGCCGAGTTGGCCGCGCGCATCGGTCGCTCCTGGATCGAAGCCGGGGATCCCGAGGCTGCCATCGAGGAGCTCGAAACCGCCCTGAGGCTCGATCCCAATCATCGTCGGGCTCGCGAACAGCTGGCTGAGCTGCTCGACCGCAAGGGTGACGCCTCCGGTGCCCTGGAACACAAGCGGCGCCTGGCCGAAGGCGTTGCCGCGCCTGACGAACGCTTCCGTCTACTGATCGACATGGCGCGCACCGAGCGCGACACGATGAAGAACCCGGGCGCTGCGCTGGCGGCCTTCGAAGAGGCGCGAGAGTTGCGGCCGCAGGACCGGACGATCTTGACCGAGATGCTGGATCTCTACAGCGACGCCAAACAGTGGCTGCCGGCCTCGGAGATTCTCCTGTCGCTGGCCGAGAGCGAGACGCCGCCGGCGCGGGCACGCTACCTGGTGGCGGCGGCCAACATCCTTCACTACGAGCTCGACGAGAGTGATCAGGCGCTCGAGCTTTTCGATCGCGCGCTCGACGACGATCCGACCGACCTCAAGACCTTCGAGCGGCAAGACA
>JANNNO010000310.1:0-10162 GCA_031398585.1 Myxococcales bacterium | reverse complement strand
TGTGGCGACGGGCGAAGAGATCGAACTCGTCCCGCCAGTCGTCGAGGCTGGCGGTCCGCGTCGGATGGGCGCGTCCCTTGGCCGTCGTTTCGGCGGAGGAGGAAGAGGCGGTTACTGGCGAATTGCGTGGCTCCAAGGCAGGCAGGCTCTCCTTATCTCGTGGCGTCGTGAAGGCCGGCTATTCCTGTTCGGCGAGGAACGCGGCGTAGGCGCTGGCGTCCATCAGCTTCGTCGCCTCGCTCGGGTTGCCGAGCTCGATCTGGACCATCCAGCCACCATCGTAAGGCTCTTCGTTCACGTACTCGGGCGAGTCCGTCAGCGGCGTGTTGACCTTGAGGACCTTGCCGGACAAGGGGGCGAAGAGGTCCGAGACCGCCTTGACCGATTCCACGCTGCCAAAGACATCGCGCTGTTTGACCGCCTCGCCCTCGCGGGGCAGGTCCACCTGGATGACGTCCCCAAGCTTGTCGACTGCGAA
Source organism: Myxococcales bacterium (assembly GCA_031398585.1). Classification (GTDB taxonomy): domain Bacteria; phylum Myxococcota_A; class Polyangia; order Fen-1088; family Fen-1088; genus JANNNO01. The sequence goes on along the minus strand of JANNNO010000310.1, from coordinate 9,684 downwards.
CTGGGTGATCCCGACGGTCGCGACGTTGCCTTCGATGCGGGCCCACTCGTGATCTTCGGTATAGAGCAGCTCTTCGGGTACCTGTTCGCTCATCTCGATCGCTCTCCTCTTGTGACGTGATAGGCCGGGAAATGGAACTTCGGGCAGGACGCTGGAAAGATCAGCGTTTGTAGAACGGCCCCTTGACGATCTCGGCCTCGATCCGCTTGCCGCGGCAGTCGACGAAGAGGCGTTGGCCGGGTTCGGCGAGCCTCGATGGCACATAGCCAAGCGCGACGCTCTTGTCCACCGTCGGGCAATAGCTACCGGAGGTTATTTGCCCGACGGCGGGACCGTCCGCGGTGGCGGCGACCGGATAGCCGTGGCGGGCGATGCCTCTGCCGATCATCACGAAGCCAGCGAGCTTGCGGCCCACGCCTTCGGCCTGCTGCCTTGCCAGGGCTTCCTTGCCGATGAAATCTCCGGCGGCTGGCTTGACCACCCAGCCGAGGCCGGCTTCGAGCGGGGTCGTGGTGTCGTCCAGATCGTTGCCGTAGAGGGGCAGGCGGGCTTCGAGGCGCAAGGTGTCGCGAGCGCCGAGACCGACGGGTTTGCCTCCGCGAGGAGTGGCTCGTTCCAGCAGGGCACCCCAGAGGTCGACGGCGTCGCCAGCGGCACAGAAGATCTCGAAGCCGTCCTCGCCGGTGTATCCGGTGCGCGCGACGATGGCCTTTTTGCCCGCCACGATCGCTTCGGGGGCAAAGCTCATCCGTGCGAGCTTGCCAAGATCTGCTCCGGTCGTGATCTCGGAAAGCGACGCGGCTGCGGCTGGTCCTTGAAAGGCGATGAGGGCAGTCTCGGCCGACGCATCCTGCAGGTCGCAGAGGCTGCCAACGTTGTCCTTGAACCAGCCGTGATCCTTGGCGATGTTCGAGGCGTTGACGACCAGCAGGTAGTGGTCCTCGGCGAGGCGATAAACGATGAGATCGTCGACGATCCCGCCGTCGTCCCGGCATGCCACGGTGTAGAGCGCGCCGCCATCGACCAGCCGGCCGACGTCATTGGTGACGAGCCGCTGCACGGCCTCACGGGCGCGTGGGCCACGAAAGTGGATCTCGCCCATGTGCGAGACGTCGAACACGCCAATAGCCGTTCGGGTCGCCTTGTGCTCTTCGACGATGCCCGCCGGGTAACTGACCGGCATCAACCAGCCCCCGAAGTCGATCAGCTTGGCGCCGAGCTGGCGGTGCGCATCAGCAAGCGGTGTACGTTGGGGCGCGGTGGCGGCAGGGCTCTGCATCGGGCGGGTGCATGTTGGAAGAAACGACAGGCCAAATCAAGGCCGCGCCGGGCCTCCCCTGAGAAAGCACCCGGGGCGGGCAGGGGCCGGCGCTCGGCAAGCCGCTCGCCGCTAGCCGCTCTCGGCGGCTCTATCCGAAGGCCGCGTCAGTCGCTCTTCGCTGGCGATCCCGCGCGGCAAGACGACGGCGAAGGTGCTGCCGCTGCCGACCTCGGACTCGAGCTCGACGGTGCCGCGCAGGGCGGCGGTCACTTCGCGCACCAACGCCAGTCCGAGGCCAACACCGGGGGTGTGTTTGTTGTCGGCCGACTCGAGGTGGAAAAAAGGCTCGAAAATGCGCGCTTGGTCCTTGCTCGGCACGCCCGGGCCGGTGTCGCGCACGCTCACCTTCAGATCCCCCATGCGTTCTTCCAAAGAGACGTCGACGCGGCCGTGGTCAGTGAATTTCAGCGCGTTGTCGACGAGGTTGGCGACCACGACACGAAACAAAGCTCGGTCGGTCTCGACCGGGACCAGCGTGGAGGGGCCCAGGTAAGAGAGGACGATTCCCTTCTGTTCGGCGCTGTCACGGGCCTCATCGACGATTTCGGCCAGCACGCCGCGAGCGTCGAAGGTCTGAGCTGCCACCGGCATGCCCGACGACTGCACCCGGGAGTACTGCAGCAGCGATTCGACAAGCGAGTTGAGCCTGTCAATCGCCCGCTGGACGCCTTTGAAATTGTCGTCCTCGTGGTGGTTGTGGGCGGCAGTGAGGGCGCGTCGCAACCGATCGAGGCGCAGCTGCAGCGCCGTGATCGGCGTGCGAAGCTCGTGCGAGGCGACCGTGAGGAAGAGATTCTTCGCTTCGCCGGCGCGCTCTGCGTTCTCACGAGCCAGCCGCGTGGTCTCGAGCGCGCTCTCGAGCTCTCGTGAGCGGGCGGCCAAGGCACGTGCGAGCGATTCGAGATCGCGCCCCTGGGTGGCGACCTCCTCGCGGAGGATCTGACGGGTGCGCTTGACGTCGACCAGATTCCCCACCCGAATCAGCAGTTCCTTGGCCGAAAAGGGCTTGGCCAGGTAGTCCTGCGCGCCTTCACGCAGCAGGCGAACGCGTAGATCGTCGTCGGTCTTTGCAGTGAGAAGCACGATAGGGACGTCGTCGAGCTCGGCGTGCGTTCGCAGCGCCCGCACCAGCGCGTCGCCGTTGAGCCGCGGCATCATGAGATCAGTGAGCACGAGATCGGGCGGGCTCTCCACCGCCCGCGCGAGTCCGGCCGCACCGTCGAGCGCGGAGTCGACGTCGAATAGACGCGACAACGCTTCGGTCAAGAAGCGATTCATCTCCGGGTTGTCTTCCACCACGAGAACCCGCGGCCGGCCGACCGGCGCGGTGGTAACGACAGGGGGGGAGGGGGGCCGCCCGCCCGCTGGCTCCACCTGGCGCAGGCGATGCCGCAGCAGATCGCGCTCGCGGTGGAGATCCTCGAGCATCTGGTCGGTCAGCACCTGCAAGGTGACGTCCCGCCCTTGCACCATCAGGAACGGCGGGTTGGACCCCTCGGCCGGTCGATGCTTGACAGCGAACTTCATTGCCAGCCGCCGCGCTGGCGTCTCGTACGACGAATGGCCGAAATCCCGCTGCGAGAAGCCGAACCAGTTCGAGGCGACGTCGTCGTCGCCGTCGTGGCTGCGCTCATGCAGGCCATCACCCTGGTGACGACCGAGCTCGAGCTCGATCTCCTCGCGAGCCGGCTCTCCCAGAGCGGCTCGCTGACAGCAGCTCTTGATGCGCTCGCGGGCATCGGGGCTGCCGACAAAAGGTGGACATGACCAGAGCGGCAGTCCCCGAACATCCTCCTCGGGAATGCCGGCGAGCTGCAGAGCGGTTCGGTTCAGATGCAGCACGTGCCCGGTGCGATCGAGCACGGCCACGAAGTCCGAGATCTCGTCGAGCACGGCTCGCGCCGACAGAGTCACCGGATCGAGCGCCCGGTGTTGTCCCTCGTCGATGAGGTCTGGGTGATCGTCAGCCACCATGAAGTGGGGCCACCGTCCCCGCAGTCCCGGTGTTGTGCGTCCCGGTCTCCCGTGGGGGCGACGCGAAGCTGGCGCCGTCGCGCTGGCTGTTGCTGTCTCGCGCCGCCTGCGAATCCGCTGGAAGGGTGACCGTGAAGGTGCTGCCACGCCCTGGCTCGCTCTGGACGGCGATGGTCCCACCGTGCAGCTCGACCAGTCGCTTGACCAGGGCGAGACCAAGCCCGGTGCCTTCAGCGCCCCGGCTTGCGGTCGGTTCGATCCGCTCGAACTCTCGAAACAGTCGCTTCTGATCGGTCGCGCTGATGCCGATGCCGCTGTCCTCGACGGCGATCGTCACCGCGTTGCCTAGCGTGCTAGCGCGAAGCCGTACGCGACCGCCGGGAGGCGTGAACTTGATTCCATTGGACAGCAGGTTGTAGAGCACCTGCGTGATCCGGACCGGATCGATCGAGATGCGCGGCAGGCTCTCGGCCACCTCGGAATCGAGGACGATGCTGCGTTTGTCGGCCAGCGGTCTGACGGTGTCGCGGGCGCCGTCCAGCACATCCCGCACGGAGACCAGCTCGCGGCGCAGATCGATCCGACCAGCCTCTATGCGGGAAAGATCCAGGATGTCGTTCATCAGCGAGACGAGATGGCGCCCCGACGAGACCATGTGCCCGACAAACTCGCGCTGCTTGGGCGACAGCGTCGCACCCTCTTCCCCCTCCTCCAGCAGCTCGCCAAAACCGATGATGGCGGTGAGCGGTGTCTTGAATTCGTGAGGCATGTTGGCGACGAACTGCGACTTCGACTTGCTCGCCTGTTCGGCTTTGCGCCGTGCTTGATCCAGCTCGGCCAAGGTATCGGCGAGCCGCAAGCGCGCGGTGTGCAGCTCGAGGAAGACGCGCACCTTGCTACGAAGCACGGTCTGGTTGATCGGCTTGACCAGAAAATCCACGGCGCCCGAGCCATAGCCGCGCAGCACGTCTTCTTCGGTCTGGTAGAGCGCGGTCAGAAAGATGATCGGCACTTCGCGTGTGGCGGGATTCTGACGGGCGTAGCGCGCGACTTCGTAGCCGTCCATGCCGGGCATCTGCACGTCCAGCAGGAGCAGCGCAAACTCGTGTTTGAGCAGCATCTTGAGGGCGTCGTTGCCGGAAGAGACCGACTTGATGTCGCAGTCCATGTCCGCCAGGAGCGCCTCGAGAGCGACGAGGTTGGCCGGTGTGTCGTCGCAAAGCAGGACACTCGGTTTGGCGACACTCATTCGCGGCTCCTTCGTTCATCCTACTGCGGCCGTCTTGCGTTGGCGTCGGGATCCGCCGAGTTTCGCGTGTCGAAATCAGATCAGAGCTTGCCCGGATGACGGTAGATCCGCTGGAGCGGGTCGAAGTTCGTGAAGCCCAGGCGCTCTTCGTGTCGCGATAGCTGCTCGGCGCTGCCGAGGAGCAGGAACCCGCCGCGACAGATGCCGGACGCCAGCTTCGCCATGACGTTCAGCCGGAGCTCGCGTCCGAAGTAGATGAGTACATTTCGGCAGAAGACAGCGTGCATCTCACCGAAGATCTGGTCGCCTACCAGGTCATGGTCGAAAAACACGACGTTTCGCCGTAGAGACGCCGAAAACGCGATGTGGTCGTAGCCGAGCGAATAGTAGTGATCGAAACTCCTACGACCGCCGCTGGCAGCATAATTCGAGGCGTAGATCGCCAGGCGCTCCGCGGGGTAGACGCCCTCCTGGGCGCGTCGGAGGGCAGCCGGAGAGAGGTCGGTCGCGTAGATCAGACTGCGGTCGTAAAGACCCTCTTCTTGGAGAACGATTGCTGTCGCATACACCTCTTCGCCCGACGAACAGCCTGCGTGCCAGATTCGTAACTGAGGGTAGGTCCGCAGGATTGGCACGACGCGGTCGCGAAAGGATCCGTAAAACGTCGGATCGCGGAACATCTCACTGACCTGGACGGTCAGGGCGTCCAATACGTTGCTGAAGACGTGCGCGTCGTGCAGCAGTCGGTGCTGCAGGTCGCCGAAGCTGCCGGCACCCGACTTGTTGAGGGCATTGCGGAGACGCCGTTTGAGTGAGTCCGCTCGGTAGCCCCGCAGGTCGTGACCGTACTTGGTCGCGATCGCTTGCAACAGCAGGTCGACCTCGATCTGCTCCACCTCGGTCAAGGGCTGCGCCGTTGCATCGTTCATGTCGGTCCCCTCAGGCACCTCGCCGGGCGCCGTGCGGATCGGTCAGCCAGCTGCCGAGCACGCTGAGCAGCTCGTCGCTGTCGATCGGTTTGCTGAGGTAATCGTTGGCGCCCGCTTCGAGGCAACGCTCGCGCTCTCCCTTCATGGCCTTGGCGGTAAGTGCAATGACCGGCAGCTCGGCGAATCGCGCCTGCTGGCGGATGCGTCTCATGGCTTCGTAACCATCCATCTCCGGCATCATCACGTCCATGATGACGGCGTCGACATTTGGGGCGCCGTCGAGGGTGTCGATCGCGGCGCGCCCCGTGTCGGCCATCAACACCTCGATGCCTTTGCTCCTTAGGAGCGCCGAGAGCGCGTAGACGGTTCGCATGTCGTCATCCACGACCAGCAAGATCTTGCCGCGAAAGATAGGATCGACCGGTGCGTTTGGCCCGCCAACTCGTCGACCTTCGTCGGTTTGTGGATGCCGACGTCGCAGGTGATGGATGAAAAGTCGGATCTCTTCCAGCAGGCGTTCGGCGGAGCGTCCCTCTTTGAGCACGACGGCCTCCGCATAGGCCTCGATACGTCGCGTCTCCTCCTTGGTGAGCGCGCGGGCGGTGTAGACGATGACCGGGGGCCGCTCGATGTCTTCGCGGGCCCGCAGGGCTTCGAGAAAGCTGAGTCCATTCATGTCGGGCAGGCCCAGATCGAGCACGATGCAGGCGAAGCGCTCCTGCTCGAGAGCGACAAAAGCATCGCGCCCGCTCGGCACCCGCAGCGGCTCGAGACCTTCGCCGCCGAGAAACTGCACGAGTGAATCGCCCGCATCGGCGTCGTCCTCGACGAGCAGAACCTTCTGCGAGAGCTGACTGGCGCGCGGGGCGAGGGACTGCACCATCGATACCAGCTGGCGATGCGACGCTGGTTTGGTCAGATACCCGATGGCGCCCATGGCCCAGCCACGTTCGGCGGCGTCGACCGCCGAGAGAAAGTGCACCGGGATGGCCTGGGTCTCCGGGTCGCGGCGCAGGTGTTCCATCACGGTCCAGCCATCGATGTCGGGAAGACTGACGTCGAGGATGACACCGGAGGGTTGATGCTTGCGCGCGAGGCCGACCCCTTCGTTGCCCGAACGCGCATGCAGAACGTCGAAGCCCCGGTCCTTGATGATATTTGTGAGCAGCTCGGCCACCACCGGATCGTCCTCGATGATGAGCAGCTGCGAGCGACCGGCGCCTGTCGGTGGGATGACGGTCGTAGGCGGCACGAAGGACACGCCACCCGGGTGGGCGGGAGTCTTGGCGGGCGACGCCGTCGGCGTTTCGAATGGTAAACAGACGGTGAACGTGCTGCCCTGGCCGGGCACGCTTTCGAGGTGAAGCTCGCCTCCTAGCAGACTCACCAGCTCGCGGGCGATGCTGAGTCCGAGACCGGTCCCGGCGTAGCGGGCGCCGGTGCTCTGTTCGAGACGTTCGAACGGCGTGAAGACCAGCTCCTGGTGCTCGGGCGCGATGCCGATGCCGGTGTCGCGCACGGAGATGACGAGGCTCTGTTCGGGAACGAGATCGGCCCTGCGAAATCGAAAGTTCTTGTCGGCCTTCCCCATGTGGACGACGACCTCGCCCTTGGCGGTGAACTTGATCGCGTTGCCGCAAAGATTGGTGAGCACTTGATCGATCCGCTGCCGGTCGGTGCGGATGGTCTCGGGGGCGGAATCGTCGACGATGACCGAAAACGCGAGCCCCTTGTCGGAGGCCAGCGGGTCGAAGATCGCGTGCAGGTGCTGGACCACTTCGCTCAGCGCGACGCGATCGACGTGCAGCTGCTGTTTGCCAGCTTCGATCTTGGCGAGGTCGAGGACCTGATTGATGAGTGCCAGGAGGTCGCGGCCGGCGCCGTTGATGGTGCGGCAGAACTCGACCTGCTTGTCAGAGAGGTTCTTGGCCTCGTTGCGTGACAGGAGGTCGGACAGAATCAGCATGCTGTTGAGGGGGGTCCGCAGCTCGTGCGACATGTTGGCGAGGAAGCGCGACTTGTAGGCGCTGACCGTGAGGAGCTCGGTGGCCTTCTCCTGCAGGGTGCGCCGAGCATCCTCCAAGGCGGCGTTTTGCTGCTCGAGCGTGCGTCGCTGCAGATCGAGCTCTTCGTTGAACTGGCGCAGCTCTTCCTGCTGCGCCTGCAGCTCCTCGTTGTTGGCACGCAGCTCCTGCTCCTGGGATCCGAGCCGCACCGCCTGCCGCTGCGTCTCGGCCAGCAGATCTGCCATCGCCGCTCGGCCACTGGCCACTTCGAGCGCGATGACGATGGTTTCGCGCATGGTCGCCAGGAGATCGCGCGCTCGCGGCGCCAGGGGCGCGAAGAGCGCCAATTCGAGCACGCCTTTGACTTTGCCGAGGTGGGGCAGGGGAACCAGAACCAAAGAGCGCGGGATGGATTCACCGAGCGCGGAGCGGATCCGCAGATGGGTGGAGGGCACCTCGTTCACGTCGACGATGTCGAGGCGCTGGGCGGCCGCGCCCACGAGACCTTCGCCGCGCTGGATCACGTTCGCGGGCGCGCCCGGCAGTTCGGCGCCACCGAGGGCGCAACGACCGAGCAGGGTCAGCGGACCGTCCTTTTCGAAGTAGAGCGCGCCGGCGGGCGCGCCCACGTATCCCGCCACGAAGCGAAGCGCACGGTCGGCGACCTCGACCGGCCCCAGCTCCCCCCGAAGCTCGTGGGCCAGTCCAGCCAGACCTGTCTTCTGCCAGTCGATCTGCTCGCGCTCGCGATTGAGCCGGTCCAGGTTGGCGGCCATCTGGTTGGCCTCGCGACCGAGGTAACCGATCTCGTCGTCCGACTCGATCTCGATGGCCTGCGAGAACTGACCGCGACCGAAGCGCGCGAATCCCTCGGAGATGCGGCCGATCGCGCGAAGGATGCCGCGCGAAGTGAGCATCGAGAGCGCGACTATCGCCAGCATGCAGGCGATGCCGATGTAGAGCCGTGATCGAGCCGCGCTTTGGCGTGCCTGTCGGGCGGTCGCGAAGCTGGCGGTCAGCTCGCGTCGATCGAGCGCGACGGCTCGCTGGAGCGCGGTCTCGACCTCACCCTGCTTATTCTGCATCGCCGTCATGGCGGTCACGAGCGCCTCGCCGGTCTCGCCCGCCACCATGCGACGGGAGACGTCGTACGCCACCCAGTAGTAGCCTTCGAGGGCGGCCAGGAGTTTGTCCGCCTCCTTCGCGTCGAGGATATCCCGCGCCGCAGTCACCCGGCGCGACAGCGTGCCGAGTTGCCCCCGTGTCTCGGCCAGGGTCTCGGGGTCTTGCGCGGCGGCGGCGTCACGGAGTGTCTGCCGTAGGTGCTCGAAGTCGACTTCCAGCTGCGGCCCGAGCTCGAGCAGGGGCAAGAGGCGCCGCTCGAGCACCTCGAGACGCTCTGACTCTCTCACTCCGCTGAGTGAGCCAGTCAGGATGACCAGAGCGAACGCACAGGCCGTCGCGCCGACGATGAGCAGGAGCTTGGCGCGAAAGGTGAGACGCATGAGCGATCACCGCAATAGGAGAACCTTCGCGTTTCGTACGTCGGTGACGTCGGAGACGTAGCCGATGGCGCCGGGAACTTTGAGGACGTAGGTGACCACAGCCGATTCGCTGTCGAGCTCGGGCGGGGGCACGGCGCGTCCCGAGAAGATGAGCTGCTGCCAGTAGCTCCGCACGGCGGCCACGGATCGATCCAGCACCCCTTCGGTGAACCGGTGGCGGATCGCCGACGCGCTGGGAAGGTCGACGGCGTAGATCGCCCGGCCATGCGGCCACGACGTGACCTTCTTGAGGAAGGCGTGAGAGATAAGGCGTCGGTCGTAGTCGCTCTGGGGATGGTCGGGGTGCACGATGATCCGATAGCCGGCGCCGCCTTCACCGCGCGCGGCCGCGAAACCAGCCTGGCAGGCAACCAGCGCGGCCGTCAGCTGACCGACGAGCAGCCGAATGGCGCCGCGCCGTGCGTACGTGCGCGGACCGCCAGGCGACGGCCCGGCCTCATCGCCGGGCGACGACCCGGCCTGATCGAGGAGGCGATGGGGGGCGAAGTTAGGCATGATGGCCGAAGTCAAAAGTAGACGGTCGTCTTTGCCAGGAAGAGGAACCAGCTGTTTTCGAGGTCTCGCAGCGGGCGGCGTCCGTTCTGTGCAGACGTCACGTCGGCGTTGCCGTCGAGATGGTGCGCTTCGAGCTTCAACAGCC
>JANNNO010000258.1:0-5509 GCA_031398585.1 Myxococcales bacterium | reverse complement strand
CGCGGCGGTTGCGGCTTCGGTCGGCAAGCGGGTTGCCCCGGCGACGGCGACGGTGGGCAAAAGCCGTCGCCTTTCCCGCTCACGCTGAGGGGCCCCTTTACGCGGTCGTCAGCCCGAAGCTGCGCGCGTGCTCAGCGGCCTGTTCGGCGTGGCCGACGTAGAGCAACTGCGTGCCGAGGCGAGCGGCTTCGATCGCCAGCTGCTCGAGCTCCTGGCGACGGCGACGTGAGCTCCGGACCTCGCGGATGTAGATCGCACGGACGCGGCCGGGGTGGCGGGCCGCCGTCTCGACGTAGATGTCAGGGTCGCGCTCGCCCGAATCCCCCACGAGCACGAACGGCAGCCGCGGGTAGGTCGCGAAGATGTCGTCGATCGCGGCGCTCTTGAAGTCCAACGGCGCCTCGGCGCGCAGACCGACGTCGCGCAGGAAGAGGGGCCCGCGTGGCAGGCCGTGCCGATCGAGAAACTCGATCAGGAAGTCGTAGAGGTTCCAGGGACTCTTCGAGACGTAGAAGACCGGGTTGTCACCACGACCCTGGGGGCCCGCTACCAGAGCGCGATAGAGCTCCGTCGTTCCCGGGAATGCCAGGCGCGTGTGGGCGTTGCGCGAGACCGTCACCCAGACCATGCGCAGCCGTTGCGTGACGTGGGTCTCGAGTACCGTGTCGTCGATGTCACTGATGATGCCGAAGGCGGCTTGCGGGGACGGCACCAGAACCTCGGCGCGACTGACGATCGGCTTCCAGCCGGGGAGGTGACATCCGGTGAGCTCGATCTCGGCGGCGTCCCAGCCGGGCGAACCACCTCCTGGCAACGGCAACCGCGCGCGGAAGAAGCCCTCTTCGTCGGCAAGGGTCGTCATGCGAGCGTCGCCGTGACGGATCGTCAGCTGCGCTCCTGCCACCTCGCGGGTATTGAAATAGCGAAAGACGCGACGAAAGTTCTGCCAGCGGGAATCTTCCGCAGACGGCAGCGCACCGGTCCGGGCCTCGACCACTCGCCCCAGCACGGTGACACCGTCGTCCGAGCCGAATCCCCGGTATGTGAGAATGGAGAGTTTGTTGGCGCTGCCGATGCGCGACCGAAGCGCGATCAGCGCCCGATCGGCGGCGTGCTCGGCGCGGGCCGCGGAACGCTGCAGTCCCGCCCATGCCCTTTGCAGCGATCGGACCCGCCGTGTTTCGGGCGGCGCCACACCGACGTCAGCGGGCGGGTCCGGCGGCGGCTGCGGGGAATTGCGCATGAGGAAGCATCATAGAGCCGGGGGCTCACGCGTGCGAGCCTGCCTGGCACTGGGTGACAGTCGCCTGCGCCAGGTGCACTCACCTCGACGAAGCGCACAGCCCACGGGGCGGGTAGACTGCGGCCATGCTGCGTACGGCGCTCATCGGGGCTCTCTGTCTCGGGGTCGGTTTCTTTGCTGGCGTGTTCGCAGCGCCGACATTTCGGCCCAGCGAAGAGGATCGACTTGCGACGGATGATGGCGCCCAGCGCGACTTGCGTGCGGCCGGCGGTTCGGGTCCTACTGCGCCCGAACGCAGGGCGGCCGGTGAGCTTGATGGAGCGAGGCTGGCATCGCTGGTCAAGGCCTTGCCCAAGTTGAACGCGCCAGCGCCAGCGGCGGCCGGCGGTACTCCGCGCCCACCCGTCTCTCGCGATCAGTTGCCGGCCAAGGTCGAGGCGACTTTGCACGAGTACACGCGGGGCAAGACCCCGGAGAAGCTCGCGATCGAAGAGCGCCGGCGCAACGGGCGGGCCTACTACAACATGGAGTTCGAAGTCGATGCCGTCTCGTCCGAGATCGACATCGACGAGGACGGTAAGGTCATGGCGTGGGAGACGGACGTCGCCATCCCCGAGCTACCGCCGACCATCATCAGTTCGATCGCAGCCGCGTTGCCGGGCGGTGTCCCGGTGACCGCCGAGCTCGAGCACAAGGAAGGCCGCACCATCTACGAGATCGACGTGCGGCAGGATGGCCGCATGATGGAGATCCAGATCGGCGAGGACGGCAAGGTGAAGAAGGTCGGCCCCAAATAGGGTCCGTCGGGTCCGCTCAGACCAGGGCGCCGGTGACGATCTTGCCGCCCTGGATCTGGCCGTCCAGTGTGGTCCGCGAGATGCCGAGGGCGCTGCCCAGTGTCTTGCCCATGGCGGCGAGGGTCTCCTCGAACGGAACATCGCCGGCCCCGGAGCGCTTTTCGCCGGTGGCAGCGTCGATGCCGGTGGCGTAGTAGTCGTTGGCTTTTGGCTCGAGCCCACCCACCACACCGGCGCGGATGTTCTTGCCGATCATGACGGTGGCGTGGTGGCTTCCCCAGTGGTCGCGGCCCGCGGTGCCGTTCTTCTTGAGGGTGCGACCGAAGACGTTGTAGGCCGCGAAGGTCACCTGGTCTTGCAGACCAGAGGTGCGCAGCAGCTCGAGCAACGCCGCGATCTGCGTGATGGCGGTCTCGTGCTGCGGTACCTCGGCGCGCATCAGATCGGGATCGGTATGATTGTCGCCGCCGAAGGCCAGCCGGATGGTCACCACCGGCGTCACCTTCATCTTGATCAGCGCCACCGCCGCGATGATCTGGCCGTCGGCTCTGTCGCTCTTGATCCCGCTCAACATATCGAGCAGATCGCTGCCGAGGGAGCGGGCCTGCTGCCGTGACAGCGCCAGGCTGTCGAGGTACCGCTTCTGCGCTTCGGTGCCACCTTGCTTGAGGGTGGCGTGGATCTCGTCGAGGGCGGAGTCGCGCAACGACTGCAGGCGCTGCAGGGGCGTGTCGGGGCGGTTGAGCAGATCGCGCAAGCCCGTGGGCGCGACATTGGGCAGGCTCCGCCCGTCGATGCTGAGCACGTCACCCGCGCCGGCCGAAACGGGATCGACCTGCACCGTGCCAAAGCAGTCGCTCAGCGCCTTGGCGTAGATCGAGGGCAGCATCTCGGAGCGCGCGGTGCCCCCCATGAGGCGCAGGACCTTGGCCAGGTTGGCGTGGTTGTTGGTGAAGGTCGCGTGGTGAAAGAACGTCGTGCGATCGAGCGCCCAAGGTGGCAAACGCGACCAGAGCTGCGCGCCCACGACCATGCGGCCACCGAGGTTGATCGGCGTGGCCGCCATGCGCGGATCGGCGGCGTGGGCGATGTCGGGAAAGTCGTAGGTCCCCGGCACGTTCGCGTTGAGGGGATCGCCGGCCGAGCTCGTGCTCAGGATCAGGAACTGCGCGCGCGATTTGTCGCCGCAGCTGGCCGCGGCGGTCTGTGCGGCTGCCGAAAATGGCCGCGAGAGAAATGCCGCCGGCACGCCGGTGGCGAGTGCCTTGAGCCCGATCTGCGCGCCGCCCGAAAAGAGAGTCGCTTTGAGGAGATCCCGCCTTCGCATCGTCATGGTCGTCTCCTTCACAATCCCGACGAGACCGTCGGCGCCGACGAGCAGGCCAGTACGAAGGTCGAGCGCAGCGCTTCGGCGGGCTTCTCCTTGGCCGCGATGGCTGCGTCGTGGTGTTTGTTGAGAATCGCGCGGAGGGCTCCTGCCCGCTCGTCAGCGGGTGGGACACCCATCACGAGCGACACGAAGTCGGTGATGGCGGCGTCGCGCGCGGCGACCTTCCAGCGACCTGCGGCTGCTTCCACCAGCTGCGGGGCCAAAAGGCCGCAGAGCTTCTCGACCGCGGACGAGAAGAAGAGATTGGGATCGTGCGGGGTCACAGGGCTCTCGTCGGCGCGGGCATACGAGGAGCCCGCGATGCCGAGCGAGAGGTTGCGTGCGGCGGTCGCCGTCTTGGGCAGGCGGGAGGCGCCGCGCAGGTTGCAGACGTCGTTGATCCCGAGCCGGTTGCCGAGCCGCGCGCAGAACTGTTCTCGGCGCGCGATGCCGATGACCGTGCCGTCTTTGTCGGTGGTCGCCGTCTTCTCGGCATAGGTCACGAGCGGCGACGAAAAGAGCTCGCGTACCAGCGTGCGAAAGTCGTGGCCGGCATTCCGGAAGACCGTCGCCACCCGAAGTAGCTCCGGATCGTCGGGAAGGCAGGGCGCCGCATTGGCCAGCTGGCAGAGTTTGAGGGCCCAGGCGGTCGCGAACCGAGGATGTCCCGCGATCGCCTGCGCAAAGGCCTCGACGCCGCGACCGCGGACCTCGACGCCATCGACGTTGAAGACACCCTCGGCAGGGATCGGGTTCTTCTTGTTGGCCGTGTCGAGCTGCTGGAAGTAACTGATCGAATACGTCTGCTTGTAGAAGTCGCGCATCGGATCGAGCGTCTGGTGGCAGAAGAAGCAGACGGTGCCCGGGGTGATGTGCGAATCATCGACGCTGGTCTCCGACACCTGCACCGTGGTGCTCCGATCGTCGAAGCTGCGCCCGAGCGCGACGATGAGCGCCTGGTTGGTGGCGACCCGGTAGCTGTTGCTGGGATTGGTCGGCCAGTTGGCGAAGAACGCCAGCGTCGTGAGAAAGCCGATGCGTGGCGTGGCGAGCACGAGCTCGGTGGTGGCCGGGTCACGGAGCTTGGCGAGATCCCAGAAGGCGGTTCGCTCTTCGCCGGCCGCTGGAGGTCGCACGGTCACCATTCGCCATGTCGTCCAGTCGGCGTCAGTGAACGCGGACGGCGCTGGCGGTGCCCCCTGGCAGGCGTCGCGGCTGCCGAAGAGACCACCGTAGACCCGCTCGATTGCACGCGTGCCCATCACGACCACCGGCTCGGCGCAGGCGGGGTAGCGAGCGGGATCCGGCTGCGCGAAGGTCCAGCGCATGAAATTGGGGTGCGCAGGATCCAGCGTTTCTGCCAGCGGGATCGGCGTGACGACACCGGTCACCGCATCGGCGCCGGTCACCATCTGCATCTTGAACATGGCGCCGCCGTACTTGTTCATCAGCCAGAAGCCCGCCGTGACTGGGCGCCCAAGGTCGTTGCGTGGCGCCGCGTCCATATAGGCCAGCGTCGTCATCAGCGGCAGGTTGAGGGCGAAACGGCGCGTGGTGACCGTGTCCGTGAAAGGACGGCGTTCGGCGACCAGGGCGGAAGCTGTGCGCGCGAAGCTCTCCTCGACGCTGTCGAGCATACGTTTCTGATCAGCACGATTGACGTTGGCGCTGTCGAGCCGCAGCTGTTCGTCGAGGTCGGCGCTGTCGAGTTGCGTCTGCTGGAAGGCGGCCTTGTAGAACTCGAACATCTTGGCCTCGAAGGCCGGTGTGCCCATCCAGCGATCGATGAGGGTGCGCAGTCCCGCGCGCCCGCTGCGAGCTAAGCCAAGCTCCTCGTCATCGAGCGGCAGGCCGGTCAGCAGATCCTTCACCTTGCTGGCCGAAGCGGAGGCCGAGATGGCCGCGTAGGGCGGGGGCGGCGGCGGCGGAGGTGGCTCGCTTGGTGTGGGCCCGACGGACCCGCCTTGGCCACCGCCTGCTGGTGCGCCCGGCGGCTCGGCACTGCCGGGAGACGTGACCTTGCCGGAACAGGCGGCGATCGCGAGGGCGATCGCGACCATCCCAGTCCCTCTCGTGATCGCGACCCGTTGCATACGGCCT
>JANNNO010000246.1:0-11791 GCA_031398585.1 Myxococcales bacterium | reverse complement strand
TGCGAACCCAGCGCCGATCTCGGCAGCTCCGCTCGGCTCGTCGTCCGCAAGAAACCTCTGCATCGGGTCCCGTGGCTGCCGCCCGCTGTCGGCCTCTCCCGCCGACGGCGTGCTGTCCTCGGTCACGTCGAGCACGAGCTCGGTGCTATCGGGTGCGGGAGGTTCGGGAGGGCCCTCCTCTTCCTCGCCGCCGAACTTCATCGCCTCGTCCCACGCAGCAAGCGCCTCGGCTTCGCTGCTCCCTGGGCGGGGCAGCCGCGGTCGTCGCCGCCGTTCCGGCTCCCCGACACCTTCGGTGGCCGGCAAGGGTAGCGCTGCTCCCGGAGGCGCAGCGGCGCTGGTCTCGTCTGATTCGCTCTTTTCCACGTCGTCCACCATGTCGACTCCGCCCTACCTACGACCGTGATCCCCGGTGTTGATACGATCGCGTTGGCGAACCTCCTCACGAAGGGCGGCGAAACGATCGCCGAAAGCGAAACGAATGACGTCGAGACAATCGGAGGCCTCGAGATCGGCCGGACTCGGCTCGGCTCTGCCGCTGACCACACGCAAAGCCATGGCGAGATCGCCGCCGACTAGCAGCCCGCCTCGGTTGGCCGTCACCATCGCTCGTTCCCGGAAGGCAGGAATGTCGAGGCTACCGGGCATGACGTCTGCCGCTGCCTCGGCGAAGGCCTTGCGTTCTTTGCGACTCATGGACTTGCCGATCTCCTTGGCTCTCGCACGCAACGCCGCCGCATCCCAACGCGGGTCGAGCCGTTCGGTCGCGAGGAAGATCGCCGCCGCCCACTCTCGCTCCAGGTCCGCCTGCTCCATGCGATCGAGCACGGTCGCGCGCTGAGCGAGCAGCGCCAACGTGCGACCCACCTGGAAACGAATCTTGGCGTCAGCCCCCGCGACGCCACGTCCGATCACGAGGCAGGTGTCGTCGGGATCGGGCGCATCGAATCCGCTGACGCCCAGATCATCGCGCCCAGCGACATAGATCGGCAACGACGCCAGCCCGAGCCCCGCTGCCGCCGCCTCGACCCAGGCCAGGCGCGGCTCGCTGCCCGGTGCCAACCGCGTTGCGCGGCTCTTGCCGACGGTTGCGGGGTCGGGAGCGCAGAGTCGCGCCACATGCCCGGCGATATGCGGCCAAAGGGCGAGCACCCGTTCCACCTTCGGCGTCGCCTCGGGAGCAAAGGCGTCGAGCGCCAGCGTGCGGATGAGGCCACGCGTCCGGCCGCGACTGGCTGGACCCCCGAGCAGACCGTGCAACTGCGCGGCGATCTCTCCGAGGTCGACGGCGCCGTTGGCTCGTGCGAGAAGGGCAAGGGACTCGAGCCGGCGAGGTGCGAAGGGGCTACGGGCCAAAGACGTCCGCAAGGCCTGGCACGCGGCGGTGGCGAGCGGCTGGTCGTCGGGGCCGACTGGCACGTCTCCCAGCGCGGTGGCGAACGCGCGCGCGGCCTCGCCGAGCGGGTCGATGGTCAACGCCTCCCGGAATGCCGCCAGCGCCCCTTCGCGGTCGGCCTTGTCATCGAGCAGAACGCGGCCCTTTCGCACGAGCCAGGCAGCCCGATCCTCCGCGTTGTCGGCCGCGGCCGCCAGCGCTTCGAACTGCGCCACCACCAGCGACCATTGCCGTTGCCGCGTGGCCGCTGCGATCAGGCTCTCTCTCAGATCGCGCGCGCCCGGTTCGGCAGCAATGGCTTCGCCCAACGTCTCGATCGCCGAGTCGTCGTCTTCGCCAGCGACGTAAGCCGCGGCGAGATCCCTACGAATCGCGGCAGCTGTCCGCGCGTGTCGTTCCGGACTGAGCGTCGCCAGCCGCTGGCTGCGCTCCAGAGCATCGACCAGAAAGCGCGCCGCGATCTCCGGGCATGCCGCCTCGCTCGCCAGTCGCGCCAGGGTCGTCAGGCAGTCGACGTCGTCGGGATCGAGCGCGGCGATCCGGCGATAGTCCGCGATCGCGTCTTGCCGGCGCTCGAGTGGTCCGACTCGCAGAGCAGCCCGTTCGGCGTAGAGCGGCAGCCGCGCGCGGTCGTCCGGTGCGTGCGCGAGTTTCCAGGTCAATAGCCGGTCGAGCGCGACGGGATCCTTGCGATCCACAGTGATGTCGTGCAGCCGTTGGTAGGCGGCGTCATCATCGGGAGAGAGGCGCAAGACCTGGGTGAACGCTGCGGCTGCCGCTTCGTCGAGACCCTCGTCGGCAAAGAGCCGTCCCGCCTCGGCGACGGTGGTGGCGGCTCGTCGCGGATCTCGGGAGAGCGCCCCGAGACGTAACAGCGCGGCCGCTTCACCGGGTCGGTGACCGCTGGCGCGCGCAGCCCGACGCAAACCGAGCACGGCCTCGAGCGAGCCCGGCTCGAGATCGAGTACGCGGGCCCAGCCGTTGGCTGCCAAACCCCAGTCCATTGCCGCTTCCGCCGCCGTCGCCCCCTCGGCCAGCAGGGCGACACGCAGGCCGAGCGCGGCCGGTCCCGCCTCTTCGAGCCGCTTGGCCCGTGCCTCCACGAGTCCGTGCGTCGGCGTACCGGGCACGCCGAGGTCAGTGGAGGCGATCGCAAACAGCGGCACGGGGCCTGCGCTGTTCGCCCGCAAAGACGCTTCGTGCGCGGCCGCCTTCGCTTCATCGGTGGCCTCCCCGGAGGCAGCGAGCAGGCGCCGTAGAGCGATGCGCGCCCAGAGCTCGGCCTGAGTCTCTTGCGACGCGGAGTCCGCCAGACCTTCGAGCCCCTGGGTCCGCAGAGCGGCGTCGCCTCGACGGGCGCCCACGACGAAGGCATTCAAGCCCGGCCAGGGCCCTTCGGTACCGAGATCCCCCACGGCGCCCTTCGCATCGGTGGCGCCAGCGGCCAGCGCGATGAGAGCGGCGTCTTGCCGAACGTCGACCGCGATGGTGGAACCTGCCAACGCATCGGCGAGCGTCGCGAACCCCTCGGGCCAGGCGGCGGCCCGCCCGGAGGGGTTCGTCTCCAGGCGAAGCGCCAGCAACGCAGCTTCGGCTCTTGCGAACGTTGCCCTGGGGCCAGCCGCGGCCAGCGCTTCAGGCGACGGCAGCGATGAACGCGCGCCCCCTGCAGCCGCCGGCTCTCCGACCGCCCCGCGCAGTTGCGCCTGCAGCTGTGCGTGCAGTCGCGCATGGTCGACCGCGAGTGCCACCCGGATGGGCCCGAGCTCGTCGCCCTCACCGAGCACGGCCGCACTGATCGGCTCCTCCAGCAGAGCCACCTCGATCTCGGCCGCGCCCGATCGCCGCGCCAGCTCGAGCGACCAGACCACCGCCGCGCGATCTCGTTTGCCGCGCAGGGGACTCAACGTCTCTACCGCGGCGGCAAAATGGCCGGCGTCCGATTCGGCGAGCGCGAGGCGAAAGCGCAACGCGCGGTTGATCTCGGCCGGACCTTGCGCGGACGCGTCGAGCTCGTCTCTCAGCACCGCCGCCACGTCGGCGGCACCGCCCGACCGTCGCTTCACGGTCTCGAGCAGCGCCGCAGCCCCGCTACCAGGCCTGCGCGCCAACGCCCGTTCCGCGAAGGCCTGCGAACGCGCCACTCCCTCGGCCCCCGGTTGAGCCTCGGCCGCAAGTCGGGCGGCGAGCAGCGCCAGCTCGGCTGAACCCTCGCCATCGGGCAACTGTGTCAGCAGAGTCTCGATCGCCGGCAGCAGAGTCGCTGCCTCGTTCTCCTGGCCGGCGACGCGCTCGCCCGCGTCGTCGAGATCGCGGACCGCGCCCGACAGCTTGTCGACCGGCGGCGCGTGGGCAAGCAGCCTTCGCGCCGCCTCGGGGTTGCGCGCCAGATCCCGATAGATGAGGTAGGCCGATCGCAAGAGGCGCTCGGCGCGCACCGGCTCGCTCTCGACGCGGGCTTCTTCTTCGTAAAGCGCCGCCAGTCTGGCCGCATCCCCGCCGTCCTGCACTTGCTGCCTGAGGGCTTCCTTGGCGGGGGGAAAGCCTGGAACCAGCGACAGGGCACGCTTGAGCAGGCCAGCGTCGTCGGTCTCTCCCGGCTCTCCGGGCTCTCCGACAGTGGCCGACATTCGTCGCAAGACGGCCGCGCGCACCAACAGGTGAGCCGCTTCGTTCCGACCACCACTTTCGGAGGCATCGCCCAGCAGTCGATCCGCCTCGCTGACGAAGGCCTCGGACAGCCCCTCGGCGTCCCCCGTCCGCGACATCACGCGCACGCGCAGCAGCCTTGCTAGCGGCTGGACGGGACTGGTCTCGGGCAACCCGGCCAGGATCCCCATGGCCTCGCCGTAGGCTCCGTTGCGCGCCGAGGCCTCGGCGCGGCGCAGGTTCGCCTCGTCGGCGGCGAGCCCGGCAGGCAGATGGCCCGCCTCCTCCAGCGCCGCAATGGTATCGGGCCTCGCTGCCTCGTCGGCCAGATCAACGAGATCCGCGACCAGCAGCGGGTGGCGAGGTGAGAGTCGAAGTCCTCGCTCGAGCACGGCCATGGCCGAGTCCCGCGAGCCCCGTTTGGCCAGCAGCCGCGCCTTTTCGCGGTGGACCGCCACGACGAGGGCAGGCTCGTGGCGAGCGGCCGTGTCACCGCGCCCGAAGTGCGCATCGAAAACGTCGAGCACGCGCGCCCGTAGATCCGCATCGAGTCCCAGCAGCGACAGCCAGTCGAGCTCGTCCGCGATCGCTTCTTCGTCGATCTCGTTGGGACCGGCGGAGAGCGCCTCCAACAAAATCTCTGCTGCGCTCCGAACCCGCGCGATGACGTCGTCGCCGTTCAGAGGCCCATGCACACGCCGCGCTCGCTCCACCACGAATCGGGCGCGCATGCGCGGATCGTCGAGCCGTGTGGCCAGACCGAATAGCGCCTCGTCGATGATGGCGTCGGCACCGGCGCCGACCCCGAAAAGAAGCAAGGAGAGCAGCGCGCCGGCGTGGCCCGGATCGAGAGCGATCGCCGCGCGATAGGCCGTCAGCGCATCCTCTTCGCGGCCGAGTCGATCCTCGAGCAGCCGACCTCTCTCCACCAGCAGGTCGGCCTTTTGGCTCGCCGGGGTGTTGGAGCTCGAGAAGCGCAGCTCGGCGTCCAGAAGGCGCAGCACGTTCTCCCACGACTCGCGTGCCGAGAAGAGCCGGTAGAGCGCCCAGGTGTTCGGCAGCAGCGTCGGATCGCTGGCGAGCGAGGCGGTGTAGAGGCGCGCGGCCTCACGCGCCCCTTTGGGCTTTTGCTCGCCAAGGCGTGCGACCTCGTGCAGCAGCCGCGCGGCACGTTTGGGATTGGCGACCTCGTCGAGGCGAGCCTCGGCCTCGAAAAGAGCCATCTCGAGCTCGCGTGAGCCTTGCGGAGCGAGTAACCCCTGCGGCCCCAACCAATCGGCTTCAGCGCTGGCAGCCGGCCCGGTCACGGGCACGACCAAGTCCCGGGACGGGCTGGGGGCTGTGGCAAGGGCGGCGACGGGAGGGGAGTCGAGCTCCGCCGGCCCGCCTTCGTCCCCGGGCCCGTTCGAAGGCAGGTTCGACATGCGGTTTTTGGCCTCGCGTCAGTATGGCCACTTCAGGATCGCGGGTCAATCAAGTGCTTGTTTCGAGTGGCTTTTTCACCCCGAGGTCCGGCGCTCCCCAGCGGGGGGGCGGCCGCATCGGGGGCCTCGCGGGGGCCGGTCAGTCGGGGCGGTGGGCAGGTCTCGCGGCGGCCTCTTTCACCGCCTCCACCACGCTCGGCAAAAGCGGCAAAAGGACCTCCCGCTGGTTGAGCGCCGGATCGTCCAGGACCTTCTCGAGCAGCGCAAGGAGCACCTGGCCAATCACCCTGCCGGGCGGTACCGCCAGCGCCGTCATGACGTCCTTGCCGTCGATCGCGAGATCTTTGACCGTGAGGGCGGCATCGCCCGAGGCGACCGCGGCCACCCGCTGCCGCAGCTCTCGCGTCTCCTTGTCGGGATCCTCGCCGAAGCCGCGGCCGGCGATGTCCGCCTCGCGCAAGGCGAGCAGCGCCGGCAGCTCGTCAACGCCGACCCGCTTGACGAAGCGACGGATGCTCCCATCGGTCCATTCCGGGGTGTAATAGAACATGTGGTTGGCGACGAGCAGCCGCACACTCTCGCGCTCGGCGTTGGCCAGCTTCAAGCGATGCGCGATGCTGACCGCCATCTCGGCGCCGACGAACTCGTGCTTCCAGAAGCTGTACTCGCCGGGTGCTTCCTCTTTCGGCTGACGCGACCTCGGCTTGCCGACGTCGTGAAGCAGCGCCCCCAGACGCAGCACCGGATCCGGCGCGCTCGTCGCCGCCAGCGTGGCGAGCGTGTGCCCCCAGACGTCGAACTTGTGATAGCGATTCTGCGCGCAGCCGATGCCTTCGAGCAGCTCGGGCAGGACCTCGGCGCAGAGGCCGCTTTCGTGCAGCAGCTCGATCCCGCGTGCCGGTTCTGGTGACGCCAGCAGCTTCATCAGCTCATCGCGAATCCGTTCGGCCGAGACCTTGCGGAAGGATCCCAGCGTCTGCGCAATGGCACGCAAGGTCGGTTCGTCGATGCGGAAGCCGAGCTGTGTCGCTTGGCGGACCGCGCGCATCGGACGCAGGCCGTCCTCGGTAAAGCGGATCACCGGATCGCCAACCGCTCGCACCAGCTGCGCCGCGAGATCGGTCTGTCCGCCGAAGGGATCCGTCAATCGCTCGACCATCGGATCGTAAGCGATGGCGTTCATGGTGAAGTCCCGGCGCGAGAGATCCTCGTGCAGCGTCTTGCCGAATTCGACCGACGAGGGCCTGCGCCCATCGAGATAGACGCCTTCGCCCCGGAAGGTCGTGACCTCGACCGGGCGGCCCTGCGGCGGCGAACCGGTGAGCACGGTGACGGTGCCGTGTTGTAGCCCGGTTGGGATGGCAAAGCGATTGCCGAAAAGCTTCATCACGGCGTCGGGCAAGGCGCTGGTCGCGAGATCGAAATCCTTGGGCACCCGGCCAAGGACGAGATCGCGCACACCGCCGCCGACGAGATGCGCTTCGTGTCCCGCGCTCTGTAGGCGTCGGCAGACGTCGACGACGTCGGTCGGGATCAGGTCTCGCTGAATCGGCATCGGATCACTCGGCCTCGGATCGGTCCAGCGGCTCGACATCGACCAGCGTTGCCAGGGCGCGGGCCGCGGCGTTCTGCTGCGCCTCTTTTTTCGACTTACCCTGCGCCCGCCCGTACTCCCTGTCGCCGAGGAAGATGGCCACTTCGAACGTCTTGTCGTGGTCGGGCCCCTCCTGCGCCAGCAAGGTGTAGGTCGGTGCCAGATGCAGGCGCGCTTGCGACAGCTCCTGCAGTCGCGACTTGAAATCCCGGTCCGCCTCGATGCCGGCGCCGTCAAGCGATCGCGAGAAGAGCCGGTCCGTCACTTTGTAG
This sequence comes from Myxococcales bacterium, assembly GCA_031398585.1. Lineage (GTDB taxonomy): Bacteria > Myxococcota_A > Polyangia > Fen-1088 > Fen-1088 > JANNNO01. The sequence continues at coordinate 4,456 of JANNNO010000246.1, read as the reverse complement.
GCCGACTCGAATCCCCCGTCGCGATAGACCGCGCCGATGATCGCCTCGAGCGCATCGGCGAGGATTGATCGTTTCTGCCGACCGCCGGCCTGCTCTTCACCCCGTCCCAGGAAGATCCACTGTCCGAGCGCGAGCACCTCCGCCACGCGTGCGAGGCCGGCCTCGTTGACGACGGCCGCGCGTTTCTTGGAAAGCTCCCCCTCGGGATGGTCGGGAAAGCGACGCATGAGGAGGTCGCTCACCACCAGGGCGATGACGGCATCGCCCAGGAACTCGAGGCGCTCGTTGTCGGTGCGTTCGTCGGTTCCTCGCTCGTTGAGCCACGACTTGTGGGTGAGCGCGGCTTCGCAGAGCGCCTGATCGCGGAACTGGTAGCCGAGGCTCTGTTCGAGCCCGGTATAGCGGGCGGGATTTTCGTTCTCGGTCATACGGGCGCGAAAAGTATATCCGCGACGCCTCGCCCGCGTGGAGGCTCATTGCCGATGTCGTTCAAGGAGTTGCCCCGGGAGGGGGTCCCTCCTGCGCTCCTCGCCACCCGCCCCTGGGGCCCCCCCGGGGCCCACCGCCGCCGCCAAAGTCCGGCCCCTCCTGCCGGCGCAGCTCCTCCCACTTCTGCGCCCGTCCCTCCCCCAGCAGGGATCGCATCTCCTGCTCGAAGCCGCTTCGGATGGTGACCATCTCCTGCCGGATGGCCCTTCGGTCCCCACCCGCCTCGGACTGCATGCGTTCCATCAGCTGGGCGCGCGCGGCGTCAGCCCGCGTGTGGATGTCGTTGAACTTGGCCGCTTCGCCCGATGCGAGACCGAGCTCCTTGGCCATGCGCTCCCGGCGCTGCTGCGCCTGCTGCTGACGTCGATCGTCCATGGCCGCTCGCTCTTCTTGTCGCCGCTGCTCGAGCTGGGCGGCGATGTAGTTGCGCAGCTGCAGGCGCGCCTCGGGCGAGTTGATGGCCGCGGGCAAGGGCAGCGGATCGTCGGCGCTGGGGGGCGGTCCGCTCGGGGCGGGCACGAACCGCGGCAGCGGACGCCGCTGAGCATCGCCCGTCGACGGCTCGGGGGCACCAATGCCCATCTCCTCGGCCAGCCCCTCCCGTTCGAACCCACGCGCGATGGGAGGCCCCCTGCCCTCGGTGTCCATTCGCTCGGACTCGAGCCGGCCAAGCTTCTCCGACAGCGTCGCGAGCTGGGTGCGGGTGCGCACGATGTAGGCGCCCTCGGCAATCACCGCGATCCCCAGGACCGCCGCCACGATCGTCCCCAACATCTTCATCTGGTTCCCGCCCTCGCCATGAGTTGACTCACGCCCTGCCGACACGTCAAGCGAGGCAGGGGTTATGCCGCTGACGCAGGTGCCCTCCGAGCGCGTCCTGAGCGATCGCGTCGCCTCGGTTGGCGGGGGACCTCGACTTCGCCCCGCCGATCCAGGTGGTAAGATCGAGCCGCCATGCAGGCACCGCCCCCACGACCTGCGCCGGCTGCCCCGCGCATCGGCCGCTCGCGGCTCATCCTGCGGGCCGTGACCATCGGCCTGCTGGGAGCCCAGCAGCTGCTGCGTTGGGCGCTCGGCTGGGTCCTCTTGCTCGTCACCTTGGCCGGCAAGGCTCGCCGGCAAGAGTGGCTGGGCCAAGTCATTGCGGATCTGCTGCGCAGCCTCGGGGCCACCTTCGTCAAGGTTGGACAGATCCTGAGCACGCGCCCCGACCTCGTCCCTCGGCACATCCGCCGCGCCCTCGAAAAACTACAGGACGACGTCGGCCCGTTTCCCTTTGCTGCCGTGGCTCGCATTCTCGAAGAGGATCTCGGTCGTCCGCCGGCAGAGGCCTTCGCCGAGTTGGTCCCGGTTCCCATCGCGTCGGCGTCGGTGTCGCAAGTGCACAAGGCCCGCCTGCACGACGGGCGCATCGTGGCGATCAAGGTCCGCCGCCCGGACGTGGTCGAGCTCTGCACCTTCGATCTGGCGGTGATGCGTTTTGCGGCACGGACGATTGCGCGCCTGCCGACCCTGGCACCGCTCGAGCCCGAGGCGGTCGTCATGGAATTCGGACGCGCGATCGCGGCGCAGCTGGATTTTCGTGTCGAGGCGGCCAACAACCTGCGCTTCCGCGAAAACTTTCGCGACCATCCGGACGTGGTCTTTCCCGAAGTGATCGGTGAGCTGTCCACCGAGCGGATCCTCTGCATGAGCTTCATCGAGGGCACCAAGATCCTGGCCGTCGACCGCACCTATGCCGATCCCAAGCGGGTCGCGCGCATAGGCCTCGAGACTCTGTTGAAGATGATCTTCGAGGACGGGTTCGTGCACGCGGATCTGCACCCGGGCAACATCTTCATCACGCCGGAACACAAGATTGCGCTTCTCGACGTGGGCCTGGTCGGGTTGCTCGACCCGCCTCACCGCCGATCGTTTGCGCGCTTCTTCGCGGCCTGGGCGCAGCGGGACGGCGACACCATGGCGCGGCTCATGTACGCCATGTCCTCGGCCGATCCTACCGACGAGACGGCCTTCGAACGCTTCCGCGCGTCGATCATCGAGTTCGTGGGGCGCTACTGGGGGCAGCGCCTCGGCGAGGTCCAGGTGGGAAAGGTCCTCTTCGACATGCTCGGCATCCTCCGGCGGCACCGGCTGCGCATGAACCCGGCGTTCACCGTGGTCAACATTGCCATCGCCGTGACCGAGGGGATCGGCAAGCAGCTCGATCCGGAGCTCGATCTGATGGCGGTTGCGTTACCCTATTTCATCGCCCACCCCATCCCGGCCGAAGCGAGCTAGTCGCGGCGGTGGCTTGGCGGGGCGCCCCTCCCGCACGAAAGCTGCCGCCACCATGCACGACGACGCTACCCATCCCAGCATCTCCGCCTTCCGACCCGTTCCGCGTACGGGCGTCATCTACGTCACGACCGAGGCGATGAAGGTCGGGTTCTCGCCGACCGACGCCGACTGGTGCAACCTCGGCCAGGGCCAACCCGAAACCGGGCCTCTGACAGGAGCGCCTGCGCGTGTACCCGAGATCCCGATCGACCCCAACGATCTGGAATACGCGCCCGTTCCGGGGATCTGGGAGCTTCGCGAAGCGATCGCGAGTCTTTACAACCGGCTCTACCGCCGCGGGCTGCCTTCGCAGTACTCGGCCGAAAACGTCGCGGTCTCGGGCGGTGGTCGGACGTCGCTCACGCGGGCGGCGGCCAGCCTCGGCAACGTGAACCTCGGGCATTTCCTGCCCGACTACACCGCCTACGAAGAGCTGCTCGACATCTTCAAGGCGTTCACGGCCATCCCGATCCTGCTGGAAGGCGAACGCGGGTATCAATTCTCGATCGACGACCTGCGCCGCGAGGTCTTGGGGCGTGGCCTTGGCGCCTTGCTGCTGTCGAACCCGTGCAACCCGACCGGGAAACTGGTCCAGGGCGACGAGCTGGCCCGCTGGGTGGCGCTTGGGCGCGAGCTCGACTGCACACTGCTGCTCGACGAATTCTATTCCCACTACATCTGGACCGGCCGACCGGGGGCGCTTCCCACCGAGAGCGCCGCTCGCTACGTCGACGACGTCGACAAGGATCCGGTGGTCGTGTTCGACGGCCTCACCAAGAACTGGCGCTACCCGGGCTGGCGCGTGACCTGGACCGTGGGGCCCAAGAGCGTGATCGAGGCGGTCGCCAGCGCGGGATCGTTCCTCGACGGCGGCGGCAATCGGCCCTTGCAACGGGCTGCGATCGATTTGCTAGACGAGGCGCATGTCACGGCCGAGACGCGCGCCATCGCGCAGGTGTTTCGGGAAAAACGCGACCTCACGCTGTCGCGACTCGAGCGGATCGGAGTCAGGTTCGATCGCGCCCCGGACGGGACCTTCTACGCCTGGGGCAACCTGGCGCACCTGCCGCCACCGCTCAACGACGGCATGGGTTTTTTCCGGGCTGCGCTGGCGGAGAAGATCATCACGGTCCCGGGTGAGTTCTTCGACGTCAACCCCGGCCGACGCCGGGTCGGGGCGCGCAGCCGCTTCCGCTCGTACACACGGTTTTCTTTCGGACCTTCACGCGCCACGCTGGAAAAGGCCTTCGACCGGCTCGAGCGTCTCGTCGGCAGAGCGACGTGACTCGTGCGGTGGCGCCGCCGGGCGCCCGGCCGCATGTCAGGGCACGCGTGCTGAAGTGGACGGAAAAGTTGGTACACTCCCGCGCGCAACACCCAAGAACGACAATTTCACGGAAGGAATCCCGATGGCTTTCACCCTGCCTCCCCTGCCCTGGGCCAAGGACGCCCTCGCCCCCCACATCAGCGCCGAGACGATCGACTTCCACTACGGCAAGCACCATCAGGCCTACCTCGACAACCTGAACAAGGCGATCGAGGGCAAGCCCGAAGCGAGCAAGAGCCTGGAGGAGATCATCCTGTCGTCCGAGGGCCCCCTCTTCAACAACTCGGCTCAGGTCTGGAACCACACCTTCTACTGGAACTC
>JANNNO010000245.1:0-13923 GCA_031398585.1 Myxococcales bacterium | reverse complement strand
CCGTTGCAGGGTCCTGGTAGCGGCGGCGTCTGCACCGCCGGTCGTTGCGCCAGCTGCGGCGGCGCCGGGCAGCGCTGCTGCGACGGCGATCTCTGCTACGAAGCCGGTCAGGCGTGCGTAGGAGGGATGTGTGGCGCGTGTGGGGGGCCGATGCAGCCTGCGTGTCCGGGCAACAGCTGCACGGCGGGTTGCCTCAACGACGATCAAGTTTGCGTGGCTGCCGGCGCCATGTGCGGTGGCACCGCGGGGACCTGCAACGCCAATGGTAGCTGCACCATGGGCGCGATGACCTGCGGCGGCCTCGGGCAGATCTGCTGCGAGATCGGGCAGACCAACGTGCCGCGGTTCTGCTCGCAACCGGGCACCAGCTGCTCCGGGTTCGGCACGAACGCTCGTTGCCAGGCCTGCGGCGGCATGGGGCAACCATGCTGCGACGGCCAGACGTGCAAGACGGGCACCTGCGGGGGCCTCCCGCAACTCTGCCGCTGACCTGAGCGATTCCCTCACCCGCTGGCGAGCCCGGCGGGTGAGGTGCGGCGCATCGATCGGTGCTGGCTCGTCGCGCTCGCGATCTGCGTCTGAATTTTTGTGTTTTTTTGATTACAAATTAGATGGTGTGTAATGCCGCCGAGGGGGCACGAATCCGTGTCACAGTACCGTCCCTCCGCAAAGGCGTTCATGCACCAACACGCGCACCAGTCCCGCCCCGTTTCGTCTCGCCTCGCATCCCGTCTCACGACCTCGCGATCGGCAGGCCCTCTCGCCGCCATCGCTGCCTTGATGGCGGTCGGTTGTCAGAGCCGAGAACGCCCCGTCGAGAGCTCCGCCTCCGCCCCGCCGCCGGTGGCGACCCACGCCGAGGAGAACCGCACCGAAAGCACGGCTTCGGGTGTGACCCTGGCAGGCTTCAGCGACACGCTCATTTTCTCAGGCCTCAATAAGCCCACCGCTGCGCGCTTCGCCTCCAACGGCAAGGTCTTCGTGGCCGAAAAGGGCGGACGCATCCTCCTGTTCGACAGCCTCACCGACACGACGCCGACGGTCTTCGCCGACCTTTCGGGGCGGGTGAACAGCTACTGGGATCGCGGCCTCAACGGCCTTGCGCTTCACCCCAACTACCCCGCCACGCCGCACGTCTTCGTGTTCTACGCACACGACACGGCGACCAACTCCGAGAACGGCACCTCGTTCGCCAACCGCAACGGCACCGACACCTGCCCGGATCCGCCCGGCGGCACGAAGGACGGCTGTGTCAGCTACGGCCGGCTCGCGCGCATCGTCGACACCGGCAGCTATCCGATCACCAGCGAGACGGTGCTCATCACGGAGTGGCCGCAGCAGTTCCCGGGTCACTCGGTTGGCCACATCGCCTTCGGTCCGGACGGCTATCTCTACGCGACGGGCGGCGACGGCGCCCTTCACAACACCACCGACACCGGTCAGTGGGGCATTCCGGTCAATCCCCTGCAGGATCCGAGCGGATGGGGCGGCGCCCTGCGCGTTCAGAGTCTCCGCCGGGGCACCGGCCAGAACGTTGGCCTCAACGGCGCCCTCATTCGTGTCGATCCCAATACCGGCGATCCGGCTCCGGGCAATCCCAACTCGACCCACGCTGACATCGATGGGCGGCGTATCCTCGCGCAAGGCTTCCGCACACCGTTCCGCTTCACGGTCCATCCCACAACCGGTGAGGTCTGGGTCGGCGACGTTGGCGCCAAGGAATACGACGAAATCAACCGGGTGGCGATCGCCGCGCCGGCCGAGAACTTCGGGTGGCCCTGTTACGAAGGCCCGGCCAAGCAGCCCGGCTTCGATGGCCTCAACCTGACCAACTGCGAGAACCTCTACACGACCACGCAGGCGCAGGCGCCGTACTTCTCGGTGAAGTTCAACACCAAGGTCTACCCGAACGACACCTGCACCACGATCGGCAACACCGCGATCTCGGGCCTCGCCTTTTATCAAGGTGGCAATTACCCCTCTTCCTACGACAACGCGCTCTTCTTTTCGGACTACTCGCGAAGCTGCATCTGGGTGATGTACCCGGGCACCAACGGGTTGCCCAACACGGGCAGCGTTCAGACCTTCGTGACCGGGGCGTCGAGCGCGGTCGATCTGCAGGTCGGCCCCAACGGCGACCTCTTCTACGTCAGCCACGGAAACGGCCAGGTTCGTCGTCTTCGTTACCAGGCGCCGACCGCGGTTGCGAGCGCCAACCCGACGGTGGGTGCAGCCCCGCTGCAGGTCACCTTCAGCGCGGCGGGTTCCATCCCCGTCTCGTCCGGCGACACCTTGACCTATGCGTGGGACTTCGATTCCGACGATCAATTCGACGACGCCACGGGCGTGTCGCCGCAGAACACCTTCCCGACCCAGGGCACCTTCGCCGTGCGCGTGCGCGTGACCGACCAGGCGTCCCGATCGGACGTCAGCAGCCCGGTCACGATCATCGTTGGCTCGGCACCGACGGGCACCATCTCGACTCCTGAAGTGGGCAGCCGCTTCGTCGTCGGCCAAGTGATCAACTTCTCCGGCAGCGCGACGGATCCCGAGGACGGTCCCTTGCCCGCGTCGGCGCTCTCCTGGGAGCTCTTCGTCGAGCACTGCCCCAATGACTGCCACACCCACAGCGTGACCACCTGGGACGGGGTTGCGTCGGGCAGCTTCCCGGCGCCGGATCACGAGTTCCCCTCGTACCTGCGCCTCGTCATGCGTGCGCGTGACTCGTCGGGCATCACCACGTTCACGACGCGCGAAATTCATGCCGAGACGGTCAACGTGACCTTCAACGCGCTTCCCGGCACCACGCCGCCGCTGCAGCTCGGGTTCAACTTCGAGCAGGCCGCGGTGCCTTTCACACGTACCGTGATGGTCGGGTCGACGTTCACGGTCTCGGCGTCGAGCCAGATCGTTGGCGGTACCAACTATGGCTTCTCCTCATGGTCCGATGGCGGAGGCGCAAGCCACACCATCGTGGCGCCTGCGACCGCCACGACCTACACGGCGACGTTTGCCCCTTCGCCATGGACCAGTCAGGACATCGGCGCCGTCGCAGCGGCGGGCAGCCACACCCAATCGGGTGAGCAGCACACCGTCAAGGGATCGGGCGCCGACATCTACGGCGCGGCCGACGAATTCCACTTCGTGCACCAGGCGTTGACGGGCGACGGCTCCATCACGGCGCGCGTCGTCTCGCTCACCAACCCGCACACCTGGACCAAAGCCGGCGTCATGATGCGCGACGGGACCGCGGCCGGCGCGCGCAACGTGATGACGTTGACCTCGCCGACGGCGGCGAACCTCTATCGCTTCCAGCGGCGCACGGCGACCAATGGCACTTCGACTGGCACCGCCGGCGGCAACGGAGCGGTTCCCGTCTACCTGAAGATCGACCGCACCGGCAATGTCTTCAGCGGCTTCACATCGGTCGATGGCATCAACTGGACTGCCATCGGGGCGCCGCTGACGATGGCGTTGCCCGCGACGATCTTGGTTGGCCTTGCGGTGACCAGCCACGTCGATGGCACCCTGGCGACCGCGGTCTTCGACAACGTGACCGTCACGCGTCCTGCGCCGCCGACGAAGCCCGAGCCGCCGACCGGCCTCACGGGTATCGCCGGTGATCGAAAGATCGATCTCACGTGGACGCCGCCCGCAGGGCCGGTCACCAGCTACACCGTCAAACGCGCCGACGTGGCGGGTGGGCCGTACACGCCCGTGGCGAGTGGCATTCCCGGCACCAGCTACAGCAACACCGGGCTCGACAATGGGCGCACGTATTACTACGTCGTTTCGGCCAGCAACGCGGCCGGCGAGGGCAACGACTCGGGCGAGATCTCGGCCGTCCCGGCGCCGCCTCCGCTTCCCGGAGCGCCTGGCAACCTCAACGCGACTGCGGGCAACGCCAAGATCGATCTCAGCTGGACCGCCGCTACTGGCGTCGTCAGCGGGTACACGGTCAAGCGCTCGACGGTCGCCAGCGGTCCTTACACGAACGTCGTCACGGGGGTCACCGGCCTGACCTACTCGAACACCGGCCTCACCAACGGCACGCGCTACTACTATGTCGTTGCCGCCAGCAACAGCGGGGGCGAAGGGCCCTCGTCGACGGAGGTCTCCGCGATCCCGACCGCGCCGCCGGTCACCTGGTCGAGTGTCGACGTCGGTGCTGTCGCGCGTGCCGGCAGCTTCAGCGAAAGCAGCGGCACCTTCACGGTCAATGGCTCGGGCGCCGACATCTACGGCACGGCTGACGAGTTCCGCTACGTCTATCGCACCATCAGCGGGAACATGACGATCACGGCCCGCGTGGTCTCCGTCCAGAACGTCAACACCTGGACGAAAGCCGGCGTGATGATGCGCGAGACGACGGCCGCCGGATCCCGCAATGTGATGGCGCTCGTCTCACCGACCAACGCCAACTCTTATCGGCTGCAGGCGCGCACAGGAACCAACGGCAGCAGCACGTCGGTCGCAGCGGGGCCCGGTACCCGTCCGGTTTGGTTGCGGTTGGTGCGCAACGGGACGATGTTCACGGCGTCCTACTCGACCAACGGCACGACCTACAGCGCCCTCGGTTCGCCCGTCACGCTGTCTGTAGGTGCCAGCATCACCGCGGGCCTGGCGATCACGAGCCACGTGGACGGCACCTTGGCGACTGCGGTCTTCGACAACGTGACCATCACGACGCCCTGATCGGGAGCGGGCGGGGGCGGGGGCGGGGCTGAACAACGGCCTCGCGTCCCTTCCCCCTTCCCTGCGGGCATGGCCCGCCGCGACGGGGCGGCTTGGGTGGAGCGCCGCCTCGCCTCAGCCCCGGATCCGTCGTTGTCATTCGGTGATTGGCCGACGGGTCGCCAGGTCGAACTGGCGGCCCGGCGCGGTGGGACCCACGTTCCGATCATGCAAGTGTCCAACGGAGCCGGACATCACCTTCCCGAGTTCGAGTTTCACTCTCCCGATTTCCACACACCCGAAGACGTGGTGGCGTACACGCGGGGCAAGCTCGAGCACAAGCTGGAGAAATTCGGCCGCCATGTCCTCGGGGTCATCGTGCATGTACGCGACGTCAATGGCCCCAAGGGCGGCAACGGCCTGGTCTGCCATCTCGAGGCGCGGCTCGCGCATATGGAGCCCGTGAACGTCGAGGAACGAGAGCATGATCTGCGCGCGGCGATCGATCGGGCGATCGACCGCTTAACTGCGGTCGTCGGGCGCCACGTCGATAAGGCGTTCCACAAGACCGACGGTCGCGCCATCGCGCGCGATCACAAGCTGTCTGACTGACAGCCGTGGCCTTGCGCCTGTCAGCGCGGCGACGACCCACCTGCCGACGGTGGTCGCCGCGCTTACCAGGGCCCGCTCAGTCCAGTAGGCGGAGCATGCTCGATTTTTGCGCGCGCGATTGCGCCATCACCGACAGCTCCGCTTGCTGCAAGATCATCGACTGCGACAAGGCCGCCGTCTCGTTGGCGACGTCGGTGTCCTGCAACCGCGAGCGACTGGCCGCCGCGCTCTCACGCGCCACCGACGAGCTCATGTAAGCGGAGGCGAGGCGGTTCTGCGCGGCCCCCAGGCTGGTCCGGTTGGCGCTCACGCGCTCGATCGCGCTGTCGATGTCCTCGAGCGCCGACGTGGCTGCCGCGACGGAGGAAAAGTCGATCCCGTCGACCCCGAGCGATGTGGTCGTGCTGCCTTGGATGGTGACGCCGATGCGGCTGTTGCTGCTGCCATCGGTGCCGACCTGAAACTCGCGGGTGCTGTCGCCGGAAAGAAGTGATTCGCCGTTGTATTCCGCGTCGCCGGCCACGCGGTTCATCTCGTCGAGTGTGCTGCGCATCTCGGTCGCGATGGCGTCGCGGTCGGCGCCCGACAACGTGCCGTTGGAGGCCTGGACCGCGAGCTCTCTAAGACGGGCGAGGCTTTCGCCTTGTGCTTCGAGGCCGCCGTCAGCGACCTGGATGCGGCCGACGGCATCGAGGGCGTTTCGGCTCGTCATGGCGAGGCTCCGCTCCTGCGCCTCCATGTTGACGGCGATGGCGAATCCCGCGGCGTCGTCGGCCGCGCTGTTGAGTCGCTTGCCCGAAGCGAGCTTCCCCAGGCTCTTCTGCAACGCCTGCTGGATGCCGAACGACCCGCTGCCGGACTTGATCTCCATCGCCATCTTGGGACCTCCCGTGACCGCCGCGCGCCGGACCTACGGCGCTTATTCGTGCATAGAAATAGTAATTCAATCTACCCAAAGTGGATCTTAAAAATCCACGAGCGGCGTCGGTAGAGAGGCGCCTACCCCGAGGCTGAAGTCCCACTGGCGACACGCGATGGCCCAAGAACGAATCAATCGTGCCCGCTCGTGCAAATCACGTCCGTGGCGGTGCGCGACGCCGGAACCAGCAAGGCGCTGGGCGGTCCGGCCCTGCTGCGAGGCGATCGTGGTGCATAACAACGTTTTTATTGGGTTTTTCTGCTATGCGAAATGCAGAAATGCGACCCGCGATGTAGGCGGCCACGCCACTTCCTGGTCATGCGTACGACAGTCGTTCTGGCTCTTGGTTTGGCTACCCTGCTCCTCGGTTGTCCGGCACCCGAGGAGACCGGGACCCCCGGCGGTGGCACAGGTGGGAAGGGACCGGACGTTGGCCGCACAGGTGGCTCGGGCGGCGCCAAGACCGGCGGCGCGACTGGCTCCACGGGCGGTGCGGCCGGCTCGAGCGCCACCGGTGGGGCGGGCGCAAGCACAGGCGGCACCGCGGGCGGGACGACGGGAGGTGCCGGCGGCGGTACCGCAGGCGTGGGCGGCTCGGGTGGCGGCAACAGCGACGCTGGCAATTCCGACTCGGGAGCTTCTGTGGATGCTTCAGCGCCGGGGGAGACGGGAGCGCCTCCTCCCTCAACGGGCACCGGCTCGTTCAAGGGCTGCCCGGGCTGCGTCTCTCTCTTCGACGGCAAGACGCTCACCGGCTGGCACGCCAACACCGAGAAGTACGACGTCATCATGGACGACCGCCTCATGAAGCCGGTCATGCGCAGCACCGGCGCCTCGCGCGGGTTCCTCGCCACTGACAAGTCCTACGAGAACTTCCGACTCATCTTCTCCAACCGCCTGCTCGGCGGCGGTCACGCCCAGAACATGTTGCTCTGGTGTCAGCGCAACGCCGGCGGCATGTACCCCAACAACGCCTGCGGCGGCATCCAGTACCAACCGCCCGGCCGCTCCATGTGGGACTACCGCCCGGGACAGAACAAGAGCCCTGGCGGCAAGACCAGCGTCGGCGGGAGCTCCGGCGCCAGCTCTATGGACTGGAGCCAGTGCGAAATCCTGGCTAAGGGCACCACGGGCGAGTTCCGCGTAGCCTGCTGCAAGCTCACACCCGGCCAGGGTCCGTGCAAAGGTGTCGAGATCCTGAAGTTCAAGGATCCCGTCTCAGGTGGCGGACTCAAAGGCCCCGTCGCCTGGCAGGCCCACAACGCCGGCCACGTCATTCACTGGACCGACGTCCACATCGAAGAGAACCCCACCGTCGACGATCTCATCACCACCAAGTAACGAGCGATCGTCGCTTCGCGCCTTCACGCCGCCACCCTCCGCGGTGAGCGGCTGACTACCGCGACCGCTTCTTCACCTCGCCCCTTCAGCCGGGGCGAGGTCGCGGGAGCCGAAGGGCTCCGCGGGTGAGGGGGCCGTCGCCGTCGCCACCTTGCACGCTGCCCCCGCCTGCCTAGAAGTCGGGCTGACGAAACATCTCGGGCGGGCGGCGCGCGCGGCGCTTGGGGCGGCTCTCCGGCTCGGCAGGGCCGCCCGCGGGCGGCGTAAGACCGGGCGCCGTGACCATCGTCGACAGCGTGTTCACCTGGGTCGACAAGAGCGCACCGCCGCCGGTCGCCGTCGTCGCCTTGTGAGGAGTGAGCGCCCCGGGCCGAGAGGGCACTGCCGCGCGATCCGGGCGAGCCGCCATCACGATGCGTGCGTCGTTTGCCCGACTCGCGACGCCATCGCGATCTGCTCGGGCCGACACCACGACCGGGAGTTCGAGCTCCAAGGCGGGCCTGCGCGCTTGCGATCGCTCGAGGCTCGGCCCTCCGCCGGCGGGCCGCATCCACATCGCAATGGCCAGCGTCCCAGCCAGTAGAGCTGTGCCCGCCCCGATCAACAAGGGCCTTCCGGGCATCCGCGCGATACCCACCCTAGCCAGGGCCATCGGAAGCGTTGGCGCACGAGAGAGTGGGGCGGGGTCGGGGCGCGCGTGCAATCCCGATTCGGCGCGGGCATCTTCGACAGACCGCAGGTCAGGAGCCGCGATCTGTCCAAAGTGAGCGGTCTCCGCCGCGACGTTGGTGCCGCGTCTGCGCGGAAGTGTCGCGGGAGCGACGCGAGGGCTCTGCCAGCGTGACTTCTTGCGCGTCTCGCGATGTTGCCCGCCCAGCTCGGGAAGAGGTGGGGTCTTCGTCGCATTGAGGAGCCCAACCTCGCCACGCAAGCGACATTCGGCCGAGACCGCCACCATGGGAATCAGTCCCTCGATTGCATTGGCCATCGCCGCAGCCGATGCGAACCGAGCCCCCGGATCGAGCGCCATGGCCCTGGCAATGACATCCGACACGGCATTCGGTAGATCCGGCCGATGCGAGGAGAGAGGGGCAGCGCCGCCGGCCGACACCATGAGCAGCACCATGTGCGTCTCTTCGTGGTCGTAGGGCAAGCGACCTGCCAGCGCTTCATAGATGACGATGCCAGCAGCGTAGACGTCACTGCGCTGATCGACCGTGCTCAGCGCCTGCGCCTGTTCGGGGGCCATATACCAAGGCGTTCCGAGGGTCGTTCCCGGAATGGTGAGCCGCATGCCCGTCTTAGCCGGGCCGCGATCAGGCCGGTCGAGCTCTCGCGAAATCCCGAAGTCGACGATCTTCGCCACCACATCGCCGCCGTCCGGGCAGAGCACGATGTTCTCCGGTTTGAGATCGCGGTGGAGCACACCGGCGCGGTGAACGGCATCCAGCCCCGAGAGCGCCTGGTGCATGAGCCGAAGTAGCTCCCTGACCCCCAGCCGCGGGCCCTTCATCAGACGCGTCGCCAAAGAGACGCCGTCCAGGTACTCCATCACCATGTAGGGCGTGCCCTCGTCGGTGATGCCGTAGTCGACCATATCGACCACGAAGCGGTGACGGACGGCGGCCGCTAGCCGAGCCTCGGCGAAGAAACGATGCTCGAGGCGATTGACGTCGTCCGAGCAATGTTTGAGCAGCTTGATCGCGAAGGGGCGATCCAACGTCTCATGCTGGGCCCGCCAGACGGCTCCCATCGAACCTTCGCCGATGAGTTCCGAGAGTCGGTACTTCCCCCCAATGATGTTGCCTGCGCGTGCCATCAGCCCCACCTAGAAGTTAGGTCGTGTGAGGGACGGCGCCCGTGTTCAGAACGACGAAAATGAAGGCGACGATGATGAGGCGGGGACGCGAGCTCTTGGCGGGGCTCTGCCTGGTGACGCTCGCGTCGTTCGGCGCTGCGGCCGAAGGCAGGGTGGCAAACCCGATGGCAAAGGACCCGCCGAGCGGCGACGAAGTTGAACGGCGTGCCGCCGCGCGGGCTCTTTTCGAAGAGGGACTGCTGCACGCCGATGCAGGGAGGTGGCATCACGCTGCCGACCGGTTCGAACGGGCCACCGCACTTCGGCCGTCACCCATCGTCAAATACAACCTGACGACCGCCCTCATGCGAACCGGGCGTCTCGTGCGCGCCTCCGAGCTTCTGCGCGAGCTTGCCGGTGATCCCGAAGCGAGCCACGAGGTAGCGGACGCGGCGCGCGTGCGGCTGGGCGAGGTCCTGCCACGGATCGCTTTTCTCACCGTGCGGCCCCCGGCCAGTGCCGTGGAGGGCGGAGCGGTCTTCATCGACGGACGACCGCTCGATGTCGCACAGCTTGGCGTCTCGATGCCGATTGATCCCTCGGTACACAAGGTCGAGCTTCGGCAGGGTCGCCGAACCGTGCGCAGTCAGGATCTGCTCCTCAAGGATGGCGAGCATCGCACCGTCGCGTTCGAGTTGCCCTCTGGCACGCGGGCGGTGGCGGCTGATGTCGCGGTGGCGGCCGATGTCGCACCACCAAGCGTGCGGCCGGCAGGACGGACTTGGGTCTGGGTACTGGTGGGTGCTGTGGCGGCAGGAATGACTACGGCGGCTGTGATTGCCAGTCGGGACGGTTCGCCCGCTCCGAGTGGGAACGTGGCCACCTGGCAGTTGGGAGCAATGCCATGACCTCGAACAGGAAGAGGAACGATGGCTCCGGGGGCTCTCGAACGCGATCCACGTGGTTGGGGATGGCGACGCTCCTTGCGGTGGGCGTGCTCGCTTGCGCCGACGACTCGACCGCGATCGTGCTCGAAGTGCAGAGCGCTTTGCCTGCGGGCTCGGTCGATGTCGTCACCTTCACGGTAAAAGGCCCCGGCCTAGCAGCGGAGGGGAAGTCTGCGCAAGCTTCACTGATCGGGGCGGAAGCGAAGACTTTCCCGTTGCGGCTCGTGCTCGTGCATGGCGGGGCAGCGATGGGTCCGCTCTCGGCGCGCGCGGAGGGACACCGTGGCGGTCAAATGCTTGCCCGCACGGACGAGGCGAGCGGACTCTTCTTTCAAACGGGGCGCACCGTCACCCAACGCATGATCCTGCGCGGCATCGGCGAAGCTGCCGGTGATGCCGGGGCGCCGAACATTGGACCGAGTGCCGTCCCCGCTGTCGATGGCGGCGTTGCAGACACGGGGCCGACCGGCACACCCGCGCCTTCCCCTCCGGGTGTAGCGCCTCCCATGAATATGCCGGGCGCGAGTCCGCCCGCGCCGCCAGGCACGTCACCGCCTGGCGTGACGCCTCCTTCGATGCCACCGCCGTCCAGGGACGATGCGGGCTCGCCGCAGGCGCCGCGTGACGCGGGGTCGATGACGCCGTCGCAGCCGCCGATGTCTCCGCCTCCGGCGATGCCTCCGGCGATGCCGCCGGCCATGCCGCCGCCGATGATGCCTCCAGCGACCCCGCCGCCGATGATGCCACCGGGGACGTCAAATCCTCCGGGACAGAATCCGCCTCCGTCGGCGCCCGGGTGCTGCTGCAACAAGGACAAGGCGTGCAAGGAAGCGTGCAAGGCCGCGGGCCGCGAGTGCGCCAAATGCAGCAAGGACAAATGCGGCGATGACGACGACGATGACGACGACGACGGGGGCAACGGTACTGGGAATGGCGGGAACGGGAACGGCGGCAACGGGAACGGGAACGGCGGCAAGAAAGAAGAATCCCTGATCCCGTGAACGGGGACGCACGCCCAGACGGGCATCGCCTCAGGTCCCCCCGTTTCTTGCGCGAGCGGCCGGGCAGTCCCACCTTGCCGGGCAGTCGATGCGCTCGCGCTTCCGCACCACCACCCTCTTTGCCCTCGTGCTGATGGGGGGCATCGTCAACGGCTTGGGGAGCGAGGCGGCGGCGGCGCCGGGCGCGGATAAGCCGCCTGACGAGTCGTCGGTGCTCGACGCGAGCCCCGACGGTGAGTCAACACCTCGAACCGCCTCGCCGTCAGTTGGTCGCCTCGAAGCCCGGCCGGTCGCGACCGGAACGACGGCGGCGACCGTCCAGGCTGCCAAAACTTCAGGCGCCGCCGAAGCAAATCTCCTCAGTCAGGATAAGTCGCCTCCTCCTTCGTCTCGGCCGCCTCGCTCGCCGTCGGAAGTTGCATCCGATACTGACGAGTCGGAAGGGAAAACCACCAAGCGCGACGACGCCGCGATCGCGGCCAAGACCACCGAACACAAGCTCCCCGCTGTCGTGGACTCGTCGGATACGGCCCGAGGCAGCGACTCCCCGCCCTCAACGGACTCGACCTCGTCGGTCTCGCCCGCGGCGGTGCGGCCGTCGGCCGAGGAATCCCAGGGCCGACAGGAGGCTCTCGTCACGTGCATCACGACCAAAGACGGGCGAGCACGGTGTCGCCAAGGCCGCGGCGATATCGAGGCTCTGGTTCTTCCCCGGGGTCAGGATCCCCGCGTTGCGGGACGCGCAGTGCCGGCTCTGGCTTCCCACCGGTCTGACCGCTGACCACGGGCTGCTAGCGGGCCACGACCGCATGCAGGTAAGCTCGGGTGCGCATGGGGCGCTCTTCCAAAGTCATGTTTCGCCGGCCGCTGGCCGACGCGATGACCGCGCTGGCGGCAGACGGCTTTGTCTGTCAGGTCGCGATGATCGATGGGCAGTTGGTGATGCCAACGGCGGCCATCCCGAGCAATTTCGTCGAGGTTCGCCTGCGCACGCCGGCGGGCATGGTGACGCTTCGCCGCCAGGACCCCGAGCTCGAGCTGTCCGTCTTCGGCAACGCGAGCGACGAGCTGCTGGCAGCGCGCGATCGCATCGCCGCCGCCATCGCTGGCTGACGAGACAACCGAGTCGGCTACCAGATCTCGCACGCGGGCATCGCCCGCAGCTTGGCGTTGGCGGGGCAGCTGAAAGCCGCGGCGAACTCGGGCATCTGCGCGACCACCAGGTTCACCCGCGCCTCGTCCGGCGAATGCTCGTCGGTCCGCAGGAGGTTCGACTGATAGGCCGGCGACTTGTTCGAGCAGCGGGTCTGCGCCGTGGCGAGGAAGAACTGTTGCCGATCGCTGAATCCCCCGAACGGTTGGATCCCCTGTGCGTCCGCGACGAACGCCTCGAACGCGAGACGCACGCCGCTGATGTCGGCGATGTTCTCCCCCATCGTGAGGGTGGGGTTGATGAATTCGCCGGGCAGCGCTTCGAACATCCCGTACTGGGATCCCACACACATCGCACGTTTGCCGAATTCGGCCGCGACCGTGGGCGACCACCACTCCCGCAGCGAGCCGGTGGCATCGTACCGGCGCCCCGAGTCGTCAAAGCCGTGAATGAGCTCGTGCCCCATCGTGCGGCCGATGCCTCCGTAGTTGGCGACCGGGCTGCGGCGGGCATCGAAGTGTGGCGGGTTCAGTATGCCGCCGGGCAGGAACATGACGTTGTATTGCGGGTAATAGAAGGCATTCACCGTCAGCGGCCCCGTGCCACTGAACCACGCCTTGTGGTTCACCTCCCGCGTGAGTGTGGTGCCGAGGCTCATGATGGCGGCCGCGCTGCCCGCGAGGTCGTCCTCGAGCGGATGCCTCGCGGTCTGCACCATCGTGATCATGGGCAGTGGATCCGGCCAACCGACGCGTTCGCCGAGCGCTTCGAGTTTGGCCAACGCCGCCATGCGCGTGGTTTCGTCGAGCCAGCGATTCGTTTCGATGCGACGGCGGAAGGCGGCTCGCACCGAGGCCATCAAGCGCGCGGCATTCTCTCGTGTGCCCGGCGGCATGTGGCGTTCGACGTAGCGACGCCCGATCTGAAAGGAATAGCGGTCGCGGGTGCGGCTGATGCATGTGCCGCGCCGGGAGGGCGGATTCACGGCGCCTTCGAGAGCACGGCCGTTGAAGTCGAAGTCTTCCAGCAGGACCGGTTGATCCAGCAGTGGCGCTTTTAGCTTCACCGCCTGCCAGCGCATGTAGTGTTTGAGATCCGCGATCGGCAGCGTCAACACGGTCTCGAGCTGCTTGACCGCCTTGGGGCTCACGACGTTTACCTCGGCCGGCTCAGCGAGCCCCAGCGCTTCGAGGTGCGACCGCCAGGGGAATCTCGGGTTCGACGCCGCCAGCTGTGCGAACGACATTTTGTTGTAGATCACAACGGGATCGCGCTTCTCCGCCGGAGTCAGCTCGCCCATCGCGATCGCGGTCTCGACCCGGAGCACGGCCTCGGCGTCGGTCGCCACGCCTAGCAGCGCCGAAAGCTTGGCTATGTGTAGGCGGTAGCGATTGCGGATCTCGGCAAAGTCCGGCTCGAAGTAATGATCCCGTGTCGGCAACCGGCGCGCACCCTGGTCGATGGTGAAGATGTACTTC
>JANNNO010000217.1:0-21525 GCA_031398585.1 Myxococcales bacterium | reverse complement strand
GATCCCCGCCCGCGTCAGCATCAACGAAGCGGTCGAGCTCGCCAAACGTTACGGGGCCGCGGAGAGTCCGGCCTTCGTCAACGGCCTGCTCGACTCCGCCCTGAAGTCACTCGACTTGCGAAAGTAAGAACGCCCCCGACGCACGCTGAACAGGCGGCGGGAGCGTTTCGAAAGTGGTCTTTGAAGTGGGCCTGGCGATCAGGCGCCGGGAACGGTCACGAGGCGCGTGGCGGTCCCCCGCCGAACTTTCAGGATCAAGGACTCCTTCGGGTTGGCCCGGAACGCCGCCGCCGCTTCGGCTGCCGATCCGACCGGCTTGCGGTTCACCTCGAGGATGACGTCCTCTGCTTCGAGCCCCGCCTTTGCAGCCCGGCTGCCAGGCTCGACCTCGGTGATGACGGCGCCGCGGGTGCCGTCAGGCAAGCCGAAGAACTTCGAGATGTCCGCCGTGAGGTCCTGCAGGTGAACGCCGACGACACCCTTTTGAACATCGTTCTGCGCCTGCAGCTCTGAGCTACCCGGCAGCTCACCCAGGGTCACCTGCATCGTGGCCGGGCGGCCGTCGCGCACGTACGCCAGGGTCACCTTCGACCCGATCGGCTTGGACGAGACATACGTGACGACGTCGTTGCTGCCTTCGATCGCCTGTTGATCGATCTTGGTGATCACGTCACCCGCGCGCAAACCGGCCTTTGCCGCCGGGCCATTGGGCGTGACCTCGGAGATGAGAGCCGCGTCCTTGGGCGCATCGGGCGGAAGCTTGGGCTTCTGCTCGGGCGCGATCAGCCGCAGATCCCCAACTTTGACCCCGAGATAGGCGTAGCGCATCCGACCGTCCTTGATGAGGACGCCGGCCACCTGGCGGGCCTGATTGATCGGAATCGCAAAGCCGTAAGCGCCGCCGGGGCCGGTGTTGATGAGCGTGTTGATTCCGATCACCTCGCCCTCGAGGTTGACCAGCGGCCCGCCCGAGTTGCCGGGGTTGATCTTCGCGTCGGTCTGGATGAACTCGCGGACCTTGTCGCCCGACATCCGCATGGTCGGGTTGCGCCCCAGGCGCCCCTTGCTCGAGATGATGCCGGCGGTGACCGTCTGATCCATACCAAGCGGGCTGCCGACCGCGAGCACCCATTAGCCGATCTCGACCTTGGTCGAGTCGCCGATGCGCGCGGCCACGAGATCGCCGGGAGGCTTTTCCAGTCGTACCACCGCGACGTCGGTCTGATCGTCGAACCCGACGACCTTCGCCGGCAGCTCCCGACCATCGGAGAACTGCACGGTCACCTTCGAGGCCCGCTGCACGACGTGGCTATTGGTAAGGATGTTGCCCTGCCCGTCGAGCACGACTCCGGAGCCGGTGCCTCTGCCCGGCCCCTGCCCGCCCGGCGGTGCGAACGGTGCCCCACCACCTTCACCCTCGAAAAACCGCTCGAAGAACTCGCGCATGTCAGGCTGCTGGCCGCGCCCGCGCCGGGCTTGCCGCGGCTGCTCGGTCTCGACCTCGATGCGAACCACTGACGGGCGCAGCGCCTTGGCCGCGTTGGAAAATGCTTGGGAAAGCGCGCGCGCCTCGGGCGGCGCCTGGGTCTTGGGAGTTACCGGGGCTGCGCTTGGCGCCGCGGAATGGGCCAGCATCGTGCCCATGCCGATCGCCAAGCTCGCCACCAGGGTCGTAGCCATGTCTCGTCTCATTGAAACCTGCCTCCTTGGGGCTAGGCGCCACGGGCTGGCCGCCTCGAGCTGGTACGCACAAAATGTTTGATGCTGCGCAGAGAGCCGAAGTTGCGTCTGCTGCGCTTCTCGAACAACCGCGGAGGCGCCCAGTTTCTTCCTCCGAGGCTCACCGTACCGGAATCGACTTTACAGATGGTCGCCCGCGCGGCAAAACGCATGCGCCCATGCTCTGGCACCAGGCAACCATTCGTCTGAAAAGCCGTCCCCGCGGCTTTCACCTGGTGCAAGGCGAAATCTTGGCCAGCCTCCCCGACCTGGCGCGCTACCAGGTGGGCCTCCTTCACCTCTTCATTCAGCATACTTCGGCGTCCCTTGCCATCAACGAAAACGCCGACCCGACCGTGCGTGCGGACTTCGAGCGCTGGGCCAACCACGCCGTCCCCGAGGACGCCCCCTACTTCCAGCATCAGGACGAGGGTCCCGACGACATGCCCGCGCACGTGAAGGCTGCGCTCTTCGGGCCGGCCCTCACGATTCCCATCCGCGAGGGGCGCCTGGCGCTCGGCACCTGGCAGGGCATCTACCTTTGCGAACACCGCAACCAGGGCGGGTCGCGCACCGTGGTCGCGACCGCCTGGGGCCAAGGCGATCTGGACCTGCCCGAGCGCGGGCGATGATTCCCGCACAGAACCCGCGGTCGGCGCCGCTTCGTTTCCGCTATCGTGCACCCGTGAAGAGCCCCGCCGCCGTGACGTTCGGTCCCTGGCAGCCGCTGGCCGCCGCCGCGCAGGGTGCCCTGCCCACCCCGGGTGTCTTGCAGGCCCGCGGCGACGCGCTCTTCGATCTGCCTCGAGGCAAGAGCGCGATGGTACTTTACGCCGCTTCCGCCCTTGCCGAGCCGCTCAGTGGTTTCGTGATGGGCAGTGGCGCGGCCCTGCTCGAACGAGCCGCGGGCCTCGGTGCCCATCTCATCCGTTTCGCACCGGCGGCCGATCCCGCCGCCGCGCTCGACCGCCTGCTTGGCAATTTCGCTGAACGGTTCGGGGATCTTCCCCCCGCAAACCGCGCCCCGCAGCCGCGCACCCAGACACCGGTACCATCGGAGAGCACCTAGACATCATGGCCGATCCAATCAAACCGAGCCGCTCACTCACCTATCGCGACGCGGGCGTCGACATCGATGCCGGCGACAGCCTGGTCGAGCGGATCAAACCTCACGTCAAGCGCACCATGCGACCCGAGGTGCTGACCGGCTTGGGTGGCTTCGCGGGGCTCTGCGCCTTGCCCAAAGGCTATCGCGATCCCGTGCTGGTTGCCTGCACCGATGGTGTCGGCACCAAGCTCAAGCTGGCGTTCCTCGCCAACCGGCACGACAGCGTCGGCGTCGATCTGGTCGCCATGAGCGTGAACGACATGGTCGTCTCGGGCGCCGAGCCGCTCTTCTTTCTCGACTACTTCGCCGCAGGCAAGCTGGACGTCGGCGTGGCGGAGGCCGTCGTGGCGGGCATTGCCAATGGCTGCGTCCAGGCCGGCTGCGCCCTCATCGGCGGCGAGACCGCAGAGCTGCCCGGCTTTTATCACGCGGGTGAATACGACCTGGCCGGCTTCTGCGTGGGTGTCGTCGAACGCGACGGCGCCGCTGACGGCCGCACCATCGCGCCGGGCGATGCTCTCATCGGGTTGGCGTCGTCGGGCTTTCACTCCAACGGCTACTCGCTCGTACGCAAAGTCTTCCTCGACCACGCGGGACTCGCGCTTGGCGATGTCGCCGAGGGTCTGGAAGAGCCGCTCGTCGATGCGCTCATGCGCCCGACCAAGATCTACGTGAAGTCGCTGCGCAAGCTCTACCAGCGCGGTCTGCTCAAGGGCGCCGCGCACATCACCGGCGGTGGTCTCATCGACAACCCGACCCGCATGTTGCCCGATGGCGCGCGCCTCAAGCTCGAGATCGACACGCACGCCTGGCAGTGGCCCGCTCTCTTTCGCGCCATCGCCAAACTCGGCAACATCGACACGCTCGAGATGCGGCGCACGTTCAACCTCGGCATCGGCATGATCGTCTGCGTGGCCGCGGACAAGGCCGACGAAGCCCAGCGCATCCTCGAGGAAGAGGGCGAGACGGCCTACCGCCTGGGGCGCGTGGCGACCGCGGACGCGCCCGACGCGCCGGTGGAGTTCATCGAGTGAAAGTGGGCCTTCTCGCTTCGGGCGGCGGCAGCAACGTCCAGGCGTTGCTCGATGCCGGCGCCAGAGGCGATCTCGGTCCCGCCCGAATCGTGGTGATCGGCGCCAACGTTCCGGGCTGCGGCGCCCTCGATCGCGCCAAGATCGCCGGCATACCGAGCTTCATTGTCGATCACAAACGTCACGGCTCGCGCCTCGACTTCGACCGCGCCGTGGTGGCCGAGCTGCGCGCGCACGAGGTCGAGCTCGTCGTGCTGGCCGGGTTCATGCGGCTGCTCACGCCCGAGCTGCTCGGTGCCTTCCCGCGCCGGGTGATCAACATTCACCCGGCCCTGCTTCCCGCCTTTCCAGGGCTGCATGGTCAGAGCCAGGCGCTCCGCTACGGAGTCAAGATCGCCGGCTGCACCGTGCACTTCGTCGACGAGGGCACCGACTCGGGCCCGATCATCGCCCAGAGCGCCGTCCCCGTACTCGACGATGACGACGACGAACGGCTGCAGCTGCGAATTCTGGCCGAAGAACATCGGCTCTTGCCCAGGGTCGTGCGTGCCATCGCTGAAGGGCGCGTGACAGGAGACGGCCGCCGCGTGAGCGTCACAGGCAGCCTCGACGATTCGACGACGCGCCTGCGCAGCCTCTGAGCTGTGGGAGCGCACGAGCCATCGAGCCGGCGCGTCGCCTTCACGGGCTTCGGGACGTACGCGCACTCAGCGTCAGCCGCTTGACGCCGGCGCGCCCAATTGCACACCGTGACTGCACTCCTGACTACCCGCTCAGGCAGGTGGGTGCTCCCGGTTTTGTGCTACGACCTGAGGCTTGCCCGTCGCAACCGCCCCGCAGGCCCACAGGCTCCCTCGCTGCGCGCGGGCGGTCCGGCTCACCGGTGTCGTCGGCGCGCTCGTAAGCTGGGCCTGGGCCCCACCCGCCGCTGCGCTCTCTCCCGAGGTCGCCCTCGCGGAAAGCACAGTCGAGGTCTGGGGCCTGAGGGATGGTCTCAACGGCTCGATGGTTCGCTCCATCGCGCAGACCGAGGACGGCTATCTGTGGATCGCTGGTTTCGGCGGCGTGGTCCGCTACGACGGCGCCCGCCTCGTGCGCCTCGCGATCGAGCCCCCGCTCGATGTGATGGGCATGATCCCGGGTCCCGAAGGCGGCGTGAGGATCATCGCTCGCCGCGGTCCCATCGTCTGTGCCCGTCGCGGGACCCTCGGGACCTGTCCCGCCGGCACAGCACAGCTGACCTCGCAGCCCCGTGTGTTCGCCATCCATCACAGCCCCCGCGGCGATGTGGTCGTTGCTACCGACAACGGTATCTTCCGGGAGAAGGACGGCGGGTTCGTTCTGCAAGCCAACGCGGCCCCGGTGCAGTTCGGTGAAATCAACGCAGTCCATGTCGATCGCGAAGGACGGCTCTTCGTGGCGTCCGACCGAGGCCTCTTTCATGAAGGCAAGCTGGGATTCGCCCCCTTTCCCGAGGAGGCCCCCGAAGTCGCGCCGGGCCGATCCTTCTTCGAGACCCCCGACGGCCGGCTCTTCATCCTGACTGACGCCCGCATCCTCGTCTTCGCGGGTGGGCGGACCGAAACCATCGCGGTTCCGCCCGAGCTCGGTGTCGGTGCGCGCAGTCCGATCCTGGAAGATCGCGATGGCAACCTCTTCGTGGGTGGACAAAATGGTCTCGGCCGCTGGCGCGGTGGCACGTTCGAGCTCACCACCAAGAGCGGAGGCCTTCCCGACGAGAGCATCTCGGCACTTTTCGAAGACCGGGAAGGAAGTCTCTGGGTCGGCACGCTGAGCGGCGGCCTGGCGCAGTTCACGGATCGCACCGTCCCCACCAAGCGTGGCCCGCCAACCCTGCGTGACGAATCCATCGAATCGGTCTGTGAGGACCCGAGCGGCGCGCTCTGGTTCGGCAACCGCCTGGGACTTCTGCGCTGGAAGGACGGCGTCGAACGCCTCTTCACCACCGCCGATGGCCTGCCATCCAATCGCGTCTACGTCGCCATCCCGGCCCGCGCGGGCGGTCTGCACGTTGGCTCAGATCGAGGTCTCACCCGCTTTCGCGACGGCCGGGTCGAACGGACCGTCCGTTTCGACGGTCACATCTTCTCGCTCTACGAGGACGGGCAAGGCGTTCTCTGGGTGGGCAGCGATCAGGGGCTCGCGCGGCTCGAGGGCAATCAGATCGTGAGGGTTCCCTCGGAGCCTGGCTTTGATCCGGGTCAGATCCGCGGTATGGCTCACGACGACCGGGGCGTCTTCTGGCTGAGCTCGGCGGGGGGCCTGGGGCGCCTCGAAGGTGGTCGCGTCGTGCGGGTCGAACCGCTGGTCGGTGAGGACTTCTCGGAAGCCGATCGGGGCATCACGCGCGCCCGAGACGGCACCCTCTGGATTGGCGTGGGTGCAAGCCTCGTCGCGCGACGCCAGGGTCGCTTCGCTCAGTTCATCCCGCAGCTGGGACAGTCACGGGACTGGTTGTTTCAGATCCAACCCGACGATCGGGGACATCTCTGGTTCGGTACCAGCCGCACCATCTCGCGCGTGGTTTATCCCACCACCGCCGAGGTCGACGAGGTCGCCGCATCCGCTCGCCCGCGCGTGCTCTCCGTCATCAGCTTCGACATGACTGACACACGTCGCGAGATCGCCGCCCGGAGGGCGCGCAACTCCGGCGCCTGGAAGACCCGCGACGGCAAGCTCTGGTTCGCAACGTTGCGGGGCGTGGTGACGATCGATCCCACGCAGGTGCGCACCAACCAGCACCCGCCGCCCGTATTGATCGAGCGCGCGGTGGTCGATGGGCGGACGTTTGACGGACCTTCCGACTTTCCTCCCGGCTCGGGCAACCTGGAATTCCACTACGCCGGCGTCACCCTGCTCGAGCCGCGCAAGGCCCAGCACCGGTACCGCCTGGAAGGCTTCGATGCCAACTGGGTCGAGGCGGGTACGAGGCGAGTCGCTTATTACACCAACATTCCGCCCGGCAAGTACCGCTTCCGTGTGCAGGCGAGTAACGCCGATGCCCTCTGGAACGAACACGGCGCCGAGCTCGCTTTGACCCTGGCGCCGCACATCTACCAGACCGCCTGGTTCTACGGCCTCTGCGCCCTCGCGGTCGGGGGCATGGCGTTCGCTCTTTATCGTGCGCGCCTTGGACGTCTCCGCGGACAGTACCTGGCGGTCTTTGCCGAGCGGAGCCGCGTCGCCCGTGAGTTGCACGATTCGCTGCTACAGGGCATGTCGGCGGTGGCGCTCGAGCTGGCGAACATCCGCAGCGCCTTGCCTCCGACCACCGCCAATGCGCAGAGCCGGCTCGAAGCGGTCGAGGACGCGCTCACTCAATCGCTGGAAGAGACCCGCCGGTTCGTCTGGAATCTACGCGAGCAGCCGAGCGGCGCCGGCGATCTGGGAACCGCGCTCACGCGGCTGGCTGGCCGGCTGACGGAATCGCGCCCCGAAGACCGCGCGATCTCCTGCGAGGTGACGGTGCAAGGCTCTGCCGTCCATCTCTCCCACGATGCCCAGGGGACCTTCTTCCGCATCGCCCAGGAAGCGATCACGAACGCGCTCCGCCACGCGGAAGCCCGCACCATCAAGGTCGAGCTGCGCTACCGCGATCGCGACGTGCAGCTGCACGTGAGCGACGACGGACGCGGATTCGATCCAGCGCGCGCCGAAGGACCCGAACAACAGCATTTCGGCATCGTCGGCATGCACGAGCGTGCCCGCCGTATGAACGGCCGCCTGGAGATCGACAGCGCGCCCGGTTCCGGAACGCGCATCACGTTCACATTGCCCACGGCTGCGAGGAGACCCGCTGATGTCTGACGGAAAAAAGATCCGGATCATGGTCGTCGACGACCACCCCCTCATGCGCCTCGGGCTGCGCACACGCATCAGCGGCGAGCCCGACATGGAGGTGGTGGCCGAGGCCGGCGACGGTCCCACCGCCATCGCCGCTTACGCCGAACACAAACCCGACATCATGCTGCTCGATCTCCGGCTGCCCGGCATGGACGGGCCGCAGATCATTACCGAGATCCGCAAAACCGATCCCGACGCCAAGATCATCATCGTGACGACCTACGACGCCGACGAGGACGTCTATCGTGCGGTCCAGGCCGGCGCGCGCGGCTACCTGCTCAAGGGCACCTTCGCCGAAGGCATGCTCGAAGCGATTCACAGCGTGTACGCGGGACGCCGCCTGATCGCGCCCGAGGTCGCCGCCCGCCTGGCCGACCGCGTTTCGAGCCCCTCGTTGACCTCGCGAGAGATCGGCGTTCTGGAGCTTGTCGCCAAGGGCATGAGCAACAAGGAGATCGGCGCCGCTCTCTTCGTGTCGGAAACGACGATCAAGTACCACCTCAAGAACATCTATTCGAAGCTGGGCGCCAACGATCGGACGGAAGCGGCGCTCCTGGCCGCTCAGCGCGGCATCCTGAGCATCCGGTAAGCCCGCGCCGCCACCTGGCGCCCGTCCCAAGGCGCCAGGCTTTGTGCGAGACTCGCCGGCCCCCAGCCGGGGTGGCGAAATGGTAAACGCGGCGGACTTAAAATCCGCTATCGCGAAAGCGATCTGCGGGTTCGAGTCCCGCCCCCGGCACCTCGCGCTTCGCCGCGTCCCCTCCAAGCTCTACGGAAAGATGGGCGAGCTCTGGAAGTCCTACGGGCGGCGCATCGATCCCAGCTGGGCCGGTTATCGCAACGGCAGCTGGTCGGTCGAGAACATCCCGACCACCAGCCTCTGCCGGCCCGACCTTCACGAGAACCTGCTGGCGCGGAGGCGCGCCGGTCTCTAGCTCGCGCGCCCTGGACCACGACGACGCCAGGCCAGCGCCAGACCGAGCAGCAAAAGCAGGGCGATGGGAGCCGGCGCCGGTCCGGCGTGGGAGCCCACGCGGCAACCGCAACCATCGTCCCCGCCCTTGCTGGTCGCGGCGTCCGCAGCGGCATCGGAGACGCCCGCGTCGCCGGGCGGGCCCCCCGCTCCACTGCCACCCGTGCCAGCGCCCGCACCGCTGCTACCGCCGCCGCCGCCCGCGGCACCACCGGCGTTGCCAGCGACACCACCCGAGCCGCCGCCTGCACCGGTTGCGGCGGCATCGTCGCCAGGTGCCGGGCTGGCATCGGCGCTCGCCGTGTCGACGACCGCGCCGGTGTCGATGGAGGCGCCGACATCGATCGGGTCGGGCGTGCGGGTATCGACTGGCTCCGCCGCCGGGCCGTCGCTGACGCCAGCATCGGGCGCCGGAGGAGCCGGCGGGCAGAGCGCCGGCGTCGTCGAGCCGGTCGGCATGGTCAGCTTGAAGACGCCTCCACTGTTGTAGCCGCCACCGTAGGTGCCGTACAGGTGGCCATCGCTGCCTTCCAGCAGGCCCCAGGGCTGTGATCCATCGGCCAGGTTCGGCGCGCCAGAAAAGTTGTAGATCACAGCGAACGTGCCATCGGTCGCCAGCTCCCAGACGGTGCCGTGCCCCTTCACCCCGCCCCGTTCGGCAACGCCGTAGAGCTTGCCATTCTTGGCGAGCAGGAGCCCACCGCCCTGTGCGCGGCCATCGCCAGGATTGCCGTCGAAGTCGCCCTCGCCGGGGACGAAGGCATGCACGTTCGAGACAGCGCCCGAGGGCGAGAGGGAAAAGACCCGTCCCAGGCCACCGAACGCCCGGCCGTAAAAGGTCCCATCGCTCGCCCGCAACAGATCGTGAGGCCCGCTGCCCGCGGGGAAGGCCGCGACCACGGAGAACTGCCCCGCGCTGGTGAGCCGAAAGACCGTGCCGCCGCCGAACTGCCCGCCTGAGGTCGTGGTGCCGTAGAGATCGCCATCCTGGGTACGCACCAATCGCGAACGCGGATGCGCCCCGCTCGTCACGCCGTCGTCGATGCCAAAGTCGTAGAGCGTGGTGAGGGTTCCGGTGTCGGGCGCCAGCTTCCAGACGGTGCCGAAGCCCTGGCCGACGTCGGCCCCACCGAAGGCGGTCGTGCCGTAAATCGTGCCATCGGGACCAAGTGCGACCGGCCCCTGAGGATTGGCGCCATTGGCGCCGGTGAAGGCGAAGAGCAGATCGATCTTGCCGGTCGCTGCGACCTTGAACACGCCGCCTTTGACGTGCGGGCCAGCGGCTGCGCCCTGGATGGTCCCGTAAAAGCCGCCCTGCGGGCTCTCGACCAGCGGTGACGTGATGAGCTCGTCCGCCGTGAAGAGGGCGAGCGCTCCGTACGAAGCATTGGCGCATGCGAGCCGAAAGACCGACCCTCTGCGGGAGTTGATCCCCTGCGTGGTCCCGTAGATGTGTCCGTCCCGGCCCTGGACCAACCCGGGATTGGGATGCCACTCCGTCGACAGCGACGCTGGCACATGCAGCACGGTCTGGGGGACGTCGGCCGCCAGAGCCACCGAGCCCACCATCACCACAAGACCCGGTGCCAGGAGACTCAGCATCGTTGCGCTCTTCATGGAAACGTCCTTCTCGGCGCGGCGGCAGGGCGGACCTCGCGTGAGAGGCATTCGCTGGTACGGCCCGCGCCCGGGTGCCGCCCCTGATGCGCGAACGTAGTGAAAGCCAGGCCTACGAACAACGACAACTGTGTTTGCCAACCAATAAAACGTGTGGACGTCCACAGTTTCTAGGAACTTGCGCAGATCGCGCAGGCCCAGGTCGTCTCCGACGGTTGCCATGACGTTTCGAAGGGCCGCTGAACCCAAGTCTGGAAACGGGATCGCGCCCCCCTCCGCAAACCCCCGTGCGCTGTGATCGCGATGTCAGGCCGCTGCGACATGTAGGCGGGCTTGCACTTCGAAAGTCCTCGACACTCGCGGTATACGGCCGCAAGATCGCAAGAAACCTCGACGTTTTCGGCACGGTCGCAGGCGCGGTGAAAAGGTGCGAGGCGGGGATGAGCGGACCGCGGGTGGCCCCGGGTTTGCTGAAGGTGAATCCACTTCCCCGTTGAATCGTTCCCTAGGGGCAGTTGGGAGGGTCGTCGATGAGCACGAAGCCGATGAATCTCGGGTCACCGTTGGGATCGCCGTTGAGCTCGCTCCCGACAGGGGGAGCCAATCCGGTAGGTGCCGACGGCTTTCGCCATCGCTGGCGTATCTTCGCACTCCTCTTCGTGGGGTCGGCCCTGGTGAGCGCCATCGCGTTCGCCCCACGGACCACGATCGTCGATCCCGCGGTTGGTCCAGCCACCGAACGTCATGTGCCCACGCTACCGAGCACAGCCGCCACCACCACCGACCCCGCTGCCGGGAGCATCGAAGAGGATCCCAACGGCATGATGCGCGTGCAGGCGCCGCCGATGGTCGTGAACGTCGTCGTCGCCGGTAAGAAGACGAAGGGCGCCAGCGGGGACGGCCCGAGCGCCGAAGGCGACAGGGCGGAACGAGCCGCAGCGAAGGGTCCGGCTGCCGTCACGCCGAGTGGCGAGCTCGGCGCGGTTCCCGCCAGCAGCGAAACCGTGCCCTCAGCACCCGCAGCTCGCTGACGTCGGCACCCGCAGCTCGCAGAAGCGTTGATCGCGATCGGTTGTCATCGCGGCCGTCAGCGCGATCGCGTGCGTCGGCGCGATCGCGGGCCTCCGTATCACCGCTCGCGATCTGTCGCGGCACGGGCGGCCCCCGGCGGCATGCCTCGCACCGGCGATCGTCCGACCCTGGTCAACCACAAGAGAAACTGGCGCACCGGCTTTTCGAATAGATAGGCGCTCGCAAGCGACACCATCAGCAGAGCGACCACGTAGAGCAGGAAGTCGTCGAGTGGCATGGAAAAGCCGGTTTTGGGCGCGAAGTGGCGCGCATAGAGCAGCTGCACCGGGTGCTGCAAGATGTAGAACGCGTAGCTCGCCTCGCCGAGCATCACGAAAACCGGGCGCGAAAAGAATTCCGCCACGGCACCCGTGGACCGTGCGACGAACAGGACAAGCGCGAAGAAAAGCGGCGCAAAGAGGCTGGCACCGGTCGGGATGTAGGTGCCAGCCCAGTCGGTCGGCGCCAGCCGGTGCGTGAGCGCGACGAAGGTCGAGATCACAGCGGCGGCCGCCAGCACGGTGTTGCCCCAACGAGCCCGCCGGGTCGTCGGGAGCCGCCAGCGCAAGAAGATGAAGCCGGCGGTCATGCCGAAGAGAAAGCTCGGCAGATGCGGCAGGGGAAAGTGATGAACCAACTCGTGAGCGAGCGGTCGTGCGCTCCCCCACTCCTTGGCGTTGAGCGTGAACACCGTCACCGCTTGGGTCATCAACCAGACCGCGACAGTCGCACCCGCAAAGACGCCCACCCGCAGCTGCCGCGCCAGCACGAGCAGGAAAGGGAACACGGCGTAGAAGAAGAGCTCGACCGAGATTGACCAGGCCGCGATGTTCAGCCGGATCGAAGAGCCCGGGAACCACGCCTGCAAAAACGAAGCGTGCATCCCGATGAGCCAGGAATGCATATCGGTCTTCGACAGCACGCGATCGTCCTCGATCATCCAGATGGTTGCGACGAGTGCGACCCAGTAGATGGGTGCGATGCGCGTGAGCCGGGCCCAGTAAAAGCGCCAGAGCGATTCTGCCGGCCGACGGGCGTGCGAGACCACCAGCACGAAGCCCGACAGCACGAAGAAGAACGTCACCATCTCTGGCCCCGCCGTCATCACCCGAGGCTCGGCCAGCACCGTCTTCTTGCCGTAGTGGAAGACGACGACGATGAACGCGGCCACGAACCGGAGGAACGTGAGGACTTCGACTCTCATGGCGACGCGCTGGAGCCCCACCCGATAACACGCTTGCCGCTGCGGGGGGGGCCGAGGCGATCGGTTGCGGGGCCGTCAGCCGCCAGGATCGCACGCTCGTTCCAATTTTGCCGACGAGTGTCCGGTATCTGGTCGTGGCAAAAACTTCCCTTGCGGTTCGCAACCAAAAAACGACGGGGAATCGCGGTTTCAAGCTGGCCGCAGGGGAGGTTTGGGTGTCTCATCCCTCCCGACAGTGGTATACGTCAAGGCGCGCCTGCGCGCTACGTTATCACTTTCTAACTCGCGCCCCCAAACGCGTCTCCCAGGAGCGATCCATGCACGTTCTTCCTCGCTGTCGTAGCGCCGCCTTGTTGGCGAGCGTCGTTCTCATCCTCACAGGGGCCTGTCAAAGGACAGAGCCTGGAAAGATCCCCGGCTCGACCAGCCCGGTCCGTGGCACTGGCGGCACTGGTGGCTCGACCACCAAGCCTTCCACGGGCGGGGCCGGCGGCACGGCCACCGCAGGCACCGGCGGCGCTGTCACGCCCGGAAGCAATGGCGGCAATGGCGCAGGCGGCGCCACCGCGGGCGCAGGCGGATCGCCCAGCGATGCGCAAGGCGCGGGTGGCGCAACCGACACCGAGAGCCAAGGCGGCGCGGGCGGCGGCGGCGGATCACCGACCGATGCCGAGGTCGACACGGCCCCGGTCGACACGGCCCCCGTCGACACCGCACCGGTTTGTCCGGGCGCCTGCCCCGTCTCCAACAAGCGTTGCGCGGGCAACGTCGTCGAGGAGTGCAAGCAAGCCTCCGAGAACGAATGCCCCAAGTGGGTCGCGGGCACGCCTTGCGCCGCCCCGCTGGTCTGCATGGGCAGCGGAAAGAATGCTGGCTGCGGCTGTCCCTCGGGCAGCTGCAGCGTCGACGCTCGTCGCTGCATGGGCGACGGCACCGTCCAGATCTGCCGGAACGTCCCGGGCGCCTGCCCCGACTGGCAGACCATGACGACGTGCGCGGCCAACA
This sequence comes from Myxococcales bacterium, assembly GCA_031398585.1. Lineage (GTDB taxonomy): Bacteria > Myxococcota_A > Polyangia > Fen-1088 > Fen-1088 > JANNNO01. The sequence goes on along the minus strand of JANNNO010000217.1, from coordinate 7,933 downwards.
AGACCTGCACGGATCCGGCGAATGCTCCGGCCGACTGCCGCTGCAAGCCCGTCTGCACCCTCGGTCAAAAGAAGTGTGCCGGCAACGTCATCGAGGAATGCGTGAACGAAGCCGGCTGCCCGATCTGGAAGCCCGGCACCACCTGCCAGACCGGCCAGACCTGCGTGGCCGCCGGCAACTCTGCTAGCTGCCAGTGCCCCGGCTCGGCCAACGCCTGCCCCGCGCTCGGCAAACGCTGCCAAGGTGAGAGCGTTCAAGAGTGCAAGGCGACGCCTGGGTCGCCCGCCTGCCTCAGCTGGCAGCACGCAAAGGCCTGCGCGGGCAATCTCGTCTGCGCCGCCGGTCCGGCGGCCAACGTCGCCGACTGCAAATGCAAGGAGACCTGCCCGGTCAACGACCAGCGTTGCCAGGGCCCGGCCAAGCGCCAGGTCTGCCAGGACGTCGCCGGCTGCGGCGTCTGGACGGACATGGCCTGCGGAGCCGGCAAGGTCTGCGAACAGAGCACCCCCAAGACCACCTCGTGCAAATGCGCCACCGGCGCCGAGAGCTGCATGGACGGCGAATCCCGCTGCGTGGGCACGAAGTACCAGGTCTGCGAATTCGTCGCCGGCTGCGGCACCTTCAAGGACGCCACCTGCGGCGCCGGCACGGCATGCAAGCAGACGATGACGTCTCCGCGACGAATCGCCGAATGCGCCCCCACCTGCCCCACCACCGCCTGCACCGTGGGCTCGAAGGTCTGCGGCTCGGACAACAAGATGCAGGAATGCCGCCTCGAAGCCGGCTGCGGCAAGTACTTCCCCGGCGGCTGCCCCGGCGACAACAGCTGCTACAAAGTGGGCTCGGCGCCCCTCTGTGGCAAGCCGCCTTGCACGGACCCGCTCAAGTGCGACGCTGAGAACACGACGAGGTGTGCGCCCCCGGCCGGCGGCACGCAACTCGCGCAGAAGTGCGAGAAGTCTACAAATCCCGTGTGCCCGCTTCTCTGGAAGACCAGTGAGACCTGCTCTCTAGCCACGCAGAAATGCGAGGTCAAGGGGACCGGGCCCGTCTGCTGCGCGCAGCCGGCGTGCACCGCCGCGGTCTGCGTTCAGGCAGCCGGCGACACTCGGGGCGTGCTTACACGTTGCAAGAATGACGGCCGCGGCTGCTCCATCGCTGATGCTCCCGTCATCTGCGCCAACGGTTGCAACGACGCTCGCAACGCCTGCAAATAAGCCGCCGGCGTTAGAAACAAGGAGGCCGTTCCCGCTGGGGAGCGGCCTCTTTCTTTTGGCGACAAGACGACCAGGCAGAGCCGCCAGAGGCATCGGCGAACGTCAGATCTGCGTGGTCCGTCCCAGTTGCACGAGCGCCGCGCGCAAGGTTGCGCGAATCCGGTGCAAGCGCGACCCGATCGTCGCCGTCCGCACGCGCCCCTGCGCCGCCAGGCTGGCATAGCTCTGTCGCTCGAACGTGCTGGCCTCGAGTAGCCGTCTTTGACCAGACGGCAACGCCGCCATTGCACGCGCGAGGTCGGCCTCGTCGACGGTTAGCCAGGGCGGCGCTTCCTCCGCTTCACCGGCAGCCTCCAGTAGATCTTCATCGAGACCAGTCATGAGGCGTCGCTGGCGGCGACGGTCGATGAACAGACGGCGGAGGATCGTGCGCAGCCACGCCAACGGCCGACCTTCAGGCCGGTAGTCGGCGTATGCGTTCAAGGCCCGCTCGAAGGTGTCCTGAGTGAGGTCCCAGGCCTCCGTCTCGTTTCGCGCCAGTCGTGTGGCTGCCCGAAAGATGGCGGGCTGATGTTCCCGGTAGAACCGATCGAATTCGTCCCTGTGTCTCACGCTCCCAGGGTGGTGATCGCTCGGCCGCGCAGCGAGGGTACGAATGGACCCAGCCCGATTGTTGCGGGCATCGCACACATCTGCATTTCGAGGGGAAGAAGGCGGCGAGGCTGCCGTTATTGAAACGGTGTCAGGAACTCTCACCAACCTGGTCGCAGAGATGGGCGAGATCGCACTCGCCGCGAGATGCTCGGCGGAATTTCGGGTCGCCGCCCTCGCCTGCCTGGTCCGGCAGGTCGGCGCCGAAGGGGGCGCCATCTGCGGGTTCCTCCCGGGCCTGCAACCTGCCTACGATGGACATCATCTGGTGTCGGGCGTGACGCTCGACAATCGCCGCGCGTGCGCCTACCTGTCGGAATTCTCCGAGTCAGAAAAGCTGCGCGGCTTGCGCGGTCCTGCCTGGCAAGACCGCGACGTGATTGGGGCCCCACGCCGCGAGCGGCTGTCCCTGTACCGCGACTACCTCCACAAGCTAGACGTGCGGACATTCGCAGCTCGGGGCTGGGCCGACGGCGCGGGCGTACACCTCGCCGTCCTGACCCCCGCCGGTGCCGTCGACGTGACTCGGTTCATGAAGCGCGCCCAACCTGCCTTGGACGCCGTCTTTCCCATCCTGGCGTTGGCGGAACGGCTGTTCGTCCCCGCCTCAAGTTCCCCGACCGAGCGAAGCTTGCAGGCCTGGGCCGATGGTCACGGCGTGACGCCGAGTGAATTCAGAGTGATCGCTCTCGTCGAACGGGGGCTGACCAATCCCGAGATCGCGGCTGTGTTGTCTGTTTCACCCAACACGGTAAGAAACCGTCTGGCAACCGCGTTTCGCAAGCTCGACGTCTCACGCCGAGCCGAGTTGGTCTACCACCTCGGTGTCGCGCGCGAGCTCGTCGATGTCCGCTGAGCAACCTCACTTCCGACTCGGGGTCTACTTCAACGTGATCAGCCGATCTTCCTTGGGGTTCTCCTCGGCGAACATCTCCTTGAACTCGACCTTGATGCCGCCCGAGTGAAGCTGCAGGCCGATCGGACCGGCTTTGCGCCGAGCGAACAGCGGATCTTTGTAGTCGGGTCGAGCGACGCCATCGACGGCGACCTTCACGACGCCGGTCTGGAGATTGGCGAGGACCTCGGTCCGGTGGAAGGTACGCTTGGCCTCTGGGTCGAACTGAATCGCGCGTTCGGTCTTGTTGGTGACGTAGTCGTAGATGGCGCCGCTCGGAGGGACGACCAGCAGGCAATCGAAGACGCGCTTGGTGCCCCACAGGCAGATGCCGAGGTGATCGTTGCCGGCCGACAGGCGCATGGTGACGACGAAGCGGAAGCTGCCGTAGCTCTTTTGCGTGGTCGCCTGCCCGCGCTGACCGCCGCCGGTCATCACGCCGTCCTTGGCTGACCAGACCGACGCGGCCCCGTCCCAACCCGCCATCGTCTTGCCGTCGAAGATCGAAACCAGCGCGGGGTGGCCCGGGAAGGTCATGCCCTCGGCCGGTACGGGACCAGCCACGTCGGACGTGCCGCCAGCGCCACCAACGCCAACCTCGGCCGGCCCAGGGCCAACATCGGGCGCAGTCTGGCCGCCGGCTCCTCCGTTGGCGCCAGCTTCACCGCCCGCACCGCCGCCGCTGGTTCCTCCCGTGCTGCCAGCCGAGCCGCCCGCACCACCCGTGCCCACTGGGCCTCCGCCGGCCGTGCCCCCGGTGGCGTTGGAGCCACCGCTGCCACCGCCACCCGAGCCACCGCTCGCCTTGCTTCCGCCGCTGCCCGATGGCGAGCCAGACTTTCCGCCAGTCACCGCGGGACGAGGCGTCTCTTCAGGCGTGCTACCGCACGCGGACAAAGCGATCAGCAGAGCGAGGGAGCACGAAGCCGACGAGCGCATGCGGGGGTAAGTGGTGAAGAGGCCTTCACAGGGACCAGCAAACGTCAGTCCGGTGACTCATCGCATGCGGTCGACGATGGCGTGCTTGACCTGCCTGCCCTTCGTCGACAGAGCCCCAGGGCGCGGCATGGCGGGCCAATCGGGCTTTTCCGCCTAAAGACTTCTGGCAGCCCTGGCGACTCCCACCCGGTCGAGCGAATCGACCAAGGAGAGTCCTGCCATGACCGACACGTCCGTCTCCCGTCTCCGCGCCAGGACCTGCAGCCGCTGGCTCTCGATCCTCTCGCTGACCGCCTGGTTTGGCGCCTGCGCGCCGGGGCCGGTCGACAAGGGGGATTTGAAGGCCTCGGGCGGCAGCGGCGCCGCGTCGGGCGGATCGGGCGGGAACCGTTCGGGCGGCACGGGCGGCGGTTCACCCGCAACCGGCGGCGCAGGCGGGGGGGCATCGGGAGGCTCCGGCGGCAACGTCGGGACCGGCGGCTCTCCCTCCACGGGCGGGCAGAGCGGGACGGGCGGCGCCGGACCTGGCGGCAGCGGAACCGGCGGCAGCGGAACTGGCGGCAGCGGGACCGGCGGTGCTGGCACCGGTGGCAGTGGGACCGGCGGCGCTGGCAGCGGGGGGGCCGGCGGCGTCGACACGGCGGGCCCGGCGGACATGGGACCTGCCGCGCCGACCTTCACCGAGCTTCATACGGAGATCTTCGGCACCGCCACCTGTGCGGGTGGCGCCTGTCACAACCCGGGGACTTCGGGCGGCATCAACCTGAAGGACAAGGCGACCGCGTTTACCAGCGTGTCGGCCAAAGCCGCCGCCGTGGTCATGCGTCTCGAGAGCACGGACGCCAATCGCCGCATGCCCAAAGGCAAGCCCGCGCTATCCGCTGACCTCATCAAGAAGGTCAAGGACTGGATCGCAGCCGGCTCGAAGAACAACTAACGACCGACGTCGTCAGCCGACGTCGAGCGAGCGACGCAAATGAAAAGCGTCCGCGAGCGCCCACGTGGCCTCTCGGCCGCTTTGCGAAGGCGAGCGCTCGCAAACAAGCGACGCCCCCCCCGCTAACTTGCGAGCGGGGGGCGTTGCTCACTGGCCGATGCTGACGACCATCGAGCAGGCTGCCGGCAGGCTGTTGTCCCCGACGGGACAGCTGATGCCGGGGACCGCGGCCATACACGCGTCGTAGGTCTGCCCGACGGCGACCGCCTTCTCACAAGGGATGCTCTGGCGAAGGCCCGCGACGCAGGTGGCGACGTCGGGCGCCTGGCCACATGCGATGAGCTTGTTGCAAGCGGCGGTCAAGAAGGCTTCGCACTTCTGAACGGGCGTCCCACCCGCCGCCCCGGGCGTTCCGCCCGCTCCCGGCAGACCGCCGAGAGTACCTCCGCCGCCACCGCCTCCGCTGTCACAGGCGGCGAGAAAAAGGGTCACGAGAGTCGGAATCAAGAAGACGACACGGCGCGTTTTCATCTGAATCCTTTGTAATGAAAAAACCTATCTGTCAGCCAAGTGAAGCCAGGGGGGCAAAACCTTCCACCGGGGCGACCGAAAACGCGAAGGCTGGCCAGGCTGGTCCGCGCCAAACACCGAGCTTCTTGGGCTTTTACACAAGCCGTACACGACCTTCGGCAGGTGGCTTTAACGTGCCGGCAGCTCGACGACCCAAGCGTGATCAAGACGCGTCGCAAGCGACGCACGTCTTCCTGCGACGGCGGCCGGGACGAGCCAGCGTTCTCAGCTCGGAGGCCTTCATGCCCGCACGCCATGGCCAAGTGATCGAAGCTCTTTGCGCGTCGGCGTCAGCGTGGCTGGCTGCCGCCGCGGTCACCCTCACGCTTGCCAGTGCCGTCGCCGCGCCGGCTCTGCCCGCGGGCGCCGCACCGGGAACGCCGCCGAAGCCGAACGAGGTCACCCCGGCGCCAACGTCATCGCCGGCAGACCCGCCGGGCTACTGGTCGTCTCCCCGAGGTGACTACGAATCTCGTCGACGGGCTTTTCTCGAACACGCGGCCGCTGCCACGCCGGGTGGCCTTTACTCACAAGTCGCTCGCCTTGCGGTTGGCCGCGCGATCGACGAAGGCGAAGTTCGCAAGAGCATCGCCACGCTGAACGAACGACGCGACGGAGGTGACTTCGTCGCCAACGCCTTGCTGCGCCTCCTGGCTCACGAGGGTCCGGAAGTCTCGCCGGCCCTTCGGCAGGAGATGGAGGCGGCGCTGCTCGGCTTCAAGTACTGGGTCGACGAACCGGGCGGCAAGGATCTGCTCTCGATGTGGAGCGAGAACCACCAGATCAACTATCACGCGGCCCAGTACCTCGCCGGCGAACGCTTCACCGAGCGGACGTTCACCAACGCCAAGCAGCCGGGCAAGTGGCACGCCGATGCCGGACGACGCCGGGTGCTGCGCTGGATCGACATCAAGGCCAAGACCGGCTTTACCGAGTGGGACTCGAACAACTGCTACATCAACACGATGGCCGCCCTGCTCAACGTGGCAGAGCTAGCCAAGGATCCGGAGGTCGCGCGCAGGGCCGCCATGATCGTCGACGTGATGTTCTTCGACATCGCCGCCGATTCATTCCGGGGCAGCTACGGCACCGCGCACGGCCGGACCTATCCCCGCGCCATCACCGCGGGCGGCGCCACCGAAGACACGACGGGTCTGGCGCGCATCGCCTGGGGCATGGGCGCCATCGGCAAACCCGACAACGTCGCCGCGGTCTACCTGGCCACGGCGCAACGCTATCGCGTGGCCCGCACCATAGAAGCGGCCGCACAGGCGATGCCGGAAGAGCTCGTGAACAAGGAGCGGCAGAGTCTGCGCATCGCCGATGGCCCTCGTTTCGGTCTCTCGTTCGACCACCCCGACGGATTTTTCCTGCTCAGCGGCGGTGGCAAGTTCTCCACCGCCAGCTACATCGAGCGCAGCTTCAAGGTCATTGATAAGGTCAACGTTCATCGCTACGGCCTGGTGATGCGTCCTTACGCCGAGGCCCTGCTCGGCACCTATCGCGAGCTCGGCAAGACCGGCAAGCCGGTGCCCGACCTCGACAACCAGAACCTGGAACGCGTCGACAAAATCACGTATCGCACGCCGGACTATCAGCTCTCGACCGTGCAGGACTACCGCAAGGGACGCCCGGGGGCTCAGCAGCACATTTGGCAAGCGACGCTGGGTCCGGCTACCCAGGTCTTCACCATCAACCCCGGTGGCTCACCCAAATACTGGCAAGGTCGTTTGCCTCGCAACGGCCAGCACAAGAACGTGCTCGTCTCGATCTACGACGTGCCCGCCGAACGCCCCCCCGGGCCGAAGACGATCTTTCCCCCGGACGCCAAGGGCGACGCCGTGCCGTCGCCTGCCCCATCCGAAGAGCCCCTCGTGCCGCGAACCCTCGCCGTCTTCCGACGTTCGGCCTTCGACGAAGTGGTGCAGAAAGGCAACTGGACCTTCGGCCGCCGAGGCTCTGGATACGTCGCCCTCTATTCGCAGGTGCCCCCAACCTGGTCGAACGAGGTTCTGGGCGGTGAAGGACTCATCGCCGAGGGTCGACAGAATCTCTTCGTCACGCACCTCGGCCGCGAAAAGGTCGACGGGCCTTTCGCCGCATTCGTAGCGCGCGTAAGCGAGGCGAAGATTGCGGCAACGCCGAGCTCGGTCGTGTATGCCGCCCCCGGCCTCGGCGAAGTTCGCTTCGCGTGGGACGGACCTCTGCGCGTGGCGGGCAAGGTGATCCCAATCACCGAATACGCGCGTTTCGACAACCCCTTCACCCGCACGCCCTGGGGACAGGGCCGCTACGTCATCAGCCATGCCGGCCATCGCCTGGTAATGGACTTTGACAAGGGGATCCACGAGGAGAGCGGTCCCGAGGCGCGCACACCCCGGCGGGGCCACCGCGGATCGCGATCACAACGTCGTTAACCGGCTGCTCCCTCGCGGGTCGGACCCCATACTGACGGCGCGCGTTCGCGCAGCTGTCTCGGTCCATCGGAGAGGGATTCATGGCGACTTCACCTCGGCGAGCTCCCGTCGTCCTCGTGCTCACGGCGCTGGTCCTCGTGGCAGGTCTCGGCACTTGGAAGTTTCTTGCTGACCGGCGCGACGATCGCCGCACGACCGCCGTCGAGCGCGGCGGCGCTGCCCCTCGATCGTCGCTACCGGAAACCAGGTTCGAGACCGCAAGCGGGGCCGGCGTCATTGAAGGCGTCGTACTCGGGACTGACGGCCG
>JANNNO010000206.1:0-6208 GCA_031398585.1 Myxococcales bacterium | reverse complement strand
TCCCGATACGGGCCGGCTGTACTGGTCGAAATCGACCGCGGCCACGAAAAAAATGACGTCGGGCCGTAAAGATAAAATCGGGCCCCGCCGAAGGGAATCATCGCGCGGGTTCGGGATAGGGCGGCGGCGGCATCGGATGGGGAATATGGGGTCGAGGCAGGTGGGGTCGGGAAGTTTCTGACAGCCGGACGTTGTGGGGTTGGGGTTGGGCGGGCGGAATCCGGCTTTGTGGGTTGGGGACGGGGCAGGTTGGTGGGATTCGCGCATCGGGGTCGGTTGCGGGCGGGTGGTACCGGCGGCGTCGCGGGTGGGTGCAGGGGACGGTTTTGGGCGACGCCGCCGGGATTTGGTTTTCGGCTCGGGAGCGGTCGGCAAGCGCTGATCGACCGGGTCGTGTACGCCTATGAGCTTCGGCGTCGCGTGACCTGAAGATCGAGGCGGTTGGCGCCCATGAGGCGCTCGGAGCGGACAAGGCGGTTCGCGGGGGCACGGCCCGGTGGTAAATAGCCACTCGCCGATGACGTCCCTGCCTGATCCTGTCGTCACGTCCACGGGCCCCCTCAACGGTCGCGCCGGGACAAGCTGGCTCTCGCGCCTCAGCGACGCGCAGGCCGCGTGGCTGGTCGTCCTGATCGGCCTTCTGCTCTATCTGCCGATGGCGGGGACCTACGGCCTGTGGGATCCGTGGGAGACCCACTACTCCGAGGTCGCCCGGCAGATGACCAAGCGGGGCGATTTCATCAGCACTTGGTGGCCAGGATCGCCGCGAGATCAGGCGGAGTTCTGGTCGAAGCCCGTTTTGACCTTCTGGATGATGAGCCTCGGCATGCACGCCGTCGGCGTGGGGCTTCCCGGCGGGCCACCCGAAGAGATGGCCATCGGCAGCCGGGTGGAATGGGCGGTGCGGGTGCCGTTCTGCCTGATGGGCGTGCTGGCAATGCTGGCCGTCTACCTCGTCACGGCTCGCTTCGTCAGCCGGCGGGCTGGGTTTCTGGCCGCCATCGTCGTCGCCACCTGCCCGATGTTCTCGTTGGTCGCGCGCCAGGCGATGACCGACATGCCCTTCGTGGGGCCCATGGCCATGGCGCTGGCGCTCGGCACGATGGCGCTGTTCGACGATGCCGACGAGCCCTTGCCGCGGCGGCGCTGGAAGGTCTTCTCGTGGCCGCACCATTCGTTGTTCTATACAACGATTGCGGTGTTTGCACTCTGCGCGCTGCCACAGCTGATCATCGATTCGATTCAGCTCAAGGTGGCGATCCCCTGGGGCGACGGCAAGCGGCTCATGTACGGCGCGGTCGTGATGATTCCGTACTGGCTGGGGTTCGTCGGCTTCATCCTCTGCGCGGCGCGCTTCATCAAATACAAGGCGCCGTTCTATCTTTCGATCGCGGCGATTCTTTGTGGGCTGGCGGTGTTGGCCAAAGGGTTGGCCGGCCTCGGACTGCCTCTCATCGTCTTTGCGGCCTACCTGACCTTCACCTGGAACTGGGGGCGGCTGCGGCGCGCGCAGATTCTGCCGGGGCTGGTGCTCGCCATCGTCGCACTGCTGGTGGTGACGGTGCCCTGGCACCACGCCATGTACATCCGGCACGGCGATCCCTGGTGGAACGAGCTCTTCGGCGACAATCACTGGCGACGCATGGTGCTCGGGCGCCATGGCGATCGCGGCAGCTTCGAATACTTCCTGCGCGAGCTCGGTTACGCGCTCTTGCCTTGGTTGCCGATCGCGCCGGCGGCGCTTGCGTCGATGGCGATGCGACGCAGTCACGACGTGCGCCGGCAGAGCATCTACTGGCTGGGCGCAATCTGGTTCGTGGCGGCCTACGCGGTCGTCTCGAACTCGATGACCAAGTTCCATCACTACGTGCTGCCGGCAATCCCCGGACTGGCGATCGTGATTGGCTGCTTCATCGACGAGCTTTGGGAGCGACGAGACGCGGTCATGGGCCGACTCGTGGCGATCGTCGGGCTGCCGTTGCTCCTGGTCGTGGTGCACGACTTGACGGCCGAGAAGAGCTCGTCGCAGCTGTTCCTCTGGCTCTTTTCCTACGACTACGTTCACAGCCCGCGCGGCCGCCCCTGGCCCGACCAGCTCGACTTCAGTACGCCGCTGCTTGTGTTTGGCGCCCTCTTCGCGACGGGGACCGTCGGGCTTGGCATTCGTCGCACGCTGCGGCCGTCGATTGTCGGTCTCTGTGCGGTGGCGGTGGCCTTCACCTTCTTCCTGCTCGACGTCTACATGGTGAAGGTGGCGCCCTACTGGTCGCAGAAGTACGGCATCGCCGCCTTCTATAAACACCGTCGTTCGGCGGAGGAAAAGCTCATCGCCTACCAGATGTACTGGCGCGGCGAGACCTTCTACACGAAGAACGAGATCTACGAAGGGCCCGCCGAGGAGCGCACCGTGTTCGACATGGAGGGCGCCGACGAGCGCCTGCGCGACTGGCTCACCGGGCGGCGGGGAAGGCGCCACTACTTCATGTTCGAGCGCGGCCGGCAGAGCCGTCTGCAGAGCCTGCTGCCCGAAGAGACACGCAGGAGCTTCACCGTCATTTACGACACCAACAACAAATTCTCGGTCGCTTACGCCGATTTGTAAGCGTCAAAATACTGGCGTACTAACTGTAATTTTGATCGCGCTGTAGACGACGTAAAAATCCGTCGAGGGAAGTCCCTATGGGCTTCTCGATGGTTCGTGCGCGCGCGCTCGGCTCCTGGTCCTGGTTGGTCCTTGCCTCCCTGACGCTGGCTTGCGGCGGCGGCCCGATCGCCGGCATTCCGAGTCGATCCGATGGCGGTGCGACGGCAAGCGGAGGTGGCAGCGGGGGGACTCATGCTGGCGCGGGCGGCGCCCCGGGGTCCGGCGCGGCCGGGGGAGTCGTTTCGGGTGGTGCAGGGCAAGGCGGTCCGAGCGGCGCTGGTGGCGCCGCGCCGATCGACGGTGGCAGTTCGGTCGAAGCGTCGTCGCCTGCTGCTCCCGATCCGGAATCGCTTCTGCCCTATAGCGCGTCCTTGCGCGCGCACGCCTGCCCCGCCGAGGAGGCGCAGCCGCGCGTCGTCTTCGACATTCCGCGTGCCGGCGACGTCAGCGCGGACTTCTTCCGGTTGCCCTTTCCCAACGACGTTCGCCAGCGCGACGGCCAGCTCGTGCTGGCTGACTTTCCGCGGCCCTTCGCGCTGCCCGGCTTCGACGTGGTCGACAAAGTGGTGCGCGCCATCGAGGCCGAGAAGCTCGGATGGGGGCCCAACCCCGTGGTGATCTTCCGCCTCACGCGGCCGGCCGCCTTCGACGAAAAGACCGGCAGCGCGGTCGCAGGAGCGATCGCGTTCGTCGATCTCACGCCGGGGCTCGCCGATTCGGCGCGGGTGATCCCCCATCGGCTGCGAACCCTGCCCGCCGGTCGTTATCTCTGCGCGCGCCACCTCATCGTCGAGCGCGAACGCCCGCTTCCCCTCGAAGCGGGCCACACCTACGCCGTCATCGTCACTGACAAGCTGACCGATCGAGACGGCCAGCCTTTCGGTCGCGACGTCGATTTTCGCGTGACGATGGCCACGACGGAGCCGCCCACCGGCGCCGAGCGCAAGGCAGCCTGGCGGGCCTATGCGCCTCTGCGGCGTTATCTCACAGGGATCGGCGGGGCCAGCGCCGTCGTCGCAGCCGCTGTGTTCACGGTGACGGACGCCGGGGCGCCGGCGGCCGGTTTGCGAGCGGCGGTGCAGGCCACCGCGGCTCCTGTGGTGAAGGATCTCGTTCGTTGCGGCCCCGGGGCGACTTCGATCTGTGACGATGGTCGTGCGGCTGCCTGTGGCACGATCTCCGCAGATGCGCCTTTCGTCGAGTGGCGGGGTCGTCTCGAGATCCCGGTGTTCCAGCAGGGAGTGGCGCCTTATGACGCCGCCGGCGGAGGCATCGCTTACGTCGATGGGCGGCCGCAGGTCGTGCGGCGTGAGCCGGTCTGTTTCTCGCTGACGTTACCCAAGGGTATGCCACCGGGGGCAGGGTGGCCGATCGTGCTTTACGGTCACGGCACCGGCGGACACTACCGCTGGGCCGCCGAGACCGGCCTGGCCGCGGAGCTGGCCGAGGGCGCGATGGGTGCAGGGGCAGGCGTGCCAATGGCGACGCTCACCTTCGACGGGGTTTTGCACGGATCGCGCAAGAACGGATCGACCCGATCCACCGACGAGCTGGTCTACAACCCGATGAACCCGACCGCCGCGCGCGACAACAACCTGCAGGCGGCCGCCGACTTCTTCGCATTTGCGCGCGCGCTGCCGCAGCTGCGCAGCGCCGAGCGGGCGTTCGATCCGACGCGTGTCGCCGCCTATGGCCATTCTCAGGGCGGCAACGCCGCGGCGATTGCGGTCGGCTATGAGCCGATCTTCGGAGCCGCGGTCCTCTCGGGCACGGGCGGCGGAATCGCCAGCAGCTTGCTGGAAAAGCAGAAGCCGATCCCTTCGTCGACCTGGCTGCCGTTCGTGGTGGGCGAATCGGTGACACATACCTCGCACCCGGTGCTCGCGCTGATGCAGCTCTATTTCGACCGCGCCGATCCCATCAATCATGGACGTCGCATTGCTCACGCGCCGATGCCAGGGGACGGTCCCCGCCACCTCTTGCACGTGCTCGGTGCCGACGACCAGTACGCGCCCGTCAGCACGCAGCTGGCGTTTGCGACCGCCGCGCGCCTGCCGGTCATGAACCCGGTGCTGGCCGCGTCCGCGTTGACCCACTTCGAGATCGTGGTGGCCCCCGTGCGCAAAAACTTCGGCCTCGGCGTGGCCAAGGTGACCGCGCTCGAGATCCAGTTCAGCCCGAGCGGCTACGACGGCCACTTCGTCTCGACCCACCATCCCGCGGCCGTCACCACCATTCGCCGCTTCCTGGGCAGCTACTTTCGCGACGGCATCCCCGTCGCCGAGTGAGTTTGTCGCACCGGCTGAGTGGGGACATGCAACCCTGCGCGGGTGCGCAAGCGGGTTTCGTGGTCTCTGACGTGCGCGTTGCTGGTTGCCGGTGAGTCATCGGCGGTGGCCGAGTCCCCGCGCTCGGTGCGTGCCGGCTCAGGCGCGTGCGCGCCTTTCGCGGACCGCGTACTTGCTTGGGACGCGGCCGCTGACCTCTACGTGGTGGCCACGCATCTGGCCCGTCGCCGCCCGCCCACCCCCAGCACACCGCCCGACCTTCTCGAGCTACGTCGCCTCTCCTCGGGCCATCAGCTGGCAGTGGTCAGCTGCGCAGATCGCAGCGGTGCTTTCACCGGCGACGCCGTCTCGATCTGCGACCCTCGGGTCGACCTGGCGGCCCACTTACCACGAACCGCTCGACTCGCCTTCCGGCCGAGCGGAGCTGGGCGAGACGGCCTGCGAGCCCGCCTGTCGCTACGAGAGATCGTCGAGCGCGATGGACGCTCCGTCGCTCTTTACGCCGTCGGTGCCGGGGGCCGCCGTGAGCGCATCCTCTATCTGGCCCACCGCCCCCCCACGGCGAGCATGCGCGCCCGCGTCGTCGACGTGGAAAGCTTCGCCCCAGCGGTCGCTGCGAAGGTCGATGGCGACAGCAAGATCACCGGCGCCGCGAAGCCCGCGGCGGCCGCCAAGCTTCGTGATCGCGGCGACTTGCTGGTGATGGCCGAGCTCAACGTGCGCGAGGGCGCCTGCGAGCGCACCGAAGCCGTGATGGTCCGCATCCCGATCGCTGATCTCGATCGCCCGGCGGCACCCGAGCGCCAGGCGCGCCTGCTCGCCCGCCGAAAACCGCCGCTTGCTTTCGAGGAATGGCGGTCCGCCGCCGAGATCGCCGCTCTACCGGCCGACAAGGTCCTGTCCGGGCTGCTCGCTGCCGTGAACGCCGATCGCCCCGATCTGGCCGCCCGCTGGTGGTCCGAAACCGCCGCCGCCCTGCCCATCGAACAGATTGCCCCCCTGGCAACCACGCTGCGCGAGCGCCCCGAACTCTCCGAAGTCCGCGCCCTGGTCAACCTCCCCAGCCCGCCCCCTCCGTCCCCCGCGCCCCCCGCGCCTCCGTAGTCCGCCGTGCACTCCGCCTCCGCTCCGAGCCCCGCCGCGCACTCCGCCACCGCTCCGAGCCCCGCCGCGCCCTCCGCCCCCGCTCCGAGCCCCGCCGTGCGCTCCGTCTCCGCTCCGAGCCTCTCCCCCTGGGAGAGGCCGACGACCGAAGGTCGGCGGGTGAGGGTCCGCG
>JANNNO010000173.1:0-7991 GCA_031398585.1 Myxococcales bacterium | reverse complement strand
CGTGGCGCAGCCGCGCCTGCTGCTGGCCGACGAGCCGACCGGGGCCGCGTGTTAGGGTGCGCCATCCCGCGCGGTGAAGACCGGTACGACCGATGCGGGCAGCTTCCACTGACGGCCGTCGTCGTGGTCAAAGGAGCCATCGTCGCCTCCTTCGTACGGTGCTCCCTCCGCACCGATTCCGGATCCAGGATCCTCAGGCCCGATGACGTGTCCGCGGAGGGGGCGTTTACCTTCCTCGCCGCCAGGGGTGTCCTTGGGGCATGATGCTGCAAGGCGCGGCAGCGGCGCCTATGGTGGCGCGGCGGAACGGCTCGCTTAGCCGCGGTTTCTCGAGAGGACATTGGCGATGAGACTTGAGATCCCCACCGAGCCAATCGGAAGCATCCCCCGGACGGATCGACTCCTGGCGGCGGTCGGCAGCGGCGACGGCACCGATCCCTCTCTCGATCCCATCTACGAAGAGGCCATCGCCGATACCATCGCTCGTTTCGAGGCGACCGGCTCACCTGTCATCACCGATGGCGAGCAGCGCAAGTACCACAACTTTTGGACTTACAGCGTTCACGGCTCGCCCAACACCGCCCCGGATGGCTTCAAAATCCCCTTCGCCGCCGGCCACGTCCGCCGCATGCCAAGGCTGACTTCGGGCCCTTTCCGCTACATCCGCCGGGCTGATGCCTATCTGGAAGCCGCGCTTCGCCACGCCAAGCGACCCGTCAAGCAGGCGGTCATCTCGCCCTCCGCGCTATCGCTCATGTATCCCGACACGGAGATCCCGGGCTACTCGCGGCAACAGTTCTTGCGTGACCTTCTCGACGAGCACGAAAAGGAAGTACGCAGCTGCCTGCACAAAGGCGCTCACGCTGTACAGATCGACTTCACCGAGGCGCGCCTGGCCGTCAAGATCGATCCCAGCGGTGCGCTCTTGCAGAGCTTCATCGATTTGAACAACCTCGCGCTGTCACGCTTCTCCCCCACCGAGCGCAAGAAGATCGGCGTGCACACCTGCCCCGGGGGCGATCGAGACTCCACCCACAGCGCCGACGTCGACTACGCCGAGCTGCTGCCCAGTTTGTTTCGTCTCCGGGCCGGCAACTTCTACGTCGCGCTGGCGGGCGAGAAGGATCGCGCCCGGGTCCTGGGGATCATCCGGGACCAGATCGAGCCTTGGCAGCGCGTCTTCGTGGGGGTCGTGGCGCCCATCGACCCGCACATCGAGACCCCCGAAGAGGTGCGCGATCGGGTCCTCGAGGCCGCACGCTTCATTCCTATCCCCCAGCTCGGCACCACCGATGACTGCGGGTTTTCGCCGTTCTGCGACGACTCTTCCACCAGCCGTGACGTTGCGTTCGCGAAGATACGCGCCCGGGTGCTTGGCACGGCACTCGCATCACAAGTGCTCTCGGCTAGCTGATGGCAGGCGACGACGAGGAACGACGCCTCCGCTCGGTGGCGCTGCAGAATGTCCGCAGCATTCTCGCCGAGCGGCAGCGGGTTGAAAGAGATCTCTTCGAAGAGCGCGAGCGCCTTCGCATCACGCTCGCCAGCATCGGCGATGCCGTAATCAGCACCGATGCCGTCGGACGCGTCGTCTTCCTCAATCGCGTCGCCGAGATGCTGACTGGGTGGCCGCAGGACGAGGCCGTCGGTCGACCGATGTCCGAGGTCTTCGAGATCGTCAACGAGTCAACGCGGCAGCCGGTAGAAAATCCGGCCTTGCGCGCCCTGCGCCTTGGCGAGGTGGTCGAGCTCGCCAATCATACGGTGCTCATCTCTCGCGATGGCGCCGAGTACCCGATCGATGACTCCGCCGCGCCAATGCTCGACGAGTATGGCAGTGCTATCGGCGCGGTCCTCGTCTTTCGCAACGTCGCCGATCGAAAACGCAACGAAGAGACCCGTGCCCGCCTCGCTGCCATCGTCGAGTCGTCGCACGACGCCATCCTCAGCAAGACCTTGGACGGCATCATCCAATCCTGGAACGCCGGCGCGGAGAAGCTATTCGGCTATACGCACAACGAAGCCGTCGGCCGGCCGATCACGATGCTGATCCCGCCGGATCGGCTCGACGAGGAGACGCGCATCCTCGCTCAGCTTCGCAAGGGCGAGCGCATCGAACACTTCGAGACCATCCGCGTCCGCAAGGACGGACGCTTCGTCGACATCTCGCTTTCGGTCTCCCCGGTCAAGGATCACGAGGGCCTCGTCATCGGGGCGTCGAAGATCGCGCGTGACATCACCGACCGGAAGCGCGCCGACGCCGCCTTGCGCGAGAGCGAAGGACGCCATCGGTTTCTCGGTGAGCTGTCCGAGGCGACGCAGCCGATGACCGATCCCGATCTCATCATGGCGACTGCCGCGCGGCGGATGGCGCAGTATCTGGGGGTCGACCGATGCGCCTATGCCGAGGTCGAAGACGAGGCGATCTTCGTCATCACGGGCGACTACAGCGAGACGGTTCCCAGCATCGTGGGGCGCTGGACCGTGGCGTCCTTCGGCGCCGCTTGCGCACGAGCGATGCTGGCCAACGAACCTTTCGTCGTCGACGATGTGGACCACGACGCTCGCGTGGGTGACGATCTGACCGCTTATCGCCAGACCAACATTCAGGCCGTCATCTGCGTGCCTCTGCACAAGGAAGGCCGTTTCACCGCCGCGATGGCCGTACATCAGACCGCCCCACGGGCGTGGACGTCGACAGAGATTCAGCTGGTCCAGACCGTGGTCGGCCGTTGCTGGGAATCAATCGAACGGGCGCGGGCAGCGCGCGGGCTCAAGGATGCGGCAGAGCAGTTGGCGCTCGCCTTCGACGCCGGGCAGCTCGGCGACTGGAGCTGGAACGCCAGCACCGGGGCCATGAGGTTCTCGCCGCGGGCGCTGGAGATCTTCGGGCACCCTTCGCCGCCAGACATGACCTGGGCGGCCATGGAATCTCATCTACACGAGGACGATCGGCCTCACGTCCGTCGCCAGGCCGAGCAGGCGGTTGCCACCGGCGAGCCGTTCGATGTCGAGTACCGCGTTCGGCGTTCCGATCGCGACGAGGTCTGGGTTGCGGCCAAGGGGCGCGCCCAGTACGTCAATGGGATCGCGATCGGCATGTTCGGCATCCTTCAGGACATCACCGAGAAGAAGCGTCTCGAGCAGGAGCTTCGCGACCGCGCCACCGAGCTCGCCAGTGCGGATCGCAAGAAGGACGATTTCATCGCCATGCTCGCACACGAGCTTCGAAATCCTCTGGCGCCCGTATTGACGGGCCTCGAGGTCATGCAGCTATCGAACGATCCCATCGTCGCCGACAAGGCGCGAGCGACCATGCACCGGCAACTCTCGCACATGGTCCGGCTCATCGACGATCTGCTCGACGTCTCACGGATGAGTCGCAACAAACTGCACCTGCAACGGACCGAGGTCAGGCTGTCCGAGATCGTCAGTCACGCGGTCGATGTGGCTGCGCCCTTGATCGAAGCGGCCGGCCATCGCTTGCACGTGAGTCTGCCGGAGGAGCCTGTGGTTTTGCACGCAGACCTCACCCGGTTGGCGCAAGTCTTCGGAAACATCCTCACCAACAGCGCGAAGTACACCGACGGTGGCGGACAGATCTGGCTGACGGCGCAGGTGCAGCAGGGACACGCGGTGGTTTCGATCCGTGACACCGGCATCGGCATCCCGGCCGACGCGCTCACGCGGATCTTCGATATGTTCTCGCAAGTCGATCGCAGGCTCGAACGAGTTACAGGTGGGCTCGGCATTGGTCTGGCGCTGGTCAAGGCGCTGGTGGAGAGCCATGGCGGCACCGTGGCTGCCGAAAGCGCAGGGCCCGGCACGGGAAGCACCTTCACCGTCCGCCTTCCCGTGGTTGCAACCGAGTCGGCCGAGGCCGCTGCGGTCGCGGGTGGTCGGGTTCGCGAGGCGAGCTCGCGCAGACGCGTGCTGCTGGCCGACGACAATCTGGATGCTGCTGCTTCCATGGCCGAGCTGCTCGAGCTGCTGGGCCATGAGGTTCACGTCGCCCATGACGGCATCGAGGCGGTGGAGACCGCGGAGCGCCTGCGCCCCGATCTCGTGCTCATGGACATCGGCATGCCACGTCTCGATGGCCTGGGCGCGACTCGTCGCTTGCGCGAGCGCCCCTGGGGCAGGAACGTGACGATCATCGCGCTGACGGGCTGGGGACAGAAAGGTGATCGCGAGCGGACGCGGGCCGCCGGGTGCAACGGTCACCTGGTCAAGCCGGTCGGCCTCGCAGAGCTAGAGAAGCTGCTGGCCAACATGCCCCAGGGGCCAGTCTCGACGCCGGCGGGTTGAAGAGGTCCGGCCGTCGCTGTCTGATCAAGCTCCTGCGTCAGGCCGCATGGGCGCGCAGGAGCACGCCCAGCCAGAGGGCCACCAGCACGAAGTTGCTGAGGGCAAAGGTCGCCAGGCGATGCAGGACGTGGTTGTAAGTCAGGTGGATGATCGAGTGGGCCAGTCGAAGGCCGACGTAGATCCACGCAAGCGTCACGACCGAGGGGGCGATCGTCTGACTCGCGATCGCGACGAGACAGGCCACGTAAAAGAGAACCGGTGCCTCGAGTAGGTTCATGTAGCTGCGGTTGACGATGCGAACGTCGTCGGGAACCTCTGGGCTCTCTCCGACCTGGAAAGCCCCAGGTGGAACGCGGCCCCTTCTCACGGCGATCAGGCGACCAAGGCCGGTTCGCAACAGGACCAACATCGTCCAGATCGCCAGTACGGCCATGGGCGTGATCAGATCGGCAGCTCTCGTCATCCCGCCGACTCTACGTCGAAGGCACGCGAATCGTCGTGGTCAAGTGACCGCGAAGGTCACGGAACCAGCAGCTTGACGCCTGCAGGTACCGTGATGTGGCTGGTCTTCTCTTCGCCCCAGCAGGCCAGCGTATCGTCGAGCCGTAGGCCGCAGAAGGCGCCGAATTGGCCCTTGATCGCCTTGAGCTTGAGGTCGCCGGGCGGTGCCTTGTAACGCTCGGGGAAGAGGCGACGGGTTCCCCAGCAGATCATGGCACCGTCGGGTTTGAGAGCGCACGTCGTGTAGCTGTTGACGCCCACGTCTCTGACCGGACCGAGGTCGGCGGGGACATCGGTCGTGCCGGCGATGTTGTCGCCCCAGCATCTAAGCGTGTCGTCGAGCCCAATGGCGCACGCGTGGCGGGTGAGGCCGGGCGCTTCGTCGAGATGGCCACCGGTGTGCACGATGGCGCTCACGAGCTTGGCTTTGAGGTCGACGGGGGGAGCGGGCGGATTGATGCCCCAGCAGACCAGCGAATCGTCCATCTTCACGGCGCAGTTGAAATAGGCGGCGGCGTGCAACGACTTGGCTTTGAGTCCCGGCGGAGGCGCATTCATCGTGCCGGGCTGGCCCCAGCACGCGACCGAGTTGTCAGCGTTGAGCACGCAGCCGTGTTGATAGCCGATGGAGATCTGGACGGGATCCACCGCGTTGGCGAGTGCCTCGGGCGGAAAGATGGTTCGCTTGTCGCTCCAGCAACGGATGCGGGCGCCGGCTTCCTTGGGCTGGGTGATGCAGCAACCGTCATGCGAACAGGCGATCTGTTGCGGTTTGAGGCCGCCCGGCGGCATCGTACGCGGGTGACGATCGCCAAAGCAGCGCAGGTTGCCTTCGGCAACGATGTGACAGGCGGTGTAGTAGCCAAGGCCGATGCTGCCGCCAAGCTGCTTTTGCGCTAGGCCGCTGCCGGCAACGGGCGGTGCGCTCCCCGCTTCGACAGGCGCCGACGCATCGGTCGCGGTCGCGCCTCCCGTACCGCTGGTCGTTGCTCCGCCAGAGCCCTCGCCCATCCCGCCGTCGGCACCGGCTGAAGCGGGCCCCGCCCCCCCGGTCGCGATGCCGGCGTTGCCACCGGTCGAGGCCGGGGCTCCCGGACTTCCACCTGCGTGGGTGGTGGCGCCAGCGCTGCCACCGCCGCCTGACGGCACGGATCCGGCGTTGCCGCCTCCTGCCCCACCGCGGCCGCCTTCAGCCGATCCGTCGACTGCGGGCGTGCAAGCCGCTCCGCAGACCGCCAACAACAAAAGCCCGGCGATACGCAGCGTGTTCACGTTTGCGAACTTACTACCGAGCCGCTGGCCAGTGAAAGCGCAAGGGTCGCGCAAAGAGACGAGAACAAGAGGCGAAGCGAGACCTCCTGGAAATCTGACTCGTGCCGATCGGCTGGCGCCACGCGGTCGCACCGGCTGCGAGGAGGCAGCGGTGACGCGCGGGCGTCTGCCGAATGGCGGAGTGCCGTCGTTGCTGTGCTTGCTAGCGCTGCGCGCCCGCGCCAGCGTGACCGCTCAATGCCGCTTCCACATCCTTGACGTTGACGCCGACCCGCCCCACCGCCTGGACCAGCTCGTCCTTGCTACAGCCGAAGCGCTCGGTCCAGTAGCGCACTTCGTGTTCCTCGTTCACGTTTACGCGACTACGGTCCCCGGCGCCTCGATT
The DNA here is from genome assembly GCA_031398585.1 of Myxococcales bacterium. Classification (GTDB taxonomy): domain Bacteria; phylum Myxococcota_A; class Polyangia; order Fen-1088; family Fen-1088; genus JANNNO01. The sequence continues at coordinate 1,525 of JANNNO010000173.1, read as the reverse complement.
CTTCAGATCATCGGCCATGTGGTGATCTCCTTTGCCAACAAGGTAGGTCTGCTCTGCGCCGCTGCCAGCCCCTACCCTCATGCCGCTCGTTTGCGACGTCGGGGCGCTCGCTGCTTGTCCGCGACCAGGCTGGCCTTCAGCGCCTCCATCAGGTCCACGACCTGGGCGGCGGGCTCGGCGGCTTCTTCGATCTCGATCTCCTCACCGCGGCCCTTCTTCTTGATGAGATCCATCACGCGGTCACGGAAGGTATCCTTGTACCGCTTCGGCTCGAAAGTGGCCGATAACGACTTGATGAGCTGCTTGGCCAGCGCCACCTGCTGCGGCGGTGCCGAGGCCTTGCGCGCCCCAGCCGGCAACACCTCGTTGAGGTCGCGAATCTCGTCCGCGTAGTACATGGTCTCGAGCGCGAGGCCAGCACCGAGGGGACGGATGGTCACCAGATACTCTTTGGTCCGCATGACGAAGCGGCCAATGCCCACTTTGCCGGTATCGTCCATCGCGGCCCGCAAGAGCGCGTAGGACTTGCTCGCGCCTGCCCGCTCGTCGGGAACGACGAAGTAGGTCGCGTCCCAATAGAGCGGATCGATCTCGCCAATGTCGACGAACTCCTCGATCTCGATGCTGCGGCTCTTGGCCGGCGACAGGGAAGCCAGCTCCTCGGGCTCGATGAGCACGATCTTTCCTTTGCGGATCTCGTAGCCCTTGACGATCTGGTCGTAAGGGATTTCGCGGTTCCCGCCTTCGGTCACGCGCTTGTTGTGAACCCGCTTTTTGGTCTTCTCGTCGAACTGGTGAAAGCCGATGTCGTGACTCTTGGTGGCGGTATGCAGCCGCACCGGAATGGTCACGAGACCAAAGCTGATCGCCCCCGTCCAGATTGCGCGTTCGTTGGCCACGATCAGGATCTGGGGTCACTTTGCCGCGCCGGCCAGTCGGCAGCCTCTGTTGACCGCCCTGTCACCGAGGCTGGTCACGTCGCGATCAATGCGGTGAACCACCTTAGGAACAACGACCGGGCCGCCGCGCTTCGCAGTGGTCGGCCGGCCTCGCGCGTAGGCGCCGGCAAGGCCCGCCAAAGCGCGGCCGTCGACCGCTATCGTTGCTTTTTACAACGATTGACAGACCAGGCTGCCCCACGGTCTGGCAACTTTCCTCCCAAGCGAAGCTCACATGTAGGCCTCCACGCTTGTTTCCCTCCAGCGAGAAAGCCGAGAATCTCCGGCCCCGACCTCGTGGACTTGCTAACCTGCTAGGCCTCATCGCGAGCCTGGCCCCGGCTCGTGGCGTCGCAGCGAGGGCGGCATGCCCGCCGGTGTCCGTTCCCGTAGGAGGCCGTATGCAACGGGTTGCGCTCACGAGAGGGACTGGAATGGTTGCGATCGCTCTGGCGATCGTCGCCTGTTCCGGCAAGGTCACGTCGCCCGGCAGTGCCGAGCCGCCGGGCGCAGCCGCAGGCGGTGGCCAGGGCGGGTCGGTCGGGCCCACACCGAGCGAGCCCCCACCTCCGCCGCCGCCCCCGCCC
>JANNNO010000570.1:0-11465 GCA_031398585.1 Myxococcales bacterium | reverse complement strand
CGGCGTCGGCGCCTGGGGTCGGACGGCTTGGGGGCTCTGCGCAGAGATCGTATTGGGAGCAGAGCCAGTTCTCAGTGGCGGCGCAGGTGGCGGCACGACATGGGGCGGTTCCCGCCAGTGCGGCGGTGGTCATGTCTGCGGTCCAGGTCACGCCGCCGTCGTCGGAATGACCGAGGAGAAAGTCGTCGCCGTTGGGCTCGCCTCCCGCGCAGGCATAGAGACGCGCGCTCACCGCGTGCAGGCAACGGTAGCGCGGTCCCCGATCGCCGGTGGGGGGTCCGAGGGTGAAGGTCATGCCCTCGTCCGTCGAGACGTGAAGACGCCCGGCGCCGACGCCGCCCGCTCGGATGCGGCTGGCGACGTAAACGCGCCGGCGTAGCGAATCTTCGGCAACGGTGAACCCGCCCAGCGACTCGCTCGGCCCCAGCTCGAGCACGCGGCTGAAGGAAGCGCCGCCATCGGCCGACCGCCAGACCTCCTCACGACCAGCGGGGCTCTGAATGGCAACGAACAGGATCTGAGGGCGTGAGGGATGTACACCCAGCAGATCGAGCGGCAGGCCATCGGGATGCCCCGGCGCCCTCGGCTGCGTGACGAACGACTCACCGCCATCGCCGGAGCGGGCAACCAGCAAGCGCCTGTCGGAGAGCCGCTCGCCGACCGCGTAGACCGTCTCGAGGTCGAGGGCGTACGCCAGCTCGAGCACGCCCTCGTCTTCGCCAAACACAAAACCCGGCACCAACGTTGCCCCCCCGTCGGCCGAGCGGTAGATGCGACGCGGAGCGAGGCCCAGCGCCACGGCGCGCGCGCCCGAGAGCCCATCGAACACCACATCGATGAGGCCTCCGCCCGGGATCGCGGTTACCGACGGTGCCTCGCCACAGGCCAGCGCCGGTCGCACCAGCCCCGCCTGCTCGGCGAACACGAAGCTGCCGCGGGGCCCGCGACGCGCTCTTACCGCCAGGCCCCCAAGGCTCTCCTCACAAGAGAATCGCAAGCGGCCATCCGTGTCTGCGGTGATGAGACCAAAATTGGCTACCAGACGCGGCGGCATGCCTCCCAGGAAGACGTCGAGCACGTCGAATGACGCGCAGGGAGCCTGAAGCGTTTCGCCCTTCTTTTCGCCCTTCTTGGCACATGCAATGACATCGGCGCCTGCCCTGCTCCATCGGCCCCCGCGTGGCGTCGCAGCCACCTCGTGAGCCGCTCCCGCTCCTCGAGCGCCGCCGACCGCAGAGCCAACCTCCGCGCGCGCGAAAACGTCGTCGCCCGTGCCCAGCGACACGACCATCACCAGCGCGAGCAGACCCAGCAGCGAAGGCATTCCACCCCGCCGCCGGCCCAGCCGCGCACCACGCTGGCGCAGATCAGCGTCCAAAGCTTGCTTCATGAGAACGTTCGCGCGTCTGTTCAACTTCAAATTGGCCCGAATTGGCCCAAATAGGAAAGATAGGACGGGCACGCTGCCGACAATGACAAAGACCATGAAACATCGCCTGGCTTGTTTGTCTGCGGCAATGATCGTCTCGGCTGCGTGTGGTCCGGAAAGCGCTCTGCTGTCGCCCTCTGAACTCGATCCCGCGCAGGAGTCTGCCACCGTCGAGAGCATTCAGGCGGCGGCCTACGGTGCTGGCGGCGCCGACATCGGACGGTACTATCAACTGAAGTCCGCCAGCAGCGGCCTGTGCGCCGACGTGTCGGGGAACGCCACCGCCGACGACGCGCCGGTGGTGCAGTGGGGCTGCAGCGCTGGCGAGAATCAACGCTGGTACTTCCGCGTCGTCGCGGGCACCAACAGCTATCAATTGGGCGCGCGTCACAGCGACAAGTGCCTGCGCGTGGCGGGCGGCTCCAGCGCGGATGGTGCGAAGTCGGTCCAGGATGCCTGTGCGCGCAGCGGCGGAGATCTCGACGGCACCGTCTTCGTGGCAACCGCGATCGGCAGCAACGTGCAGCTGAAGGTCGCGAGCACCGGCAAGTGTCTTCGCTCCCCCAGCGCCACCGCAGGAGCGCAGCTCGAGCAGGTACCGTGCGGCACGACGACCGCGTTCCAATGGCAGCTGGTGCTTTCGCCCTACGTGGCGCAATCGGACGCCAATGGCCGCTGGAGCGCACTCAAGGTAGCGCCGCTGGTGCCTGCCGCGGCCGCGACGCTGGCCAATGGCAAGGTGCTCTTCTGGTCGTCGTGGAAGGCGTATCGTTTCAGCGGATCGGGCGCCCTCGATCAGACCGTGACGGCGGTCTACACGCCGGGGTCGGACAGCTTCGTCTCGCGTACTGTCACCAACACGACCCACAACATGTTCTGCCCCGGGACTGTGCAGCTCGACGACGGCCGTATTTTCGTCAACGGCGGCGATGATCGCACCACGGCGACCACCAGCATCTACAACTACGCCACGGATGCCTGGGTGCGCGGCCCCTCGATGGCGTCGCGTCGCTGGTACAACACCTCGACGCTCAATTGGAACGGTGACGTCATCACCCTCGGCGGCAACTTGACCTCCGGCGACGACGGGACCGCCGAGCTCTGGAGCCCGACCGATCCCGGTCGCTGGCGCCGCCTCACGGGCCTCGGCATGGGACCCATCATCACGGGCGTGGCCATCAATCGCTCCGAAGAGCACCCACGCCTGCAGCTGGCGCCCGACGGCCGCATGATCGTCACCGGTCCCACGCCGAACATGACCTGGTACGACGTCACCGGCAACCGCACGTCATCGGCGGGAACGCGGACCGGCGACGAGTTCAGCCAGAACGACGTCACTGTGATCTTCGACAAGGGAAAGATCTTCAAGGCTGGCGGCAACCCGAATTACGACCGCACCGGCGCGTTGCAGTCGCCCTCCAGCCGTCGCAGCTACGTCATCGACGTCAACGGCGGGCCGACGGTCACGCGTTTGCCGCCGATGAAGTACCCGCGCACCTACGCCAACGGCGTCGTCCTGCCGACGGGTCAGGTGGTCGTCATGGGCGGCGTGGATCACGCCAAGGGCTTCTCCGATGACGGCGCCGTCCTCGCACCCGAGCTTTTCGACCCGGCGACCAACACGTTCCGCGAGCTGCCGCCCATGCAGAAGCCGCGGCCTTACCACTCGGTCGCGCTGCTTTTGCCCGACGCCCGTGTGCTGGTCGGTGGCGGCGGACTCTGCTCGAGCAGCGACGACTGCGCGGTCAACCACAAGGACATCGAGATCTACAGCCCGCCCTATCTCTTCGGGACGACTCGTCCGACCATCAGCGCCGCACCGGCTACCATCACTCCGAATGGCGCCGCCATCGACGTCACGACCACCGGGCCGGTCACTCGCTTCACCATGGTGCGCCTGTCGTCGGTGACCCATTCGATCAACACCGATCAGCGGCTGGTGCGCCTCAACGCGGCGGCCAACGGCACCAACGCCTGGCGGCTCACGCTTGCCGAGAGCCATCGCGTGGCGCCTCCCGGCTACTACATGCTCTTCGCGCTGAACGGCAATACCCCCAGCGTGGCGCGCATGATCCGCGTGCCGCGGCCGTAGCCCTTTCTGCTAGGGTGTGCCGCGCGTGGGCGCGCCCAAGTCATCTGCGAAGCTGCCGGCCAAGCTGCTCGAGCGGCACCGGGTCTTCAACCGCAATTCCGAGAACCGTTGGGACTCCTTCGCCAGCCACCGGGCCGAGGTCATGCGTCTACTGACGACGACCGGCCCGGGGCCCGGCGGCCGCGTCGTCATCCTCGGTGCGGGCAACTGCAACGATCTCGACCTGCCCGCCTTGCTGCAGAGGTTCGCCGAGGTCCATCTCGTCGACGTCGACGAAGGCGCTCTTGGCAAGGCGCCGCAGCGACAGGGCATCGATCCCGCCGCGCAACCCAATCTCTTTTTGCACGCGCCGCTCGATGTGACCGGCGCGCTACCTCGGCTGGCCGAATGGGGCAAGCGACCCGCTGACGATCCGGCGTTCGCTGGCACCGCCCTCGAGAGTCTCGCCACCGCCTGCGTCGACGAAGTGAAGGCGGCTCTGCCGGGATCCTTCGACGTCGTGGTCTCCGCCTGCATCCTGTCGCAGCTCATGCACACGTTGCGACTGGCATTGGGCGAGCGGCACGGCGCCCTGGCGGACGTTGCCCACACCATGGCGGTTGCGCATCTACGTGCCCTGCTCGGTCTGACCGCGCCGGGAGGAACCGCGCTCCTGATCACGGACACGGCCGCCTCCACCACCTACCCACTGGTCGAGCTCTGGAACGATCAGCCGCCCGAGGCCCTGCTCGACCAACTCGAGCGCGCTGACAACCTGTTGTCCGGCACCGGGCCGAGCTACTTACGGCGCCTGCTGCTCCGTGATCCCGTGACCAGGCCCTTGCTCGCCGGGAGCCCGCGCGTGGTGACGCCATGGCTCTGGAACCTGGGTGATGACGTCACCTTGATGGCATACGCCCTCGCCTGCTCCCGCACGAGCTGAAGCGCCGCTCTTGTCCATCGATCCGGCGAGTCGGGTCAGCTATCGTCCCTCCGTGCGAGTCGCAGCGCTCACGGCAGTCAGGCAGTTCGCTCTGTCGCAACAGGAGCTGGCGCCGCCCGGGCCGGGTGAGATTCAGATCGAGGTGCGTGCGGTCGGCATCTGCGGCTCGGATCTTCACGCCTACTCGGAAGGCGCCGTGGGCGATCAGCCCTGTACCTTCCCCATCGTCCTCGGACACGAGCCGGCCGGCGTGGTCGTCGCCACGGGCGCAGGCGTGACGGGCTGGAACGTTGGCGATCCCGCCGTGGCCGAACCCGCTCACTACTGTTACCACTGCGAGCTCTGCTTGCGCGGCCGCCACAATCTGTGCCGCCATCTGCGGTTTCTCAGCGCCGGCGGCGAGCCAGGCTTTTTCCGCGACCGGGTCAACCTGCCGGTGGCCAACCTCTTGCGCCTTCCCTCCGATCTGTCTTTGGCCGAAGGGACGCTGGTCGAGCCCTTGGCCGTCGTCCTCCACTCGCTCAGCTTGGCCCCGCCGGTGCTCGGCGACAGCGCGGCCGTCATCGGGGCAGGACCGATTGGCCTTCTCACGGCGGCCGCCTTGCGCCGCGCGGGTGTCGGTCGACTCTTCGTCATCGAACCCGTTCCTCACCGACGTGAGCTGGCGCTCGCGATGGGTGCCGATGCGGCGCTGTTCGGGCCGAGCAAGGATGTCAATCGGGAGATCCAGGCAGCCACCGGTGGCCGTGGTGTCGATCTGGTGTTCGACTGCGCGACCTACGGAACTGAGAATCTCGCGCTCTCGCTTGCGGCCAGCGGCGGCCGCGTGGTCTACACCGGCATCCCGTCAGGGCCGACCGTGCCCATCGACGTCCATGCCTGGAGGCGCAAGGAGCTCGGCGTTCACCAGGTGCGCCGCTCGAACCACGATGGTCCGGCAGCCTTGCAACTGCTGTCACGACAGAGCCGTCTCTTCGCGCCGCTCCTCACTCATCAGCGGCCGCTGCCGGCGATCGGCGAAGCCTTCGATCTGGTCGAGCGCCGGGCCGACGGCGTCGGCAAGATGGTGGTTCGCCTGGGTCAAGACGGGTAAGCAAGACGACTTGCCAGAAGGCGGGGCCGCGGCGTCACACCGGAACGAGGCCGCGGTGGACCGACACCAAGACGAGATCGCGCGGCCCTTCCGTGGAAAAGCCGTGTTCGCTCTCCTTGGCTCGCGCAAAGCAGGTGCCTGGACCATGAACCTCGTCGCCCTCGCGCATCTGCCCTTCCAGGATGAACGTAGTCTCGAGATCGACATGGCGATGGCGGGGAAAGGTAGCGCCCACCGCCAGACGAACAATCCCGGCGTCGGCACCCCGCAATTGCGGCCCCGGCGTGAAGTTGAAATAGCGCAGGCCCGGTGCGTATCCGGTGACGTAGGCCGCCGCATCGTTTACCTTCGCCAGCAGGGCCGCAATCGCCTCGCGGGGCAAATCGAGCATCTTGCCAAGGCCCGCGTAAAAGGGAGCAAAACGCTCCGCCCCTGCGACCGTGGCCAAAAGGCGCGGCCGCAAGCCCGGTGACGGCGCCACGGGCGACAGCCCGGCCGTCATGGCGAGGGCCAGCGCCTCGCTCAGCGAATCGGTGCGCTGACGCAGCTCCGGCGACGCTGCCAACAACCGCGCGATCGCGCGCTCCTCGGCAGGGCTCAACGTGCCAAGCACATACTCGGGCAAGGCATCGTCGAGGTAGGTGGAAGGGGCGCTCACGCCTCACCTCCGCCGGCCAGGCGCTCGCGCAGAAGTCCAATCGCGCGGGCCGTACGCGACTTCACCGTGCCGGTCGGAATGCCGAGCCGGGTTCCGATCTCCGATGACGACAGGCCCTCGAAGTAGGCGAGCTCCAGCACCTGCGAAAGCTCGAGCGGTAAGTCGGCGATCTGGGTGCGGACGCGCTCACCGTCGATCGGCTCTGACTCGCCAAAACCCCGCCCCGGCTCGGGCTCGTGGGCCTCTCGTTTGACCTCGTCGGCCAGTCGCGCCTGCCTCGCCTGGCTGGCCCGACGATCGAGACAGCGCGAACGCATGCGCGTTACGAGCCACGCTCTCACCGTGCCCCGTTCCGGGTCGAAGTCGGCGGCGTGGTGCCACGCCTCGAGAAAGACATCGTGAAGGACATCCTCGGCAATCGCGCGATCACCAACGATGCGCAGGCCGATCGCCAGGAGCAGGCCGGCATGCCGATCGTAGACCGTCGCCAGCGCACTCTTGTCCCCCGCAAGGAGTGCGGACATGAGGGCGTTGTCGTCGGCATTGTCCTCGGCGCTAGCACCGGCTCGTCCGATCGCGGCTTTGGATGCGCCCGTCACGGGCTCGCCCTGCATCAAGGTACTTTACCAGTGTTGGTGTTTCCCGGACGACATCCCGCCGGGCGACTGATCGCCCGATGCGGCACGTCCGATTGCCAGCAGTACGAAGCTCGACGGCGCCTGGTTCTCCGAAAATGGAAAAAAGCCGACCCCAGCGAAGCGCCAGGGTCAGCAACGGTCATCGGTCTGCCTCGATCACTCGAGCAATGAGTCGAACGCCTTGTCGTCCTCGGTGTCGATGAGGTTCTTGTCATCCACCGTGTCGGGTGCGCTCATCGGCCCGTAGCTTTTCACGAGATCGTGAATCCACGCCGTGATTGGCACCGGCCCGCCCGCCGCCGGTGGCGTCGTGCCGGGCATGGTTCCCGGCATCGGCGCGGGCGGAGTCATGGGCGCCCCACCCGGCGTCATGCCAGCCGGTGCTGGCGTCATTGCCGCGGTCTTCTCATCCTCGCAGGCAGCCACCGCTAGAGCGGCCGAGAGCGCCAGGACCGGGAGCCGTGCCGTTCGCATGAAGCTCGTCATGACACGACCTCTTAGCTCCCCGCGCCGGGACGCGGAGTGCGCAGATAGGGGAAGGCGGCGTCGAACTGCGAGTCGTCCTGCAGAACCGCATCGGTGAAACCGAGCCCGCCCGAGGGCGCGGCCGCCGCAGGCAAGAGGTAACCCATGACCACCCGCAGGGCGATGTCGACCGTGTCGTCACCCGGGCGACGACCATTGGGGAAACCCGCCGGATCGCAGCCCGGGTTGTCGAGCTTGAGCCCACCGCCGACGAAGCAGAGCGCGGCTCCGAGCGCAGTCTGTTTGCCCTTGGGGGTCGGAGGCAAGGCCGTGTTGAGCCGCACCATCTCGGCGACCGAGCCGTTCTTGTTGACGCCTTCGACGCCGGTGAGAAATGCGGCGACGAGATCGGCCCGCGGAAACGCCTTGGGTGCCACCACGCCCGCGCTGCCAAAGAGGATCTCGAGCAGCGCCGGCAACGTCGGGTTGGTGACGTAGTCGGCGAACTGCGCGTCGTTCTTCGGCTCACTCGAGTTGAAGCGATCCTTGTCTTTGATGCCGATGACGACCTCGTTGACGAGCGGGTTCGAAAGCCGCGAGACTTGCGTCCAGGCTCCCCCCTCGAGCGCCGGGAGCTTGTAGCTCGCGCGCGGGTTGATCACGCGTGCCTGACGAACGCTGGCGGTGGTCCAGCCACCGACGACGTCGCCCTTGCCCTTGACGCACGCGATGGGAACCTCGAGTGCGATGGTCGTGATGTTCTTGTCGCCAATGGTATTGGGCGCCAGCTTGCGCCCTTCAGCAGTGTTGCCGCCGACAACGACCGCCGGCGGCGCATTGACGAGATCGAAGATCGTGCCGAGGTTGACCGCAAAGGACTCGGCGCGCTGACCGACGAAGAGGCGCGACTTGCCTGCGCAGGTCGGCACGAAGACATCGTAGACGTGCGAAGCCGCGTACTTCTCGTAGCCGGCCACGCTGCCAAAGCTCTTGGTGCCGATGAAGTCGACGGGCTTTGCGAAGCTGGTCGAGTTGTTGGCGAGGTTGTGCGCGTCCGCCCAGGTGGTCCGGCGGCCGCCGCGCACCACCCGCATGGTGTAGCTCTCCTGGACGTTGAGCTTGCTGGTATCGCCGGCAGCGATGCCTCCCACGTTGATGAGAGGAACGGCCACCTTCTTGCCACCGATGTCGAGCTTGATGCCCTCGCCGCCCGCCAGCTCGTTCTTGAAGCGGAACTGGAAAGTGAGATCCTCATCGGCGTCGCCATTGTTGTCGAGGTGGATCTCGTAGAGCGCCTCGTTGTCGAGGCTGAAGTAGTTGGGCCCCCCGTAGGCGTCCTGCAGCGGCTGATAGTTTGCGATCAGCGTGACGAAGCCCTCGCGACCGGGCTCGTAGCTGCGGAACATGTAGAAGTCCGTCGCATCGACCTTGGGATTCTTGGTGATGAAAGGCGCTTCCCGGTGGCTCGAGGCGAAGGTCAGGCCGGGCAGCGCCGTCGTCAGCGCCAGCGCGGCTGCGAACGTGCGTTTGTGTACCGTACTCATGGGCAGTCTCCTTGATTGTTAGCGGGGCACACTTCGCACCCCAGATCGGTACGGCTCACAGGCGCGCGAAGATCTCTGCGACTCGCTTGCTCTCGACAATGTTTTCTGAGGCCCCGCCGGACGCCACCAGCGTGAGCACCGCTGCCTGGTTGCGAATCAGACTGCGATGGGGGATGAGCTTGTCGAAGGTGGCACGCGAGTAGTCGAGCCCAGCAGCGGCCTCGGGTTCGCCCGCGAACTCGCAGACCGAGACCACGGTGCCTCCTGTGGTCTGTCCCGCCATGCAGAAGCGAGCCCCAATGGGACTGCCCAGGACCTGCTTCCAGCGTTCGAGCGCCAGACCACCGGCAGCCAGTGCACTGGCCAGCCGCTCGGGATTGGCGCGCACCTGGGGCCGATGGCTGGCCTCGTGGCCGAGGCGCTCCATCAGCGACAGCGGACCGAGTGCCGGATCGGTGGCGGGCTTTGCCGGTCTTGGCGGGGCGACCGTCGCAAGCGACGGCTCTGCGGGAGACGACGGCCCCGGCGGAACCGCCGGTCGATCGGCGCAGGCAGGAGCCAACGCAAGGGCGAGCACGACTCTTCGGACAGTCGATGATGACGGCACCGTGAACATGATTGGGACCTCAACCGAGCAAGGAGATGGACAGGACGCGTTCGATGAACCAGACCGCCGCAATGCTGCCCGCGACGGCAGAGCCGAGCCCGAGTCCGAGTCGGCGATAGGCGACGGTCCGTCTGACGGCAAAAGCGAGCGGCACCACGAGAGCGACAATCGCCAGCTGACCGAGCTCGACGCCCAGGTTGAAGCCAGCGAGCGCCGCCAGGATTGCACCTTCGGGCAGGCCGACATCGGCGAGCACCGAGGAGAAACCGAAGCCGTGCAGCAGTCCCAGCGCGAAGGCCAACACCCAGCGCTCGCGCCCCACGACCGGCCGGAGATTGTTGGCCGCCGCCAGCACGACCGAGGCCGCAATGGCCGGCTCGATGATGTCGCTCGAAGCCCGCAGCACCCCGAGCGCGGCAAGCCCCAGCGTGAGCGAATGAGCGACAGTGAATGCGGTGACGGTACGGACCACCTCGCCAAACGCGGACTGCAGCGAAGGCGCGGGAACGAAGCGACCGCCCTCGCGACGCAAGACCGCGGGCAAGAGAAGAACCACCAGGAACAGCACGTGGTCGAGGCCGGCGAAGATGTGCACCACGCCCTCCTTCACGAAGCGCGCGAACGTAACCCATGACCCAGAGCGCTCGACGCGGTCAAAACGCGCCGTCTCGGCGTCGGGCCGCGTGACCGCTAGCAACGTTCGTGCGCCCTCCTCGAAACTGACCAGACCGCGATGCCGTCGGTCCTGATCGTGAAACAGCGTGAGCCTGGCCGAGATCTCTGCTGACTGCGGGCAGCGAAAGGCGAGCGCCAGTTCCACGGTAGGCTCGTCGCGGTCGACGAAACGAAATCCGACGGGCGCGAAGGGGCAGCCTCCCGATGGCGTGGCGATCACGAGGTGCCGCTGCACGAGCGCCTCGACCGCTTGCCGCTGCCGCCGCACGTCTCCTGCCCGCACGATTCCGTCGCCGTCGGCATCCAAAAGCAGTCGATCGTCGAGATCTCGCAGGGCCATTTGCAGCGTGGCGGTGCCCGCCGCGGGACGGACCGCAAGGCGGGTCTCACCCGCGGTGTGGGCGACGGCGGTCAACGGCGCCAGGGAGACCAAGGCAATCAACGAGCCGATCCTGATGCGGCCCAAACTCGTCATGGCCGCACCTCGAGATCGGAGCGCACGATGCCCACCGCCGCCAGAGGTTTCCGCTCGATCACGTGCGCCCAGCCCGCCCCGCGCGCGGCGACGTACGCTGTCACCTCGGCGACCAGGGCCGCCTCACCAGCAGCAATCCTGCCAGCAGCACGCGCTGAGGCGAGCACCAGAGCGGCGTCCCACGGCTCGCGCTGGACCCTCCAATTGGCAAGCGCCAACGTGAGCGCCTCGCCCGCATCGCCCTTCACGTCGAGCGCGAACCTCGCCTCCTCGCGCCCATGAGCATCGTCCCCCCGGCGCCGAGCGGCTTCGGATCGCAGTCGCCAGCGCTCTGCTGCCTCGCGGGTCGTACCCGACCGTCGTTCCGCAATGGCCACACGAAGCAGGCCCGCGTCGTCCGCCGACCGTCCTTCGTAAAGCCGCAGCACCTCGCCAGCACGACCGTCGTCGAGCCAACGATCCGCCAGGAGCGCCCGCGTGTAGGAATCCGCCGGCTGCCAGGCCAGGGCCCGGCTGAGGAACGCCTCGGCCTCGGCTGGCCAGCCTGCCCAGTGCGCAATCTCCCCCGCCAGCGACGCAGCCCAGGCGCTTTGCCCCGGCGGCAACTTTGCCAACATCGTCTGTAAGGATTCGAGCGCCGCCCGCGGGGTCCCGCTCGCGGCGCGCGCCGGCGCTGCACAGGCAACCGAGACCAAGGTGGCCCCCGCCTGGGGCAGCCGGGCACAGCTGGCAAGCGCATCGTCGTAACGACCGAGCACGGTCTCGACCACGGCCTTGACCAGCCACGCTTCGGCTTCCGCTGGTCTGACCGCCAGCAGCCCCTCGAGGTCCGCCAGGGCCGCTGCAAAGTCGTGGCGCGATTGCGCC
>JANNNO010000121.1:0-22086 GCA_031398585.1 Myxococcales bacterium | reverse complement strand
GTCGGCGTTGCCGAGGCCCCTGTGCTTCTGGCCACCGTCGTCGTCATCGTGGCCACCGGCAAGGCGACAACCCCGGCGACGGGCAAGCAGCCGCCCCAGCCGGCCAAGGGGGTCGCAACAGCAACCTCCCCTGTGCCAGCTCAAGCCAAGGGCCCCACCCCGTTGCCCAAGATTGCCCGCCCAACCGGCAAGACGCCGGCCGGCCTCATCAAGCGTCCGCCCTCCGCAGCGGTCAAAAACCAGGTGGCACCGGGCGCCCAGCCGGGCCAGCGCCAGGCGGGTCCCTTCAAATCCAACAAGTAGGGCGACCGGAGCCCGCCGTTGAGCGAGCAGCGCAGACCTCGGACCGCGAGGAGCGGCGGTGGTAAAATCACCTCCACATGCCTGCTCCCTCCCTGCTGCCGCTGGCTGGCCTGGTGTCGCTCGTGGCGATCGCGCTCGGCGGGGCCGCCTGCCTCGACGAGGAGCTGCCGCTCAAATGTCCGACTTTGCGTTCGGCGGGTGGCAACCCCGTGGGACGTTGGGAGTTGATCGACGTCTGCCTCGATGCGCCCCGCTTCATGGAGATGAACTGCCCCGAGCTGCGCGAAGAGATTCAAGGGATCGCGGGCATGGGATTCATCGAGTACACCGCGACCGGACAGACCACTTCGGACCTCAAGCTGACGTTGATGCGGCAGATCGTCCTGCCGAGGCGATGCGCGACCGCTGTCACGCGCTGCGAGCAGATCGGCGACGCCTATCGACTCCGCAAGGATCTCTCGGTGACGGGCGCCGTCTGTCGCGGCACCGAGGAATGCACCTGCGGTATCCGACAGGAGTTCGTCTCGAAAGGGGCTGACAGTTACGAGATCCGCGGGGGCAACAAGATCTACGAGACCTCCTCCATGGTCACCTTCGATTTCGCTGCCACCAGCAACGAGCTACGGCTGCAGACGCCTGGGATCTTGATTCGCCTGACACGGCTGTGATCGCGGCGACACGGTAGCGCCCTTCGCCGATTGAGGCGTGAGCGGCATCACCTGCCCGCGAGCCAGGGGACGATTAGACTCGAGGGCATGTCGCTGCGATTCTCAGCGAGACTGATCCCGGCGATCGCGCTCGTGCTGCTGGCCTCTGGCTGCTTGGACGAGGAACCGCCGCTGGCGTGTCCTCAGCTGTCCACGACGGGCGGCAATCCCGTGGGCAAATGGGAGATCCTCGATGTCTGCATGGAAGCCCCGCTCCTCAAGGGCGAGAGCTGTGCCGACCTGCGCGAGGTCATTCAGGGCGTCGCGGGCACCGGATCGGTCGAGTATGGCAGCGAGACCATCCGCTTCGACATGACCATCGCGGTCATGCGGCAGGTGACCTTCTCGCGCAGCTGTCTCGGCACCCTGCCCTGCGATCGCGCGGCCGAAATTTTGCTACGAGACCCCGCCCAAGCGGTCACGGGCGCCGTCTGTCGTGGGACCGATCACTGCGTGTGCGGGGTACGCCAGAAGGTCAGGATGAACCATACTGACACGTACGTCATCCGCGGCCACGAGATCCTCGAGAGCCAGGATCCCACGCCCTACAAATTCCTTGTCGTGGGCAACGAGTTACGCATTCAGCAGAACACGACGCAGATTCGCTTCACACGTCTATGAGGGCAGCGCAGAGCTGGCCAAGCCGACGCAACGACTAGTGGGGATCGGGCCGCCTCTGCCGCCAGCGCGCACGCAGCGAGAGCATGGCAGCGGTGAGCCCCGCCGACGCACCGACCGCAATCCCTGACGCCGTCACCAGCACGAGGCAGACGCTGGCGAGCGCACTGGTGGGATCCGCCAGCGGCGGTCCGGCAGCGGAAGGTCCCAAAACCACGGCGCCCAGCCCCCCACACGCGAGCCACGAGGCCAATGCCCCCAGCAGAGCCGGCATCATCGCCGTGGCTGCCAGACGCAGCCCGGACGCCGAGCCGGCGAGGGTGGCAGCTGCGATGAACGCACTCAACGCCAAGAGGCCCGGCAAGGCCGCCAGCATCACGTCGAGCCCGAGAGGCGGATAGATGATCGGGTTCGACAACGTCGGCACCCCATAGATGGCCACGACGCTCGCCAGTGAAAGCGGAAACCAGAGCCCGACCCAGCGGCCCCGCCCTGGGGGCACCCACCGCGCGGCCGCAATCGATGAGGCGACGGCAAGCAGGACCACCCCGAGCCCCACCAGCCAGGCGGTCGGTGAGCGGGAATGATCCGGCATCGTGGCATCTCGCGCGGCAGTGGCGATGGCCTCGCCGAGTGGCCGACCACTCGAGCCGGGAGCCGGCGCCACCGCCAGGGAGTCGAAGAGAAGGCGCGACAGATCCACGAGGTGAATCGTACCAACCGCCGCCTGAATTCCCCCTCCCGCAACACACGCCCGGACGAAGCGGACCTCCGTCTCGGCGCCCGCATGACCGCCCCGCCGATGCGTGCGGTGACCGTGGTCCGAGAGCACGACCCAGCGGCGATCGGGGCCCGGCGGTGCGGCTTGCAACAATCTGCCAAGAAGAGCATCTGCCCAGAGCGCGGCAGCTCGATACCCGTCGGAGGCGGCACCGCCGCGGTGGCCTGCTTTGTCCACCCGCAAGACATGCACGAAGGCGAGGCGAGCGTCGGCCTCCATCGCCTGTTGGGCGGAGGCGACGAAGGCCGCCTCGTCCGCGTGCGTGGCTCGAAGGTCGGTGAAGCCGAAAGACCCGGCGATATAGCCCTGCTCTTCCGCCACCGCGACACTGGACGTCCCGAGCCTCACCGGCAGGGCTTCGGGTGGCGGCGCCGCCAGGCCTTTCACGCGGTAGAGCCAGCCGGTCTGCTGTTGCGTGTGTGCCGTCCACAAGGCGCCCTGCACCGGCAAGGAGACCGTGGGGAATCCGACGTCGAGCGTGAGATCGAGGCCGGTTTCACAGAACCGCGAAGTGGTGGCGAGCCCGCGCGCGAACGACATCGAGAGGCCGTCGACCAGCAGGACGCGAAGCTGGGGCACCGACGGGGGCACGGGCGTCGGGTCGGGCCTCGCCGAAGGCCAGCGTGGGCCCGTCGCACGCGGACCATCGAGGAAGAAGGTCGCGATGAAACGGCGCCGCAGCGAATGGCTGCTCCAGACAACGATCATGATGCCGACGCCCGCCAGCAGGATGCGTGCTCGCATCGGTGTCACCACCACCACCCGTAAGCGGGGGCCAAACAATGGATCGGCAACACCCCGGAAACTGTAACAAAGAGACGCGGAATCCGACCGCCCCGGCCCGAAAAAGGCCACCATTCAAAGCGCTGCGTGTGTTGCGGCGGAAAGGACGGGGAGCGATGAACGAGCCGGTGACGCGGATTCTCGACCAGAAGACGGAGCCGCTGGAGACGATATCGCCGAGGGCGACGGTCAGTGAGGCGGTAAGCCGTATGAACGAACGTCAGATCGGGTCGGTGTTGGTAATGGAGGGGGAACGCCTGGTGGGGATCTTCACCGAACGCGACGTCTTGACCCGCGTGGTACCGAACTGTCTCGATGCGACCAAGCTGTCGGTCTCGGAGGTCATGACGCGACAGCCGATCACAATTGCGCCGACCACGACTGTGGAGGAAGCGATGATGGTGGTCTCCGATACCCGCCGGCGCCATCTGCCGGTGGTGCAGGCCGGTCGTGTACTGGGCATGATCTCGATCGGAGATCTCACCCGCTTCGTGGTTCGCGATCAGAAGCGAACCATCGATGACCTCATCGATTACGTCCAGCGTTCCTGACTCGCGCCATCGACGCTGCCGATGATCACGCGGCGGGATCCGTGGGCGCCAGACGCCGCGGATCCCGCCGAGCAGCCCGTGGACGGAGTCGGACCGAGTCCAGTATGGGTGCCGCCGGCCCGGATGCGAGGCGCGAGGAGGGCGAATACCGGGCGTATTCAACCGACGAGCAACGAAGCAGACGGGCTGGCGCCGCCCGTTCTGGCGACGGGAGACTTCGTCCACGGGCTGCTACCTCGCTCACGGTCCGAACTGCGCGGAGACGGTGAGCCCAAGCAGGTGCGCGAGCGAGTGGTAGGTACCCTCGGGCCCTTCCTTGCCGCCAATGGCCTCCGACGGCAGGAAGTAGACCAGCAGATAGCCGGCGTCGACCTTCCAGGCCCCTGCCGCGTACCCGATGCCCAAGGCAAGGTCCACCCGATTGGCGTCGGGGAGCGACGGCGCCATGGTCTCGGCAGGCGACGGGTTCTGATCGAAGATGAGGCCGCCACGCAAGGAGAGCCCCTCTGGGCTGGTCCATTCCGTGCCGAAGCGAAGCGTGAAGGCGGGCTTGTTGTTCCGCTCCATCACCTCGTCAGGCGCTGTTGCGAAATCGATGACGAGCTGATCGAAAGTCGACCAGAGCACCAGGTTGGGATCGAACGTCAGCGTCCAGCTGGGGGTCGGTCGCCACATCACGCCCGCCGAAAAGACATCAGGCAGCGTGATCACCGCCGTGCCGCCTTCATCGGGCAAGCTGCGCGCGAAGTCGGGATGGGGATCGAAGTCAACGCGCCCGTCGAAGTCGAGTCGCACGCGGCTACGCCAGGTGAGCGCCAGGTGGACCACATCGGGCACCGCCTGATAGAGCAAGGCCGCATTGCCGCCGAAGCCCCAGGTACCACCGCCGATCTGGGCAGTCCCGCCGCCCACCGCCGCGGGCAGTCCGTTGAGGAACTCGACAGCTCCCCGCACCGCCGAGGCACCAACTGCAAAAGAGAGATCGGGCAGCAGCTTCACCGCGACCGTCGGGTTGAAACTGACGGTCTGGATCGACGCCTTGATCGCGTGCTCGCGGCCGAGCCAATCCTCGGGCCAGGTGATCGACAGCCCGAACGCCGGGTAGACGCCGAAACCGAGCGCCACGCGATCATGCACGCGGGTGTTGGCGAAGAGGGTCGGCAGCACGAAGCGCCCGGGCTCGGTCTGCACCTCGGGGCCGCCGCCTTTGGGTTCGAAGCGCGCCGTCGCCATCACGCCGGTCGCGCCCAGTGAGACGCCATGGCCCATGTACGCCAACGCCGCCGGGTTGAACCAGACCGCCGCCGGCTCGCGCGTGCTGGCGGTCACCGCCGAGGCCTTGCCCAGCGCTTCGGCCGAAAGATCGTAGATCAGAAATCCTGCGGCCTGCGCCTGCGACGCCGCAGTTGCGAGAAGGCCGGCGCAGATCACGCCCGTCGACACGCGCTTGGGACCGCCGATCGATTTCGCTGTCGTCATTGCGGCACCACCACGCTGAAAAATCCGATGGTCTCGCGGCGAATGCCCGTGAGCGCCTGGAAATTGGCATCGTCGAAGAGCTTCTCGAGCTGCGCCCGCACGAATTCGATCTGCAGAGCGTCGGCGTCGGAGACATTGGCGACCAGGCTCTTGCCACCCGTGTTGGCGACAGGACCACGCGCGGTCAAGAGCACCGACGGTGGTGGGGGAACCATGGCCTTGCCGCCTAGGCTCTTCACCTCGCGCGAGACCAGGACGCCGTAAAGGCCGCCCTTGGCCAGCGGGGTTGCCGTCTTGATGCTGATCATGCCGCCGGCGTAGCTGGCGGTGATGGCGGGAAACCCTTGCCCGATGCGATCCTGACCGAGCGCCATGAGGTCCATCAGGTAGACCGAGCCCGGCTCGCGAGCCAGGCGGAACGCTTTGACCGTCGCAGGATCGATCGTGCCGTTGACCGGCAGCTGGATCTCGTCGCCCGCCGGTGTCACCCGCGGCCCGAGCTGCCGCGTCGGATCGAGGTCGATGACCGGCCCCGAATGCGTGGGGAAGCCCCAGAGGATGGCGAGATCGTCCTTGGCGATGCCGCCCAACCGCTCCACCGCCGTCCAACCACCGCCGTCGCGAATGCGCAGCCGGATCTCCTCGAGCTGCACCAGGGCCGCGCGCGCCAGCGGATCGGGCAGCTGCGCGGCCAGCAGCTGAAGAAAGGGACAGCGGGCGTCGATCGCCGCAGGCGCGATCGGTTTCCACTGCTCGGCGACGGGAACGCAGGTAAGCGGCTGCTCGCGTTTGAGCAGGTTGTAGGTGACCGATGCCGCCACCGGCTTGCCCGCCACGCGGATGCCCTTTTCGTACCCGCGCACGCCGATCCAGACGAACGTGTCGCTCGGCCACGCGGTGGTGGGCGCCACCTGCAGATACCGCCCGGTGGCGTCGAACGCGGCCACCACGTCGGTCATCGCCCGCTGTCCGCGCGTTTCGACCACCGCGAGGGTCTGTCCCGGCACCACCGACGTGAGATCGAGGGCGGCGCTGCTCACCGGTGTGCGCGCGCCCAGCGAAGTGGGAAAGCCGTCGAGCGACTGCACGTACTGATTGAGCTCGCACTGCGCGCGCTGCTCGGACGCCACGGCCGCGCAATCGGGCGGCACAACGATCCCGCCCGCGGCGAGGTTGACCTTGCCGGTGCCAGGGTCGATGGCCAGGAACGACGGCTCGGAGACCCGCCCCACGGCGGGGTCGAACTCCATCACCTCGGGGAGCGGATCGGTGGCGACCTCGGGCGTGCAGGCGAGCCCACCAAGGCCCGCCAGCACGACAACGAGCGGAATCCTCACGGCTGGACCTTGATTCGGCCCGCCGGGGTGGCGTAGCTGGCAGGGATGTTGGGCACGCCGTCGGCGTCGCTGTCGGGCAGAGCGCCGAGGTAGCCGAGGAACGCCTGGTACTGCTTGAGCTCCTGGACGTTGGGCGCCGCGGGATTGCTGTCGACGAGGCGGGTGAATGGGTCCACCGGCGTCTTGCAGTCGACGTCCTTGCCCTTCACCGACAGCACGCCTTTGGTGACTTTCTCAACCAGGCCGAAGAGGCCCGCCAGGTAGAGCGTCGTGACGACCTTGTAGCACTGTTGATCGTCGTTCACGTCGATCACCTTGGGGGCCGTCCTTGGTCAAAAGGCGCAGGCCCTTCACCTTCTGGAAGAGCAACCCCTTGGCGTCGTAGTCCGCCTCCATGCCCGAGACATGCATGGTGTAGACGTCATCGCCCAGCGCCTGAGCGTTGGCCGCGATCTCGAGCCCCGAACGGAGATCTTTGCCGGTCAGGTAGTAAGTGACGAGGGGCGAGCCCGGCTGTCCGTCGGGCCCGATCCCGAGCGGGGTCACGCGAAAGAGGTCGGCAAACCAGACTGCGCCCGTCTTGCCCGCCTGGATGGGCGCGCGAATCTGGCCGTTCACCTCGACCGCGATGGCGGGGGGATCGGACGGTTGCAGCTGGCTCGTGACTGCCAAGAACGCGTCGGTGACGAGGTTGCCGAGGCCGCTCTCCGTGAAGGGCGTGATCTTGAGATCCGCCGGCGTCTCGGCGATCGGTTTGCGATAGCTCACCCCGGCCGATGCCAGAGCCGCATCCAGCTGCCCGATCGCCAGCTCGACGGCGGCCTGCACGGCGGGTGCGCCTGGGATCTTGTCATCGATCGCAAGAAGGTTGTAGTCAGCAACGGTCACGTTGGTGACGACATTGCCGCGCTTTTCGACCGACAGCTCGAGCCTGCCCAAGAACTCGCCGTACGAGCCGGCGGTAACGATGATCGTCTTGTTGGTCGGCTCGACCACCGGGCGTTCGAGCTTTTCGTGGGTGTGGCCACTGACGATGACGTCGATGCCAGGCACCGCGGCTGCCAGCGCCCGATCCTCGCCCTGCCCGTTCGCACCGATGCCGGAATGAGACAGCGCGATGACGAGGTCCACTTTGTCGACGGTGCGCAGCTCTTGCACCATCGTCTTGGCCGCCTCGGCGATCGGCGTGAAGGTCAGCGGCCGTGCCGCGGGGGCAAACTCCTGTGCCTGCGCGCCGAGCAAGCCGAAGAAGCCGACCTTGAGGCCGCCCGGCAGCTCCTTGACCAGCTTACGGCGCAACGGTCCCGGGTCCTTCAGCTTCTCGAGATCGTCGTCCTCGGGCCGGGTGGCGTCGAATACGAGGTTGGACGCGAGCACCGGGAACTTCACGCCGCCCTTCACCGCGGCGGCGAGCACGGCGGCGAGGCCGCGCGGCGTCCAATCGAGCTCGTGATTGCCCATCGCGACCGCGTCGTAGCCGACGGCGTCCATCGCGCGCAGCTCGATAGCGGCGCTGGGGCCGCCGAGCTGGAACAGCGTGCCCATCATGAAGTCACCACCGTCGAGCAGGAGCACGTCCTGCTGTTTGGCCGCCGCCGCCGCGCGCGCCTGCCCTATCGCAGTGGCCAGCCGAGCGAAGCCGCCCAACGTCGCGTCGTCGTTGATCGTGGCGGGCGTGTAATCGGCTTCGGGGCCGTGCCCCTGCAGGTGAGAATGCAGGTCGTTGGTGTGCAGGATGGCCAACGCATAGGTCGTGGCTGGCCCGAGATCGCCGACCGGCGTGGTATCCGCGGCGCCGCCGTCGCTGGCGCCGCCATCGACAGGAGAGACAGCATCGGGGGAAGCGACCTCGCCCGGCGTGCCGCCGTCAGACCCCGTCGCCACCTCGGCCCGGTTCGCATCGAGCGGCTCCCACGGCAAGGCGTCCTTGTCGTCATCACACCCCGTCCCGATCAACATCGCGATTCCCGCGACACCCAGCACGAGAACCCGAACGCACGATCCCGACATCGGCTGCCTCCTCCGGGCGGCTGCAGGGCGAAGGCCATGCGTGCCCGCCGCAGTGTAGTTGCTACCACGTTTCGTGAGAAGGCTCCAAACCGACTCCCGGGCGCGCAGACGTTTCGCGACGGTGTCTCGCGTGCCACCGGCAGGTTGCATTTCGGTCGACCTCGCGGCCAACGCCCTGTCGAGCTGGAGCGGGGAAAACCATTCATTGTACGGTCGGCGGATGAGTCTCCCCCCGATGCCACCGTTCACTGCCGAGACCGCGGCGCAAAAGGCGCGCGCCGCCGAAAACGCCTGGAATACGCGCGAGCCCGCTCGCGTCGCGCAGGCCTACACGCCCGACAGCCGCTGGCGAAACCGCGCCGAGTTCTTCGTCGGGCGCGAAGCGATCCAGGCGTTTCTGGTGCGCAAGTGGCAACGCGAGCTGGACTACCGACTCATCAAGGAGGTCTGGGCGTGGGCCGGCGCGCGCATCGCGGTTCGCTTCGTCTATGAATGGCACGACGACAGCGGCACCTGGTATCGCTCGCATGGCAACGAGCAGTGGGAGTTCGACGAGGGGGGCTACATGTGCCGACGTGAAGCCAGTATCAACGATGTGCGGATCAAGGCTGCCGAACGCAAGTTCCACTGGCCACTTGGCCCGCGACCCGAAGACCATCCGGGCCTCACGGACCTGGGGCTGTAGGGCTCAGCGTCGAGTGAAGCGAGACGTGACCGACCAACCGTCGCCCAGCCGTGACTGCAAACGCAGCTCGTTGCCAGCCACGCAGAATTCGCGCTCGAGTCCGTCTTTGGGGAAACGAAGGATGTTGCCCTTGGTCTCGTAGGGCTCGGTCCCGTTGTCGACGTAGTTGTAAGTGTCCGCGCAATCGCAGACGTCACCGCGTGGCTCGCAGCCCCCGAAGACGTCGAGCCCCTTGAGCTGTTGTTCGTAGACGTAGGCCTCGCCATGCACGCGGCACAGGTGAGGCTCGTTGCGGAAGCACGACATGGGGGTCTTGATCCGCAGCGTGAAAACGCGCGACGAATTGGAGACCCGCTGTCCGTCCGGCTTGTAGTGAGCCGATCCGCTGCCCGTCACGCTCTCGAGGGTGATGGAATGCGGCTCGCAGCCTTTGGGATAGCCAGTAGCGTCCACGCGCTCCATGCAGACATCGAGAAACTCCCACTCACCCACGATGTTGCCGCCGCAGGGCACTGTCCGCTTGCAGAGCAGCGGCGCTTCTTCCTCGAGGCAGGACGTGCTGGCGAAGGCGCACGCCAGAGCGACGAGGGCGCAGGGGAGCGTCGACCGCATCGCCGACACCATGCCGCGTCGGCCGAGGAATTTCAGCTGATATCCCACCTTCGCCCCAGTGCCTCACGGCGCCCCGCAGCGAGCGCGCCCGGTCATTTTCGTTCCTGTCGCGGCGCCGGCGAGGATATACATTCCCGTACGCCCTTGTCTGTCCATGTGAGCCAACGAGTCCCGTTGGAGCCACTGGAGAGATAAGGATCGCTGTCCTTCCCGAAGAGGTAGCCATGAAAAAGCAGCAGAAAACTCTGGGTGTAAACGTTCTCTCGATGGCTCTCCTGCTGGGAGTGTCATTCGCCTGCTCGAAAGCCGAAGAAGGCGGCGGCGGCGGCGCCGGCGGATCTACCGCGACGGGCGGAACCGGCGGCAGCCGAACCGGCGGCTCCGGCGGCGGCACATCAAGCGGCGGCACTGGCGGTGGTAGCTCCGCGACCGGCGGAACCGGCGGCGGATCTTCCGCTACGGGCGGAACCGGCGGCGGCAGTTCCGCGACCGGAGGCGCCGGCGGCGGATCGACTGGCGGCGCTGGAGGCGGTACCGGCGGTGGAGGCGGCTCGACCGGCGGAACCGGCGGCGGCGCCGAGACGGGAGCCCCCGAAACTGGCGCGGCCGAGACCGGCGGCGGGGAAACTGGCGGTGGAGGCGGTGCCTTCACGCTGACCAGCCCGGACTTCCTGATGATTAGCAACAACCGCCTCTGCCATAAGAAGGAGCAGACCAGCTCCGGTACGCAGACGTCGCCTGGGCTCAGCTGGACCGGGCTCCCGGAGGGGACCATGAGCATCGCCGTGTCGCTCAAAGACCGCAACGGCGGCACCCACTGGGTCATGTGGGACATTCCCCCCACGGTCACCAGTCTGCCGAAAGACATCAACCGCGCCATGAAGCCTGAAGGTTCGAAGAACTCAGGGAACTGGTACGGCCCCGGTGCCGGACTTCCATTCCGCACCTACGAGTACCGGGTCTGGGCGATCAAGACGCCTACGCTTCCTGGTGGATGCGCCGGCAAGGGCTGCTACCCGGCAGCTCTCATGAGCAATTCGATCGCCTTCAAGGAATTGCTCGTCGTCGGCACGTCCAACGGAACCTGCCCTCAGTAGCTGAACTCAAACTCGCGAAGACGGGCAGCTGCGCTGAGTGCAGCTGCCCGCTTTCATTTTCGGGCGACTCGCTCGGCAGACGCGTCGACCGAAATAGCGCGGGCGCCAATCGCCGCTCATCTCGGGGGTCCGGTGGCGAGACCCTCGCGTTCTCTATCCGAGCGACGCCGCTCCGGTGGCACAGGGCCTCGCCGACGAAAGAGCGCGCGACTGCGCCGCAGGGTAAACTGACCACGTGCATGCCGGCGACTTCGACGAGGGCGCCTTTTTTGCGGCGATCGCTGCCTCCAGCTGCCGCGCGCTCTTGATCGGGCGACGCGCGCTCGTCGCCTACGGGATCCCGGTGCTGACGGCCGATTACGACTTCTGGCTGGATCTGGACGATGTCGACCGATTTTGTGACTCACTGGCGCCGCTTGGATTCGTCCCGGATCGGTCAGCGGCGGAAGCCCGGTCTCGCGGGCGCTTTGCACTCGAAAACAGCGAACGAGTGGACGTTCTCCTGGGTCGATCAGAGCCGACGGTCGACGGGGCTCGCGTCGCGTTCGACGACATCTGGGACCGGCGAGAAATCATCGAAGCCAGGTCGGACGTACAGGTTTGCGTCCCGTCTCTCGCCGACCTGATTGCGACCAAGCGATTCGGCTCACGCCCGAAAGACGCGGAGGACATCCGGCTTCTGCGGGCGCTGGCCCTGCGGCGGGGGATCTCGTTGTGAGCCCTCGCTACGCGGACATCGACGCGGCAGATCGGGAGGCCGTGGCGGCGCAGGCCGAGCGAGAGCTTTCGTCGGAAGAATTTGCAGCTTACGTCGATCAGCCGATGAGTCCGGAGGAGCTGACGGGCATCTACGAGTTGCTCGATTGGTTCGAACGGAAGTATCCAACGCCCGCCGCACGGCTGGCCTACGCACGAGCCGCGTATGCTCGCTGGACCGGGCGAGACCGTCGTCGGCTCAACTCGGAAGCGCGCTAGGTACCGGCGGCACGCGGATCGGCGTCGGGCGCGGGGCGGGACATCAAGGTAGCTACCTTGGCCGCGAGAGCCTGCGCCGTGAACGGCTTGGGCAGAAAATCGTGAGGGAGGCGCACGTCGTCGGGGGCGAGGTGTTCGTCGCGACGATAGCCCGAGACGACGAGCACGCGGATGCCGGGACGTTCATTCGACAGGCGGCGTGCTAGCTCGGCGCCGTTCATCTCGTTCATCACCATGTCGGTGATCAGGAGATCGATCGTGCCCGGAAACTGCCGCGCCGTCGCCAGGGCGGTCTCTCCGCCGTCGGCCGCCAGCACACGATGGCCCAAGCGTTCGAGCGCACGCGTGGTCACCGTGCGAACGACGAGATCATCCTCGGCCACCAATATCGTGATGGCGCCCCCGTCCCAGGTGCGCGACGGGGCTGGCGCTTCCGGCTTGGCGAGCTGTGTTTCGATGCGCGGCAGATAGATCGTGAATCGCGAGCCGCTTCCGGGACCGGATGCAAGCTCGATGGAGCCGCCGCTCTGCTCGACGATGCCTTGCACGGTGGCCAGGCCGAGCCCCGTGCCGCGGCCAAGCGTCTTCGTGGTGAAGAATGGTTCGAAGGCGCGACGACGAGTCTCCTCGTCCATGCCGCAGCCATCGTCCGACACGCTCAAACGAGCGAGGCGCGTCCCGGTCACCTCGTCGAGCGGAATGGCCGCGCTTTCGATCTCGATGCGGCCACCGCCTCCAATCGCGTCCCGCGCGTTGGTGACCAGATTGATGAGCACCTGGTCGACCTGGCTCCGATCCACCTTCACGACGAGCGGCTCGCGGGTTAGGCTCAGCTCTAGTGAGATCGGGGCGGCCAGCAGACGTTCCAGCAACGGCCGCAGCTCGCTGACCACCGCGTTGAGGTCGACCTCGGTTGGCTGCATGTATTGCCGACGCCCGAAGGCGAGCAGCTGTCGCACGAGCTCGCTGCCGCGCTCGGCTGCCCCGCGAACCTCGAGCAGCGCCGCGCGGGTTTCGGCGTCGAGATCCTCGCGATCGACCATGAGACCGACATTGCCGAGCACGACGGTGAGCAGATTGTTGAAGTCGTGCGCCACGCCGCCCGCCAAGCGCCCGACCGCTTCCAGACGTTGCGCCGTCCGCAGGGCCTCGCTCTGTCGTTCGAAAGCCGCGGTCCGCTCCGCAACTCGGCTCTCGAGCTGACGGTTGATCGCCTCCATCGACTCCTTGGCGCGGGTCGCCTCCTCGAGCAGGCGCGTGTTGTCGATGTGTAGCTGGAAGGCGCGGTTCAATGCTCGGTTGGTGTTGCGTGCGACGACCCCGATCCCGATCACATAGACGACCATCATCGCGCCCATCGCGACGTGGACCGAATCACCGAGCGCGATGACCCGGACCACCAACGGCAGCATGCTCGGAACGAGGAACGCCCAGAAGGCCGGTAGGTAACAAGAGATGGTCCCCGCCGCAGCGGCACCCATACCGCCGATGACGAAGGGCAAGAGCATGCGCGACCAGACGCCGTTGACGTCGAAGAGCCAAGCCCCACCGATCCCCCACAGAGCTCCCGCCGCGAACGAGCCGACCACGAAACGGCGTGCCCAGATCGATTCGTCGACGTCAGGGACAGCCGCACGGACGTAGGCTCGCCGCAAGCCGAAGCGGGCGGCGCCCATGACCACGACGGCCGCCGCCCAGAGCAAGAGCAGCGGCCGACTGGCATGCTGCCAACACGTCGCAACCACGATCACGCCGTTGGCCAGGTTGGAGATGAGCACCGGCGTGCTCTGCTCGTAGAGAGCACGGACCTGATCGCCCCCAACCGTGGCCATGTTCGGCGCTGACCCTAGCACCAACGCAGGTGCCGCGAGGGATCGTTGATCCCGACAAATACCAGACTAGCGACAGGGGCAGGCGGTCATGAACGCCATGCAGGCGGTCGATACGCCGTTGCCTTGCGCGGTTCGACACGCGGTGCGATTGCACGCATTTGCTACCGGAGGTCCGTTGCCCACGCCGCAGTTGAGACTGCCGCAGACGTTGCCCCCCGGATCGATCGGGCACTTGCGATCGACAGCAAATTTCGCGCAGGCCGCGTCGTCACGCCGCTGGACGGCGGCGTAGCAGTCGAGCGCGTTGCGGCCCATCGGACCACCCGGGCAGTTGGCGCACGCGCTCTCGAGCTGGTGGCAAATCGCGATCACCCGCGGGTTGGGGTGACAGGCGGCCGGGCCCGCGCGGCCTGCATCCGGAGGTGCAACGCCCATCCGCCCGTCCGAGCTGGCGTCAACCGAGACGCGAACGTCGCTGGCGGCATCGCTGCCGTCGCTACTGCCATCCGATGAGACAAGGGCGTCGGCGAGATCCGACACGGCGACGTCGGCGGGGTTCATCGCAGCAGGTGCCGCAGCGGGCGCCATCGTCGCCGAACCACCGGCGCCACCCGAGCCGGTCCTCCCCCCGCGCCCGCCGGTGGCGGCGCGTCCGCCGGTCGCCTTTGCGGAATCGATGGCTGCGGGGGGCGGACGACCATCGCGACAGGCCGCTACTGTGGTGAAGGATCCAAACGCGAAGACCAAACAAGCCAGGCCGAATCGATTGAACTTCATGGGGCTACCTCCGGTCCAAGACAAGCCAGTCACGACACAATTGAACGATGCGTTGGCAATGTAAGAGCCAACACTTCGCGCGCAGGACAATACAGCAGTCGCGACCCGGCTGATTCCGGCGAAATTTCCCGTCACAACGTTTTCGTAGGGCCCACGATTCCGCGGCCGCCCAGCGCTCCCGGAGGACCTATCCAACGCAACAAGAGATAGCCAAGAGCCGGCAGGATCGCGGAAAGAGGGTGGCCCATCCGGTCGATCCACCGTTCTGAACGCGTCGTCGTTCGTGCCTGGAATCACCAGTGGTTGCCTTGATTGGCGCCGCGACGGCGCTCGTGATTGTGACTTGGCCGCCGGTTGCCTAGCGTCGGTGGATGGCTCACTTTCGCGCTCGCTCGTCCCGAAGTTCGGAGAGCTCATGCCGTCGGCCATGGCGATGGCTTGGCCTCACCGCTTTGGTTGTGGGTGCGGGCTGCACCGACGGCGCCGTGACGGGCGACGTGCGCCGCGGTGAGGACCTGGATGCGGGGGCGTCGTCCGACACAGCGCCGATCGATACGACTCGGCCCGACCTTTCATCGAAAGACATGATCGTGTCTGAGGGTCGAGATGCATTTCCGGCCGGCGACGTCGCCCTGCCCCCGCCGCGCCTCTGCGTGAACCGGCCTCCGCCCACTGGAAAATCCACGACCGCCCTGCTCTCCGCGGTCTCCCTGTCCCCTGCCCCCGAACCCGCGCCGGTCTTGCCCGGAAGTCCGCGCGGCCTTCCGACGGCCGAGATCGCGCGTCGCCTGGCCGCTGCCTTCTGGAACCTTCCGGCCGATAGCGAGCTGGTCGCATGGGTGGCCGAATGCGCCCCGCGATATCCCAGCGACATGGCCTTGCTCGCCGAGCTCATGTTGAAGGACCCACGCGCGCTCGGCGGTGCAAAGGCGTTCCTCGACCGGTGGCTCGGCCTGGACGAGGTGGCGCGTCTGCAAAAGGACGACGCGGCCTTCACCCCCACCCTGCGCGCGGCGATGCAGGAAGAGACGGCTCGCTTCCTGATCGACGTGATCCTCTCGGAGCGGTCGACCTTGCCGGAGCTCTTCAGTCGAACGGAGACCTTCGTCGATTCCGAGCTGGCCTCCATTTACGGTGTCCCTGCACCGCAAGCGGCGGGCTTCTCGCGGGTGGCGCTCGATGCGACCCGTAGAGCCGGGCTGCTGACTCACGCGAGTGTGCTGGCGAAGACCAGCCTGGCGGGTCGAAATCAGCCGACGCGACGAGGGGCATTCGTTTACGGAAGTCTTTTCTGTTTCGAGATCCCGCCGGATATCGTGACGACGCGACCCGGTCCTCCACCGAATGTGGATGCGCGAGCGTGGCTGATCGCGGAGACCGCGAGCCCCGAGTGCCGCCAGTGCCATGGCATGTTCGATCCGATCGGTTTGCGCCTCGATGACTACGACCCGATCGGAAGAGCGAAGCTGGGCCCCTCGTTCGATCCCGATATCCAGAAGTTGGGCCAGGCCCTAGGAAATGACGAGGAGGCCTTCCGCTGTTTCACCGTCTCGTGGCTGCGCCATGCCAGCAGAAGGATGCTGAGCGCCAGCGATCCTTCGGTGCGCTACGTGATCACGGAGTCGCGCACCAAAGGCGGACGATTGCTCGACGTGTTGCTGGCGAGCGCCGCATCTCAGGCCTTCCTGGAAAACTGAGAAGGCCAGCGCAGGCGAGGCGGTCCCTGAGTGGCGCCACGCGCGCGATCGAATGACGCCGTTGGCTGTACAACTTTCCGTGCGAACCGCACGCCAGCGGGCGCGAAACTGCTTAAGCTGCGGCCGCGGGCAGCCTTCATGACCAACACCGAGTTGCAACGTCTCACGCAAGCCTTCCACGATCGCATCGCAGCCTTCGTCGCGACCGAATCGAACCGCCGTGCACGCATGTTGATCGCAACGATGCTGGCAGGCACGCCGTCAGCGGCCGCGCCGCCGAAGCTCGCGCGGACAGGTGGCAAACGGAGCCGCGTCGCCGAGGAGATCGAAAAACTCAGATCGCTGATGGAGGCCGACCCCGGCAAGAACTGGACGCTGGAGAAGCTGTCGAAGATCGCCGGGGCGTCGACCTTTTATCTGTCGCGATCGTTCCGGCAGGTGGTCGGCACGCCCTTTCACCGCCTGCTCACCAACCTGCGCATCAGCCGCGCCCAGAGCCTATTGAAGCAAGGTCAACGCCCCTCGCGTGTCTGGCGTGAATGCGGCTTCGCCGACCACGCGCACATGACACGCACCTTCCGCGCCCGCACCGGACAGCCCCCCAGCGCCTTCACCCGCTGAAGCCAGCGCCGATCCACCGATGGCGCAAGTTCGTTAAAGGGTGGATCGGACCGAAACTCGGACACTTCGGTTCGCCCCAAAAAAAACGACGCGGCCTGCGCAACCACTGCCCACGGGGGTCGAACACCGTGCTAGGGGTGGCCCATGGTTCGCACGTCCGCCGTCACGATGTCCAAAACACCGGCTCTTTCGTCGCACGCGACGGCAGCCTTGTTGACTCTCCTGGGCGCGCTCGCCAGCGCTGGGTGCCTCAATCTGAACGATCACATCCCGTCTGACGTCGCGGCTGCTACCGAGCGCGAGGGCAAGGGTGGGAATGGCGGCGGGTCGCCTCGTGGTGGAAACGGGGGGGACTCCCAAGGGGGCGCCGGCGGCTCCGCCGCTGGAGAAGGCGGCGCGGGTGGATCCAGTCAGCCACCGTCGTCATGCGGAGCCGGAACGCACGCATGCGGCTCCGTCTGCGTGTCGGACTCCTTGCCCACTTCGTGTGGGAGCTCGTGCGATCCGTGTCCGTCCTTTGCGGGCGCGACGGCCACCTGTACCGATGGCCGTTGCGGTGTGAAGTGTCCCGACGGCAAGAAGGCGTGTCGAGACGCGTGCATTCCCAGCGAAGAGACATGTGGGGCGCCCGCGTGCGGCGCTGGCACCCATGACTGCGACGGGCTCTGTGTGTCGAACTCAGCCGTCACCAGCTGCGGCACCTCGTGCTCGGCATGCCCCGCTCCGCCAGCCGGGGGTGCGGCGACTTGCGACGGTGCGACTTGCGGCTTCCGGTGCGAAATTGGAAAGCGATGCGAAAACCGGTGCGGTGAGTGTTGCGACAACACCGATTGTCCCGCCCAGTCCGGTAAGGCGGGTACCTGCGACACGACAACCTCCAAGTGCAAATACGAATGCAAGTCCGGCGAAGTTGACTGTGACGGCCGCTGCATCCCCGCAGGCAGCTGCTGCCGCGACGTCGATTGCCCCATGAACGCTGGCAAGGTCGGCAAGTGCGACGGCGCGAGCAACAAGTGTGAATACGCCTGTGCCGCCGGCGAACGCTGCGGCCAGCCTGGCCCGTGCAAACGCGGACTTACAACCTGTTCATCCCCGACGAGCCAGCCCGCCTGCAATGTCGAGAACTTCGACGGCGCCGGCGGGTGCCCCGGGGGACAACACTGCCAAGGTGGTAACTGCGTTGCCGACTGCAATCCCGGGATGTGCAACGGCAATCCGAGCCCCTGCAGACAGGGACAGATCTCGTGCCCGGGTGGCAATTGCGTCGACAGCGCGACAGCCGCGAACGAAGGCGGAGCGTGCGGGGGCGGCAACATCTGCCGCGGAGGGCAGTGTGTAGCGGCGTGCAAAGGCGGAGACCCGTGCGTTCAGGGAATCGGTCCCTGTCGGCGCGGGACGCTGACCTGCGCATCGAATGTCGGGCAACCCGAATGCCGCGACTCCGGCGAGGACAATTCCCGCCAGACGTGCCCGGCGGGGCAGACATGCAGCAACGGAAGATGCGCGACTGCCTGCCGCCCCGATCAGCCGTGCGCTCAAGGGCTCGGACCTTGTCGTCGTGGAAAGACGTTTTGCGCAAGCCCGACAAGCGCCCCCGAGTGTCGCGACGCGGGTAGCTCGTGCGGCAACAACCAGGTGTGTGACGGAGGATCCTGCAAGCAATGCGGTCAGGAGAATCAGCTCTGCTGCCCTGGCGACCGTTGCGCGGGCGGCTTCCTGCACTGCCGGTCGTATGATGGGGGCCCCAAACGCTGTCAAGCTTGCGGTGCCTCCGTCGACTTCTGCTGCGACGGCAGTCGTTGTCGAAAAGGAGCCAAGTGTGAAAGCGAAGGTTTCACGAAGCCAACGTGCGTTTGCGACCTGACGGTTCCCGCCGACGAGCGAGACAAAGCCGCCGGTTGCAACTGACTTCTCGACAGGCTCCGATGGCAATGCCGAACACGGCGGCCAAGTTTTGCCGGCGCGGGTGGGGCCTGCGCCATCCCATCCAGGCCGGGACAAGCAAGTGCGCAGGCGAGGGATGTTCGGACAAGTCGTCCTCGCCGGTGGGCCCACCTCGCGTGGCCAACCGCAAGGGCGACCTCCAAGGATAGAGGTCGGTGAAGCAGCAGGCGCGCTCAAGTTGACTTTGATTGAGCGCCTCGTCGGCGTGAACGGCGTGGTAGGGCTCGAGAACTGAAGCCGGTTTGCAAACGGGCCAGAAGCTTCGCGATTACTTTCTTTTCGGCGCTAGCTATTGAGCGGCGCGATGCTCCTAGTCCTGCGCATGAATTGCGTCGGCCTGCACCGAGAACTGGCTAGAACCAGAGCAGGTGAAAACCGAGACTCGCAACTCACGTCGTGAGCGCAAAAAAGCCCCCGCCGTCGCAGGGGCTTTCCAGTCGAGCGTCGGACGAGTCTGGTAAGACCTCGCGTCTGCTCTGGAGCCTAGCTCAGTTGCAGGAGCCGCCCACGTTGCCCCAGAAGTCCTTGCCGTCCGTATCGAGGACGATGGCCTTGTTGGCCTTGTTGGTCTTCAGGTAGGCAAGCGCGCCCTTGGGGTCGGCCTTGCAGCTCATGGGTAGATCGGCCGCGAGAGCCCAGATGTTGATGGAGTAGTTGCGCGCGGCTCCGCCGGCGCCCGGGCCGTACCAACCGACGCTTGCCTTGTTCCCGTGACCGACGCCGAACTCAGCGCCGGGAGGGACCATGGCTTTGACGTCGGCGGGCTGACCAGTGACATCCGGCATGATCTTGCAGACGATCTGGTGGACGCTGCGGCCGGTGATGTCTTCGGTCGACAACACGTACCACTTGGTTCCAGCAGGAGTGGGACCCCAATCCAGCTTGGGCGACTTGTTGCCCATGCTGTTGCTACCCGGCGGATAGCAATTACGGGTGCCCATCATCGTAAAGCCGGTCACGGTCAGAACCAGCTTGCCGCCGGCCGAAGGGGGGCCGGCCGTCTCGCCGCCGCCGGTGCCCGCGTCGCTGCCGCCGGCGCCTGCGCTGCCGCCGCCTGCGCCGCCGGGGGAGGCGGTGTCGGTCGAGCCGCCTGCGCCGCCCGAACCGCTGCCAGCGCTACCGCCGGTGGAGCCGGTGGAGCCGCCGGTGGAGCCGGTGGAGCCGCCGGTGCTGCCGGTTGCGCCGCCGGTGCTACCGGTCGCGCCGCCCGAAGCGCCCGTGCTGCCGCCGCTGGTCTGGCCGCCCTGGGGAGGACGAGTGCCACCCGTGCCGCCCTTACCGGTGTTCGCCGGTGCGGGGCCAGCGGGCTCGGAATTCTCCGCGGGAGTACAGGCCGCGAGGCCAGCGCCGAATGCCAGCGCGAGAACGGTTGCAAGCGTAGGATTCGTGCGGTTCATGAACTTCCTCCCCGGATGAGTTTGAAAAATTGCGCCAGTCGGAAGGTAAGCTAGCCCCCCCTGGTGCGGTAAGTGCGACGGGAACATACATCAGTTGTGGAGATTTTCGACACGAACCTTTTACACGGGACGCAACGCGACCGGATTTGAACCGATTGGGCGATTGAGCGCCGCGACGACCCGCCGCGGGGCCTGCCGCGGGCCACCCAAGTCGGCGTTGACCGCCGCAGCTGGGCGAGGAAAATCTGGCTCGCGCGACTCACCTCCACTAAGACCTTTCAGCACATGGCGCCCAATTTCCGCGATTCGACCATCCGCCCCGACAGCTCGCTGTCCTCGGTCGGCGGCGTGGCTCGCATCGTCCCCGCGCTCACCATCCTCTGGCATCCCGACCTCGAACGCGTCGGGGAACGAGCGGTCCTCGGCGAGCTGATGGAGGACAAGAAGGTCGCGGTTTCGCGGCTCGCGCCGATCTTCGGCCGGGGCGGCAACTCGGCTTCGCGCGATCTCGCGGATCTCTATCTCAGTCGCTCACCGGCATTCGAGCTCGTCCCGTTGACACGTGGACAGGTCGAGCTACGCCCGGCCGGCGCCAACGTCGAGATCGAGATTCAGGGCGCGCCTCTCGACCGTCCCACGACCTTTACACCGGCCGAGCTCGAGACCGGCATCATCATCTCCCTGTCGCGTCTCTTTGCGTTCTGCCTGCACAACGTGCGCGTCCCCGTCATCAATGGGCCCCGCCTCGGCATGGTCGGCAGCGGCCAGGGAATCGAGCGCGTGCGCCAGGACATCCAACGCGTCGCCGACCTCGACGTGCCGGTCCTGATAAGGGGCGAGACGGGGACCGGCAAGGAGCTGGTCGCGCGTTCCATCGTGGCCTCGAGCGGCCGGGCCAACAAACCTTTCATCGCCGTCAACATGGCCACCGTGCCGCCATCGATGGCCGCCGCCGAGCTCTTCGGTCACGAGAAAGGCTCCTTTACGGGCGCCACCGGTGCCCGCAGCGGATACTTCGGCGAGGCTGCCGGCGGAACGCTCTTTCTCGACGAGGTCGGGCTCACGCCGCCCGACGTGCAGGCGATGCTCCTGCGCGTGCTTGAGACCGGCGAGGTTCAAGCGGTCGGCTCGGGACGCTCGCGCAAGCTCGACGTGCGCGTCCTGGCGGCGACCGATCTTCAGCTCGAAGCGGCGATGTCCAAACGCTCGTTTTCCGAGCCTCTGTTCCAGCGGCTCGCGGGTTTCCAGATCCGACTGCCGCCTCTGCGCAAACGGCGCGAGGATTTCGGCGAGCTCTTCCTTCACTTCTTGCGCGACGAGCTTGCGGTTACCGGCGAGCTCGACCGGCTCCGCCATGCCGAGGATCGCAAGCCCTGGCTCTCGGGTGCGAGGATCGCGCGACTGGCGAGCGGCAACTGGTCGGGCAACATCCGGGCGTTGCGAAATGCGGTTCGTCAGATCGTCATCGCCTCACGAGGCGAAGCGCGCGCACGCATCGACGCCGAGGTCGAGGAGCTCGCCGATGCCCAGAATTCCAGCGGCAGTCATGCCACTCGTCCGGCGCCGAGCTATGGCGCGAGCGATTCCGGTTCGCCCAGCAGCAGTGCCGGCGGCGTTTCGAGCGCGCGCCAACCGCCGCCCCCGGTGTCGCGTTCAGT
This sequence comes from Myxococcales bacterium, assembly GCA_031398585.1. Classification (GTDB taxonomy): domain Bacteria; phylum Myxococcota_A; class Polyangia; order Fen-1088; family Fen-1088; genus JANNNO01. The sequence continues at coordinate 222 of JANNNO010000121.1, read as the reverse complement.
CCCCTATGACCCCGGTCCCGCCACCGCTCCCGGGGATGCAAGCGACGACACCGACGGCGGTGATGCCGGCGCAGGTGGGGTTCCCTGGGAGATCTCGAACGATCTGCTGCTCAAGACCCTGCGCGAGAACAACTGGAGCCCGACGGCCACCGCCACCGCGCTGACGATGACGCGCAACACCAGTCAAGAGGTGCAAGGTGGAGGGTCGGAGAAGTGGCACAT
>JANNNO010000109.1:0-8792 GCA_031398585.1 Myxococcales bacterium | reverse complement strand
GCATGTCGAAGCCGTCCTGGGTCATGATCGTCTGGTTGCCAGCGCCACCGCGAACGCGGGTGCCGACGGCGCCACCGATTTGACCGACCATCTGGTTGAACACCTGGTCGCGGCTGTTCAGCGGCATCGACTCGACGAAGTCGAGGTCATAGACCTCCTTGACGTTCGTCGTGGTGGTGCTGACGGTCGGTGCTTTCTGCACGACCTGCACCTGTTCGACACCGGTGGTCTGCACCTCCATGATGAGGTTGACCTCGGAGGCGGCCGTGATGCCGACCTTGATGTCCTTCTGGATGACGGTCTTCAGCTTGGGCGCCGAAGCCGAGACCTGGAAGGTTCCGGGAAAGAGCTGCCGCATCCGAAACTGTCCGTCCGCATCGGTGTACGCGCGCTTCGAGCCACCGATCTGAGTCGGTGAGGTCGCCGTGATCTGCACGCCGGCCAGCGGATTTCCCGCCTGGTCGAAGACGTAGCCGACGATCGAACCGTCGCTGCCACCTTGCGCGCGCGCTGCCACGGGGGCAAACGTCACCGCAACGATCGCAGCCAAGAATCCAGCCAATCCAGTCGTGACTGCAGCTCTTAGTCGAAGCATGTAACTTCCTCCTGACACTCGCGCTAGATGGGGTCTTTTCACGCCGCTTGGAATATTCGCCGTGCCCCGCCCGTCCCGCCGCCCGTCGATCCGATGCCCGTCTACCTTGGGCATACACAGCCCTTGGCAACTTGGTCAATCCGATTGCCACCGCCACGCCGTGAACGTGGTGAACGACACGCGAACCTTTCGCTCGAACCCGCTGACGTCTCGGGTCCCCGGTCCGGTTCGTGCGGCGCCATCTTACTCCCAGCTCTTCCGGGTACGGAAGGGCCGCCGGAGCAAAAGTCCTCCGAGATGCGAGGGCGCGGAGCGTCTTGAGGCGTTTCGCCTCGCAAGCGTCGCACGCTGCCCAGCGCAGCCTATGTCCCGGTTCACGATGACCGGAACAGCAGCAACGCGCCCAGCACCACGAAAAGGCCGCCGGCGACGCGTTTGATCCAGACCGGGTGGATCACACGCGCCAGGCCATCACCGACCAGCACCGCGATCGCGGTCGTCGTGACGAGGGCCAGCGACGCAGCGAAAAACACCGTCCAACGCGACCGCTCACCCGCGGCGAGCGACAAGGTCGCGAGCTGGGTCTTGTCACCGAGCTCCGCGAGGAAGACGGAAAGGAAGGTCGTGAGGAACAGCTGCCAGGCCATGGCGCGACTCTGCCACGCCTCGCGGCTCTGGGTGCCGGCCTCTTCGCCTGCCGCCCGCACCCCGGTGCAGACAAACCCTAGATTTCGTGGGCGGAAATCGTCATCCGGTAGCGGTGAGTGCCACCCGCTGCCAGGCTTCGCGTCCCGGGTCGATTGAGCGCATTGGGCGCGTCGGTCCAGGGCTCGAGGCAGACATACGGCGCCTCGGGCGATGCGCTCCAGACGACCCAGACCGGGAACGACTCGGCGCTGCCTTCTACCGACACGCGAGCCGCCAACTTCGACGCGTGATCGCGCAGCTCGAGCGCGGTGGCACCCGTCCCATCGAGCACGATGGAGCCCGGCAACTCGGCGGCCGTAGCGGGCACCAGACGGGCGGCTTCGGCCTGTCGGGTGATCGTGCGCCAGGCGTCAGAGGACTGCAGCCGCGTTCCGGCGGGCAGCGCCACGTCGCAGTCGGCGCGCCGTCCGCCGGCGCCCAGCGGCGCATGCAGGTAAGGGTGAAACCCTAGGGCATACGGAAAGGCGGCCTGCCCGGTATTGGCGATGGTCGTCTCCGCGACGAGCGCGCCCGCCTCGAATCGGTAACGCAGGCGCAACTCGAAATCGAAGGGGAAGCCGAGCCGGAACCCGGGGTTCGGCAAGCAAACCGCCGTGAGCGCACTTTCGGTCTGCTCGGTGATCTGCCAGTAGACGTTGCGAGCCCACCCGTGTGGAGGCATGGCGAGCGCCGCGCCGGCATGATCCCAAGCATCGTTTCGCGACCCGTTCGAGACGCCCACCGCGGGAAACAAGATGGGATTGCCGTAACGGCGATCCGCCGGCTCGACATCGCCCGGCGGTGTGTAGATGATCTCGACGGGCTTGCCCCGCACCTCGGTGGAAAAGCCGAACACCTGAAAACCCCGCTCGGGGTAAAGCGTCGCCCGCGCAGGGCCGTCGGCTATCGTGATGAGACGAGAATTGACGATGTTCATGGAAGGCTCGGCGGCGACTACAAATCGGCCTGCGTGAAGACGCCATCGATGTAGCGCCAGACCTTGCCGTTGGGACTCTTGTTGCGCAGAAGCGCCGGCAGCCGCGGCTCCCTGACGGCGTCGTAGCAATGAAGCGCGGCGAAGCGGCGCAACGATGCGGGGATACCGACAGCCGTGAAGCCGGGGTGCCCCGTCGCCGGGTAAGGCCCGCCGTGATTCATGGCAGGCGAGACGGCCACGCCGGTCGGCATCTTGTCATTGAGCAGACGACCGACCTTGCGACGAAGGATCGGCTCGAGACGACGATAGGCACCTTCGTCGGCACCACCGGCGTCGCTATAGACGGCGCCAGTGAGGTTTCCTTCCAGCGACGAGAGGACCGCCGCCGCTTCCTCGAGATTGGCGGCGATCACGAAGAGGCTCGCGTTGCCGAACGCCTCTTCTTGCATAGCAGGCGGGTTGGCGAGGAACCGGGCGCCCGTCACCTTCAAGATGGTGTTGGCATAGCAGTAGCCTTTGCCGCCGCCGCGTATGCCACCGGTGACGAGCTCGGCCCCAGCCTTGGTCAGCGCCCCGACCGCGTGATCCAGCCGGTCCTCGACTGACTTGCCGAGCAGGGTCCCCACCGGCGCGGCCGCGAACTTATCCTTGACCTTGGCAACGAACGTCTCGGTCTCATCGCCGGCCAGCAAGACCAACAGCCCAGGGTTGGTGCAGAACTGCCCGGTGCCCATGAGAGCCGAACCAGAGAACTCGTCGACCAGCTCGGCTCCGCGAGACTTCAGCGCGCCCGGCAAGATCACGACCGGGTTGATGCTCGACAGCTCGAGGTAGATCGGCTTGCCCGCCTTGTCGGCAGCTTCCTTCAACACCAGGCCGGCGCCGCGAGCACCGGTATATCCGGTGGCCGCAACCTGTGGGTGCGAGACCAGGAGCTTGCCCGTCTCGTGATCGGTCCGGTAGATCAGCTGAATCGCGCCCTCGGGCAGCCCCGCCGCCCGCGCCGCCGCCAGGGCGTGCTCCGCGAACAGGCGCGTGGTGCCCGGGTGGGACGTGTTGGCCTTGGCGATGACGGCATTGCCCGACGCCACCGCGGCGGCAAAGTCGCCACCGGCCGCGCTGTTGAACGCGAAGGGGAAGTTGTTGGGGCCAAAGACCGTGACCGCGCCTTCGAGCGCGCCGTAGACCGATCGAATGCCCGCCTTGGTGTCGATGGTCGGCAGCGCCCACGAACCTTCTCGGGCGGCTTCGGCGGCGGCGCGCAGCTGGTTGATGGTCCGCGGCAGCTCGACGTCGTCGAGCCGTGGTCTCTTCGGCAACGCGCTCTCGATGTTGGCCTTGTCGACCAGGGCCCCGCGATCGGCCTCGATGCGACCCGCATAGAGATCGAGGAACTTGGCGATGGTCTCGGCAGGAACGTCCCGCAGGGCCAGCGAGGCGCGGTGTCCGACGCGGACGACCTCCTCGACCTCCTTGCGCGAGCTGACCGGGTAGACCTCGCCGGTTGGCTCGCGCGTGCTTGGGTTGTCGGCAGCGAACGTCGATGAAGCATCAGAAGCGCGAAAATCGGCGCCGACGAGGACGGGTTGGACCTGCGGGGAAGACATGGGCGCGAATCTTCCGGCGGGCGCCGCCGTTGTGCAAGCGAGATGCGTGCTTCATTATCGCGGGAATGACCGCCGCTGAACGCGATCGCTGGCGCGCCAAGCTGCTCTCGCTGAAGACTGAGATTCTCGCCGAAGGCGACGTGGCGATCGAGCCGGTCCGCAAGGAGGTCACCGACACCGGCGGCGACGAAGATCTCGCTCCACTGACGGAGATGAGTCAGGTCATCGCCTCGAAGCGCAACCGCGCGCGAACTGACGCGCTCGGTAAGATCGTGGCCGCCCTCCGACGCCTCGATGAGGCGCCCGATGACTTCGGCAGTTGCAGCGAGTGTGGCGAACCGATCGGCCGCCGGTTGGAAGCCATGCCTTACGTGGAGCTGTGTCTCGAGTGCCAGGCCGAGCGAGATGCGCCCGTGAAGGGCGAGCGCCGACGTCATCTGACCGACTACAAATGACGCGAGGGCGGCGCGCGATTTCGCGGCCACCGAATTGATGAATCGGCCCCCTCGGCGACTCCCATATCGGGCCCCGACTCGCGGTCTGAAAAAGCCGCAAATCGGCTCGTAACGGGCCATTCGTCGTCTTTGCCGGGCGCTGAGGCGGCGACGGGCGTGGCGTAGGTGGCCCAGCGCAGCTCATGAGGTTGTCAATTATTGGCCTCCACCATGTTATGAACGGGCCCCGCATTCGCCGGCCGGTCGTGCGGCGATGTGGTGGGGGAGTGGGGATCGGGCGGGGCACCGGGGGCCCACAGGAAACGTCTGCTTGACCGAATTCGAACTTCACAACGGTGGTGAGATCCGGCGGTGGATCTCCGGGTCTGGACGCCTTCGCGTTCGGCTCGGGCTCCTCATGGCCCTGGGCGCCGCCCTGCCCGCATGCCAGGATGATCCGCCCGGGATCATCATCGAGCTGCTGGTCAAGGACCCGAAGTACCGGCCTGACTTCGTACGCTTTCACTGGCTTCGTCCCGGTCGCCGACCTTTCGAAGAGCGCTTGCCCGAAAGCGGGGCCTTCACGGGCGCCGCCGAGCTGCTCGGCTCGATGTTCATCGAGACGGCGGGGCCGCTGCAGGAGGCGCGAGCCCTGGCGGTTCGCGGCTACCGGGGGGATCGTCAGATCTCGGGCGGCTGGCTGCCGATCCGAGCCGACAAGGCCCGACAACGCCGGTTACAACTCGAGCTGGGCGATCCGTTGGGCGACGAGGATGCCAATGGCGTCCCCGACCTGGTCGACGGCAACTGCGTAGACGGCTCCGACACGATCACGACCCCGCCGTGCAAGCCCGCGCCGAGCGAAGGCAACGGCAGCGCGCCCATGCCCGACGGCGGCGCGCCCCTCGATCCCGAGGCGCCCGATGCCGCGCCCTTACCGGTGCAGGCCGAGGCCGGGGCACCAGCGGAACCCGGCCTTTTGGGTGAATGGCGTTTCGACGAAGGCGCCGGCCGCAACGCCGCGGACTCGTCGGGCGTCGGCAACCACGCCACCGTCCGCGGCAACGAAGTCACCTGGGAAGAAGGTCGCCGCGGACGCGCGATCACGATCGCCACCGAGGAAGGCAGCGGCGTGACGGTCTCCCCCTCGGCGTCGGTGAACCGCATCCGCGACGCCTTCACCATCAGCGCCTGGATTCGACGCAGCGAAGATCGGGAGCGACTCTCCCAGGTGGTGTCGCGCAGGAGCGTAGGCAGCGGCGAACACTTCGCGCTCTCCATCTCGACGAACGGGCTGCCCAGGCTCTACCTCAACACACACCTGTCGTCGCCGCCGCCAGCCGTCACCGGGCCCGATCCTTTGCCGCTCGACGTGTGGATCCACTTGGCGGCCACCTACGACGGCGCGCAACAGCGCCTCTACGTGAACGGGTCACAAGTGGCCGAGCTCGCCGCGACGACCACGATCATGGCGGACAAGACGCTCCTCTGTCTCGGCTGCGGGCAGAACAACGACACCACGTTGATCGAACCTCTAGGCGGACTGCTGGACGACGTCCGGCTTTACGATCGGGCCCTCACCGCGGCCGAGATCGCAGCTCTCGCGCGCTGAGCGCAACCGCCGCGACTGCGCCCCCCAGGAACGACTCGCGTCTCCGCCCTCGGTCAGTAGGTCGCCCTCGCCGTTTTTAGGGGCTCGAGCTCGACCGCGCTCGAACTCGACATTGGCGATCCGCCGCGCAATCTTTCGCCCGTGCTGCGACGACGATTCGGACGGACCGAGCTCGCTATGCCGGTCTTTTCTTGCGGAGGTATGCGCTACCAGCAGAGCTGGAGCCGCGGGGCGCGTGTCTCACCAGCGAGCCAGCAGAATGTGATGGCGATCGTCGACCGCGCCTTGGAGCTTGGCATCAATCACATCGAGACCGCGCGCGGCTACGGCACGAGCGAAGCGCAACTGGGTCCCGCCCTATCCCGCCATCCTCGATCGTCGTTCATCTTGCAGACCAAGAGTCGGCCGCAAGCGGATGCGGCCATGTTCGAAAAGCAGCTTGAAGAGTCCTTCATGGCTCTCGGTGTGCGGCACATCGATCTCTTCTCGTTTCACGGCCTCAACACGCCCGATTGCCTCGATCGCACGTTCCAGCGCGGCTGCTACGCGGTCGTGGATCGCTTCCGGCGCGAGGGTCGCATCCAGCACGTCGGCTTTTCCACTCACGCCCCCACTGCGCTCATCGTGCAGGCGATGGAGAGCGGCGCCTTCGACTACGTGAATGTCCACTACTACTACATCTTCCAGGACAACCGCCCGGTACTCGAGACCGCGCGGAAGCTCGACATGGGCGTCTTCATCATCAGCCCGACGGACAAAGGCGGAGCGCTCGGCCGAGCGCCGCAAAAACTACGGGAACTGACCGCTCCCCTGTCGCCGATAGCGTTCAACGACCTCTGGTGCCTGTCGCACCCCGATGTTCATACCCTCTCGATCGGCGCCGCGCGCCCCAGCGACTTCGACGAGCACGTCGGCACGCTTGCGCTGCTGCCCGATGCAAAGGCGACACTGGCACCGATTGAAGTGCGGCTCGAGGCCGCCTACCGGCAGGCGCTCGGCGATGCCTTCGCCGCTGGCTGGCAGACAGGACTTCGGGAATGGCACGAGCTACCGCAGCGGGTGAACGTCCGCCGCATCCTCTGGCTCGACAACCTGGTGCGCGCCTACGATCTCGTCGACTACGCTCAGGAACGGTACGCCACGATGTCGCCCGACGATCACTGGGTGCCGGGGGCGCGCGCCGACGCGCTCCGCGGTGACGAAATCGGCGCCGCGCTACCGGACTCCCCGTTTCGGCACCAGCTGCCGAGTCGACTGCGAGAAGCCCACGCGCGGCTCTCCCCTACAGCCGCGCGACCCAAGCCTTAAGCCCGGTGCGCGAGCGAGCGAAGACTCGGGCTAAAGACTCGGGCAAAGACCGGCTCAGTGCTGACCGTCGTTGCCGCGGCCGCCCGGATCGTCGGGAGCGATCGGCACGACGATCGTGTCGACACCCGGCAATGGTCCCGGCGGTGGCGACTGCGGCTGATTCGGGACCGCGGGCGGCGCCACGCTGGCCACCGGGATCGATGAATCGCGACGGTCACTGCGGTCGAGGCGGTCTTGGCGCTCGCGGCGATCCACCGGCACGCGCCAGTCGACCGGCACCGAGGGCTCTTTCAAGAACTCGCCTGGCTCGGTGAGCGCGAGCGCCTCGCGCAGGACCTCGTCCATGTGCCCGACTGGCACGAGGCGCAAGCTCTTGAGCACGCGTTTGGGGAGATCCTGCAGATCCTTCACGTTCTCTTTAGGCAGGATGACCGTGCGGATGCCGGCGCGGTGGGCGGCGAGAATCTTCTCTTTGAGGCCGCCGATGGCGAGCACGCGACCGCGCAGGGTGATCTCGCCGGTCATCGCGACGTCGCGGCGAACCGGAATTCGCAGCAGCGCCGAGACGAAGCCCGTGCACATGGTGATGCCAGCCGAAGGTCCGTCCTTGGGAATGGCGCCCTCAGGCAAGTGCACGTGGATATCGGCGCGCGTGTAGAAGTCGCGATCGAGGCCAAGAGACGGGCCCCGCGCACGGACGTAGCTCATGGCCGCCTGCGCGGATTCCTGCATGACGTCGCCGAGCTTGCCGGTCAGCACCAGCTTGCCCTTGCCCGCGACCACCGAGACCTCGGTCGCGAGCAGATCCCCACCGTGCATCGTGACCGCGAGGCCGTTGACGAGACCGATCTCGTCTTCCAGCTCTTTGCTGCGCGTGCGGAACTTCGTCGGCCCCAGGTACTTGGGCAGGCGCTTTTCCGTTACTTTCCAGGTTTTGAGCTCGCGATGGGCGACGTACTCCTTGGCGATCTTCCGGCAGATGGTCGCAATCTCGCGCTCCAGGCTCCGCACCCCGGCCTCTTTGGTATAGCCGTGAATGATCGACCGGATGGTCTCCTCGGGCATCTCGACGCTCAGCTCGCCAATGCCGTTGTCCTTGCGCTGCTTGGGCAGGAGGTAGCGCTCGGCGATCGAGACCTTCTCGAACTCGGTGTAGCCCGGCAGCTGGATGATCTCCATGCGGTCCTGCAGCGGCACCGGAATGCCTTGCAGGTAGTTCGCCGTGGTGACGAACATGACGTCGGACAGGTCGTAGTCGAGATCCAGGTAGTGATCGTTGAACGCCGTGTTCTGTTCGGGGTCGAGCACCTCGAGCAGCGCGGCCGAGGGATCGCCGCGGAAGTCAGTCGACATCTTGTCGACCTCGTCGAGCAGGAAGACCGGGTTCGAGCTTCCCGCCTTCTTCAACGACTGGATGATCTTGCCGGGCAAGGCGCCGATGTACGTGCGCCGATGGCCGCGAATCTCTGCCTCGTCACGCACGCCGCCGAGAGCCAGGCGCACGAAGCTTCGGCCGGTGGCGCGTGCAATCGACTTCGCCAATGACGTCTTACCGACGCCGGGCGGACCGACCAGGCAGAGGATCGGTCCGCGCTGCTTCTTCACCAGCGCC
>JANNNO010000106.1:0-8452 GCA_031398585.1 Myxococcales bacterium | reverse complement strand
GGCCTACCAGCACAACGTCGCGGGCTATCTGCTCAAGTCGGAGTTGGGACCCGACTTCGCGCCCATGGCGGACTTGCTGGCCTGTTACGTCGCCAGCGTCCGGCTGCCTTAATCACTCGGCCGCCAGCTCGACCCAACCCGGGACGCCGGTCTCCTGGTTGACCGACTCGATGCCGACAACGCGGTAGCGACCGCCGGCGATCGTGACCACGTCGCCTGCGCCCGCCGTGATCTGCGACTCTCGCTTGGAACCGATCCAGACCTGGAACGTCGCCACGGGCTTGCCGGCGTCTTGGTTGCCGAGGACAAGCTCCTTGAGGACGATGTTGCTGCGAGGGCCGTACGATTCTCCCCCCAGCGGGAGGACGAGAGAATCGGGACGCAATGCCGGCCGCGGGGTCGGATCGCTGTCGATGATCAGCTCTCCCCTTCCGTCGAAGTGCGTACCCAAGACCTGGTAGAGCTGGCCGCAAGCGATCATCAACTGCCCGATCTTCAAAGTCTGGCGAACGCCGAGGCCTTGGCGGGAATCCGAGGCGCTCACGCCGCCGCCCTCCCGGCTCACCCAGATGATGCCGACGCTGCAATCCGGGGTCAGGCTCGGGTTGGTGCCCTGGACCAGCCGGCGCACTTTACGGCCTGCCAGGTCAGGCGTTGGCGTGGTGTCGGCGGAGGCGTCGGATGCCAGGGCGTCGGGGCTCTGTTGCTCTGCGAGGGCGCCGGCGGTCGGCTCGCAGCCGATCGACGAAACGGCGATCGCGAGGGCTGCCGCAGTCGAGAGAAAGGGCGCTTGCGAGACGAGAGAACGACGTGCGTGACGAAGGCGGCCGGCGGTGTTCATGCGAAGGCTCCTTTCAAGGCGCGCGCCAACGACCGCTTGGGGGACGGCAACGGCCGGAGCCGGTGCGAGCCTGCAGGAACGCGTGCGATCGACCGTCCCGCGCCGGCGACGAAGGGGGCGGCGGTCCCGGCACGTGGGTTCGCACCCGTGAAAAGGCACGCGGTGTGTGCCCTGGTGGCCCATCTCGGGCGGGCGATGCTCGACAAGCATCTCGTGGTCGCGATCACCCGTGTCGTCGCCGATCGTCGGTCCTGGAACCCGCTGGGCAGCAACCGCGGTCGCGAAGCATCGATAAGCCTAGAAAGCTGACAGGCGTCAGCCTAGGCGGGAGTTCCGATGCAGGCCGAAATGAGGGAACGAATGACGACGGGCACGACCAACGGACGAGCCGACGGCGAGACGCCCGGTGCTCATTTTCGCGTGACCGGCAAAGCAACGATCACGGGGGATCTCGACAGCCTCGTTTCCAGCTTGCGCATCCGCGCCCTCGCTCACCGCGAGAGTCAGGAGCGCGGCCGCCCGAGCGTGATGCTGGCAAACGACTTCGTGCGCGAGCTGAGGAAGGCCGGCGCTGGCCGCCCGAGAATCGTTCCCCGGCTCGTCCCGGCGCCGACTGGAGGACGACGTGCGCTCTCGCTCGCCGACACGAAGGAGATCCCCGTGATGCGCCGATTGGCCACGCTGGGGGCTCGTCGCTGGCGCTTCTTGCTTCGCTGGTTGCGTGTAGGATCGATGCAGGTTCGCGGCTTGCTGCAGCGACTCGTGCCGCGTTCCAGTCGTTGATCTATGAAATGGCGCCGGCGTCGGGTCGCGTTTCTCGCAGCCCATGCAATCGCGACGCGGCGGCTTGTGTCTATCTCCAGTGGTTATCTCTTCTTCGGCGCTGCGGCGGCCACACTCTCGCCCTCGCCTCTGATTGCCGCAGGACGTGTACGAGAGATGAAGGCTGGCGACGCGCTCGGAGCACCTCTCTCCATTCCATGAACCGCTCCGCCCTGAACGGCTCTCCTGTGTTCCTCTCCTCGACGTCGTCACTTGCGGGGGCGATGTCCTGGCTCGCCATGACCGTGCTGACCGGATCGCTTGTCATGGCGTGCGCGCCGGGAGCGACGGACGTCAAGCGGGGGACCAACACCACGCGGACGGGGGGCGCCGCGGGCGACGCGAGCGGCGGCGCGGGCGGATCCCCGACGGCGGGTTTACCGAGCGGGGCCAGCGGCGGAGCTTCCGGCAGCGCTGGGACCACCGGGTCAGGAGGCCAAGTGGCAACGCCAGGATCTGGCGGAGGCGGCGGGTCGACGTCGGGTGGCAGCTCGGGCGCTGTCGGCTCGGGCGGCAACAGCTCCAGCTCCGGCGGCAACGCTGGCAATGCCGGCACCACCGGGAAAGGCGACGCGACCGCGGTCACGCCGCCTGCCGACACCGCGATGGCCCCGCCCTCTGGGGGCGCGGTGGACTGGTCGAGCTGTGGCGGTAGCAGCTTCAAGCCGGGGGTCAGCGCGGCTGACTTCTGCACCAAGTACATGTCCGCGTGCACGTTCGACGGCAAGAACGGGCTTCGTTACGCCAGCCTTGCCGACTGCATGACCAAGTACAGCGGCCTTTCCGATGGGCCGATGGGTGGTCGCGCCTGCGTCGCCTGGCACCTCTGCGTGGCGGCTCAAGGCAACGAAGCGACGTTCTGCCCGAACGCGCCCGCGGCTTCCAGCATGTCGGGTCCCTGCAAAGCGGCCTATCTATAGACCCTCGCCACCCAAGCTCAATCGACGAGCGAGTCGACGCTGGCGGGCTGCCGGGCGAGGCGGGTCAAACGCGGGACCGAGCTCACATCGAAGGTGAGCACGAGCTCGTGCAGATCGGCGTCGAGCTCGCGCAGCCGTTCGAGATTGCCGATCGGAAGCATGGCGACCGCCGCCAGCACCGTGGCCTCGACCGTGCTCGGTGACGTCGAACGGAGGGTCTTGATTCGCGCAAAGACGTACAGGCGGGGATGTTCACGAAAAAAGGCAGCCAGTCGCGCCAACGCGTGCGCACGATCGCCCCGTTCATCTTCGTAGCCGGTCGACAACGCCTCGGTGAAGGGTGCCAGCTGGCGATCCTCGAAGGCGGTCTCGAGATCGGTGAGCAGCTGGCGCACCCGCTGCTCGGGTGAAGAAGACCGACAGGAGAGCGCAAGCAGGGGCATGCACGCCGCCACTACGATGAGCCCGCGGCGCGAGCGAGAGGTACCGGGCTGGCAAAGCGTAGCGGGGCGGGTCATGGCAGTCCTCGCCGCAAGCCTGTCCGGCGGAGCCCGGTTGTCAAAAAGACCGGCGGGCGCGGCCGGTTCGCGCCAGGTTGGGCAGGCCCGCACGGCCCGGCCGGACAGACGCAGGGCACGCCAGCACCGCCGTCCCCGAGAGACGATCCAAGACATCGAGTTCATTGGGTTTCGGGGACGACAGCCCGACAGCCCTCAGGATGGCGCCCGTCCCTGCCCTTGGCTGTCGCTTTGCTGAGGCGTGTCCCATGCCTGACAACGAGAGCCGGGCGCTCGTCCGCAAGGCCCCCCGATCGCTGCTCGGCGAGATGTTCCTTGGTGCCGAGGACAGCGCACCGGATCGGCCGGGACGGCACCTCGAGACGCCGCAGCGACTCTGGATCCTGCCGACGTTGGCCTTCTGGAATCGGCGCGACGTCTGGGTCAACGCGCGCTGGTTCATCGCACCGGTGGCCGGGGCGGGAGCGCTGGCGACCGGGCTCGCGAGCGCCTGGGTGGCGCCTGCCCTGCTTCCCGTGGTCGGGCTGCTCTCCGGGATCCCGGTCGTTCTCACCCAGGGGCTGCTCGAACGCTACGTACGTCGGAAAGTCCGCGAGCGCTCCGGCGCCTGAGCCCTGTTGCCGCGCAAAACGCGTCGCGGCTTCCTTGGCTATGCTCAATATTCGTCGAGCGAGCCGGCTGTAGGGGCGCTGTCGGTTTTTGGAGGCTGCGGAACGGGCTAACTCACTTGTTCCCTGATGGGCCTGGCGCTCGTCGGCCGCGGGATGAAATCCCAACGTCGGCGCTGGGTTTGGCCTTCCCGCATGGCTCGCTGTCTGCAGTTCCCGTTTTACACAGTTCGAGTGTGCGGTTGGGTCCTCGCCCCGGTGGCCTCGCAGCTTCCCTGCAGCTCTCCTGGCCGTTCGCCCCGCCTCGCAGTCCAGGAGGTCCGATGCGCCGAGGTCGAGTGTGCGCCCTGCTGCTTTTCAGTGTCGTCTGGCTCGGCGCGTGCTCGGGTTCGATCGGCGAGCCAGAACCGGAAGAGGAGATCCCGGGTGAGCCGGGGGCCGCTCCTGCTGGCGGTCCGGCGAGCGGACCTGGCGCTTCACCCGCTCCGGGTGGTGGCGGTGGTGGCCAGCCGCAGGGACCGGGCGGTGGCGGCGGCAATCCGTCGGCTCCACCCCAGCCCGGCGTCGCGCCGCTGCGGCGACTGACGGTTCACGAGTACAGCAACACGGTTCGCGATCTGCTGGGCACAGCGGCGGCCGGCAAGTCGCTGTCGATCGATTCGGATCGCGCGGGCTTCACCATCGGCGGGCCGTTGAGCACCGCGACCGATGCTTCGCGGGTGATCGACACGGCCGACCAGGTCGCCGCCGCTGCCTCGGCGAAGATCGCGGCGCTGCTCCCCTGCCCCAACGTCACGGCGGCGACCGAGGGCGCCTGCGCACGCGAGTTCATCGAGAAGTTCGGCCGGCGCGCCTTTCGCCGCCCGCTCGACGGCGGTGAGGTCGACGATCTCTTTGCGGTTTACAACCACCATCGCGAGCCAGCGATCGGCTACGGATTCCCCGAGGCGATCCGCGCGGTGGTCTCGGCGATGCTCTCGTCGCCGTTCTTCCTCTACCGAGCGGAGCTCGGGCCGGGCAAACCGATCGTCGATGGCAAGTTTGTCCGCTTCAACTCGCACGAGGTCGCCTCGCGCCTGTCCTATGCGCTCTGGGCGACGATGCCCGACGACACCCTGTTCACCGAGGCCGACGGCAATCGCCTCTCGACGCCGGATCAGATCGAAGCGCAGGCCCGTCGCATGATGAAGGACGAGCGCTTCCGCGAGACCATCCACGACTTCCACCTGCAGTGGCTGGAGATCGAGGGCCTGCCGACCGAGCCGGCCAAGGACGCGAAGTTCAAGGATCACACGCCCGAGCTGGTGCAGGCGATGCTGGCCGAGACCAAAACGTTCGTGGCCAACCTCTTCGTGGGACCGCAGGCGACAGGCAGCCTCGAGCAGCTGTTTACCTCGACCAAGACCACCGTCGATTCCAGCCTGGCCAAGCTTTACGGCGTGACCGCCGCGGCGCCGGGGCCGCGCGAGATCACACTCGATCCCAAGCAGCGGGCCGGCATCCTCACCCAGGCGAGCTTCTTGTCGATGCACGCTGACACGGGGGAGTCGCACCCGGTCCGCCGGGGCGCCATGCTGATGCGACGGGTGTTCTGCATCGATGTCCCGCCGCCCCCGAACATGGAGGTCGGCGAAGCCAAGGCGCCTGCGCCGGGGCTGACCACCCGCGAGCGTTATGCCGAGCACGCCAAGCAGGAGTGCGCCAGCTGCCACCGGCTGACCGATCCGATGGGATTCTCGCTCGAGCATTACGACGCCACGGGCGCCTATCGCACGCAGGACCAGGGGCAGATGGTCGATGCCTCGGGCAAACTCGACCTGCCGTCGGGTGCGGTGAGTTTCGCGGACGGCGTCGAGCTGGCCAAGAAGCTGCCGCAGATCCCCGAGGTGCAGGAGTGTCTGACCGCGCAGTGGCTGCGCTACAGCCTGCGCCGCAACGAGTTCGAAGGTGACAAGGCGTCCTTGACGGCGGCGCGCGCGGCGCTGACCCGCAGCTCGGGCGACATGCGCGAGATGCTGGCGGCCTTCTTCAAGAGCCAGGCGTTCACCCACCGAGCCCCGGCCACCGGGGAGGTGCTCCGATGAAGTCGACCAAGGAGATCGGGAAAAGCGTGATGAAGGCGAGCCGCACCCTGCTGACCACCACGTCCCCGAGCCCCGCGACGGCGATCCGTACGCTTCGCGCCCGCAGCACCAGCAAGACGAACTGGGAGCTGGCGCGGCGAGATCTGTTGAAAGGACTCGGCGTCGGCATGGCGTGCATGCCAATCTTGCGAGCCAGCGAGCTGTGGGCGGCCCCGGGCACCACGCCCAAACGCCTCATGATCGTGATGTGCACCAACGGGTGGCGCCAGGCGCTCTGGAAGCCGCAGACCGGTGCTCTCGACAAGCAGACGTTGCCGGAGATCTCGGCTCCGCTCGAGCCGCACAAGGCGAACGTCATGTTCCTGCCCGACATGAGCCAGCCGGCGTACGGCGGCGGCGGTCACGGTTCGTACGTGAGTTGTCTTGCGTCCGGACCGAACGACAACCTGCGCGAGTACCGGGTGCCGTTTGCGCCGACCATCGATCAGATCGTCGGGCCCAAGTTGGCGATGGACGCCGGACTTTCGCGCATTCAGCTTCCTCTTGGGCTTCAGATCGAAGGTGGCAACGCCGGCATCTTTCCCTCGACGCGTATGTGCTGGAAGGATCGCAACACGCCCATCACGCCCGAGGAAGACATCTACAAGGCCTACGCCGACGTCTTCGGGGGTGCCAAGGCGGGCGGTGGCGCAGCGCCGGCCGATAACGGAGCCGTGAAGTCACTGGTCGCGCACAAGAAGAGCCTGCTCGATTACGTCGGCAAGAGCCTCGAGCGGTTCAAGTCGCGCGTCGGCAACGAAGACAAAGAGCAGATCGAGAGCCACTTCCATTCGATCCGCGACTTCGAAAAACAGCTGTCGATGCCTCGGGCCGACGTGAGCTCGTGCTCGCTGGATCCGGGCATGCCGCTGGATCCGAAAGCGGCTGGCAACTATCCGACGTTGATGAAGCTGTCGTTCGACCTGATGGTCGCGGCGCTCAAGTGCGACGTCACCCGCATCACGACGCTGGCCTGTGCCGATGCCAGCGGCTCGAACATCTCGTTCAAGTGGGTACCGGCGGCGAACCGCGGTTGGCATTCCATGGGGCACAGCCCCGGGAACAACAAGCAGCACGGCGACAAGTGGCTGCACGAGCAGTTCGCCGGGCTCATCGAGCGCCTCAAGGCGGTGCCGGAGCCGGGCGGCACGATGTTCGACAACACCATCGTCCTGTTGGCGAACCACATGGAAGAGGGTCACACCCACAACAGCCAGAAGACGCCGTGGATGCTGGCGGGCAACGTCGGCAACTACTTCAAGATGGGCCAATGTGTTGCCAGCGCAGGCAAGCCGGTCAACGGTGTGCTCTGGCACCTCTGCCATTCGCTCGGTGTGCCGGTGCAGACATTCGGAACGCCAGCGTTCGGTGGGCCGATGGACGGTCTGGCCGCGTAGGGCTTCGGGGAGGGGCGCGGCCATCTCGGACATGGCGCCCCGAGCTCAGCGTTGCGCCAGGCGAGCGTGGCGCTGGCGCGCTGACTCGTGCAGGACCAGCCTGGCGACGACGGCCACGGCGACGAGGAGCACCGGCAGCGCTGGGTGAATGGCTACGCCAAAGGCAGTGAGCTGGGCGCGGGCCAGGCGAACCGAAAGCGGCACGACCGCCGCCACCAGCAAGCAGGCCGCGACGAATTGGCCATCGTCGCCGTGGTCGATGGCGAGCAGCGCCGCCGGCAGGACGAGCAGCGTCCATTCGTAGAGGTGGGCGTGGGGCGCGAGCGCCAGGGTGACGACCGAGGCGGCGGCGAAGAGAGCGCGATCGGCGCGCGGCTGGACCCCGTGACGGGAAGTGGCGCGCAGTCGGCGGTGAAGCCAGACGAAGCCCGCGACGACGGTGACCGACCACGCGGCGGCGAGGGCGCGCGCGACCGTAGGCGCCGAGGGCAAGAGCAGGGCGAAGAACCCGCGCACCGTCAACTCGCCGCCGGGGCGCAGGTGAGCCCAGAGAGGCTGCGCGCCGGTGAGCACGTCTCGGCTCCAGGAAGCGAACTCAGCGCTGGCGGCGGGCAAGAGAAAGAGATCGATGGCGGCCAGAGCGAAAGTGATGGCGAACATTCCGGCGAGCGGGTGCCAGTCGCGTCGGCGATCGAGCAGGAAGAGGAGCAAAGGTCCGATCACCAGGTGAGGCTTCCAGGCTGCGACGAGGCCGATGGCAAGCCCGGCGAGAAAGCCGCGATCGCGTTTCCAGAGCCAGTAGGCCAGCGCGTAGGCGAACAGGGTGAAGGTGGCATTCTGGCCAGCGGCGAAACCATGGAGCACGGGAGGGAAGGCAAAGATGGCCAGGAGGGCAAGCCGCGGCCGCTGCACGCCGAGCAGATGGGGAACGAGGAGCAAGGCGCCGAGGCTGGCGGTGGCCCAGATCCACGCGGCGACGGGAAAAGGCAGTGCCGACAGCGGCGCAAAGGCGAACGCCGTGTGCGGCGGCGACATGAAGCGGTTGTAGACCTCGCGGCCGACGGGGCCGATGGTGCCGGCCTGCACGCGGCGGCCGAGAGCATCGTCGTAGAGGGCGGCGCTGCCGTGTTGGCGGGTGATCGTACCGGCGGCGTGTAGGCTGAGAAGATCTTCGGCGAACGGTGTGTTCGTGAGCCGGTTCATGCGGGCTTCGCCGAGCGCGA
>JANNNO010000103.1:0-15144 GCA_031398585.1 Myxococcales bacterium | reverse complement strand
AGGCCGTCGCTCTTCATGCCGGTGCAGTTTCGCACGGCACTCAGTCCGCGTATGCCCCGGCCTTTTTCAGCACCTGCGCCCAACGCTTCACTTCGGCCGCCTGATGCTCGCCGAGCGAGGCGGGATTCACTCGCGCCTCGGCGACGGATTCGGCCCCGAGATCCGCGAAGCGCTTTTTCACCGCGGGTTCGGCCAGCGCTTTGCGCAACGCTACGGCGATCCTGTCGACGACGGCGGCCGGTGTTCCCCGCGGCGCCCAGAGGCCGTGCCAGATGCTGACGTCGAAGCCGGGCAGGCCACCGGCATCCGCGGTGGGCAGATTGGGCAGCGATGCGAGCGCACGTCGCGAGGTAACCGCGTACGCCTTCACCTTCCCGGCCTTGATCTGACCCGTGGTGTTCGTGGTTTGATCGCAGAGAAAGTCGACCTGGCCGCCCAGCAGATCGTTCATCGCGGGTGCCGTGCCCTTGTAGGGGACGGTCGTCACGTCGGTGGCGATCGCGGAGAGGAAGAGTGTCCCGCAGAGATGTGACGCCGAGCCGAGCCCCGCGTTGGCATAGGTGATCTTGTCGCGGTTCGCTTTGACGTGCGCGATGAGCTCACGGAAATCCTTGGGGGGGAAATCCTTGCGCGCGATGAACGTCATCGGGACCTCGTTGATGAGACCGATGGGCGCGAAGTCCGCCACCGGGTCGTAGCTCAGCTTGCGATAGAGAGCCGGGGCGGTGGTGTGACCGACGTGATGCAAGAGCAGACTGTGGCCATCCGGTGTCGCGCGCGCGACGCGTGCGGCGCCCAGCGTCCCGCCCGCGCCCCCGACGTTTTCGATCATCACGCGAAGGCCCAGTGCCTGACCAAGGGCCTGGCCAACGATCCGGCCGACGGTATCGGTGGGCCCCCCCGCCGGAAAAGGGACGACGATGGTGAGCGGCTTGTCACCGAGAGCATTGGCTCGCGCGGCTTGCACCGCGATCAGCTCCGGTAGGAGAACGACGATCAGGGCGGCGATGCGCGAAGCGTGGCGAACCATGAGAGTGATGAGCTTATCACCGGGCTCCGAACAAGCCGCGGTCGGGCTCGGGGGGATCATCGAAATTGGCGGCGTGGTGTACGCCTGTGTCTAGCCAACACAATCGCGCAGACCCACCTAGAAAGAATGCGTGTCGCTCTTATCGAAGATCATGTCGCATACCGGGAAAGCTTTCGGTTGGCGCTCGAACAATCGGGCGGCTGGGAGGTAGTCGGGGAAGCCAACGGCGCCCGCGACGGCATCCCGATGGTGGAAAAGCTAGAGCCGGACATCGCGGTCATCGACTTCATGTTGCCGGACACCAACGGGCTCTCCTTGGCGCGCGAGCTGACGCGTCGTCGCTGTCGGACGCACGTGATGATGCTCGGGCGGATTGGCCACCCGCTCATCGTGCGCGATGCCTTGCGGGCAGGCGTCGGTGGTTTTGCGCTCAAAGCTGAGCCCCTAGCGGAGATCCTCGCTGGCATGGCGAAGGTCGCGGCTGGCGAGCACTACACGAGTCCGATGCTGGAAAAGGAGATCACGTCCGCACTGGCGGACAAGGTTCCCAATCTGGCGCGCCTGTCGCCCCGGGAACGCGAGATCCTCTTTCTTCTGACCGAGGGGCTTTCCAGCAAGGAGATTGGCAAGGCGCTCTTTCTCAGCTCGAAGACCGTCGATGCCCACCGGCTGCACATCAACCGCAAACTGGGGGTTCGCTCTCCAGCGGCGCTGGCTCGCTACGTCGCCGATCAGGGACTCGTGGTTGGCTGACAACCGTTGACCGCATCGCTGCTGGCGGGCAGCGGCCGCGCCGATGCGCACGGATCTCTTCAGAGGGATCTCGGGCCGACCCTCACGCTGGATCTTGTCCGGCAGCCTCTTCCTTGATTCGCTCCTCCTCCGACGCCGGCATACCGCTCACCTCGCCAGGTTCGTCAGCGCCTTCGCGCGCCGGCTCGGCGTCAGGATGCGACGCGCTGGCGGTGGGAGGGGCGGCGTCGCGTCCGAACGCACGTTCGGGCGATTCGGGAGCTTCCTCCGCAGGTTCCGAGGCTTCGCGGCGGGGCTGTGGATCAGGTTTCGTCGTCTGGGCCATGCTCAAAGCTAGGTCTTGCTGGAGTTTCCGCCACCCTCCGGACAATCGCTCGAGGATCGTGGTCGCATCGCCAAAGCCGCGTTAACTTTGCCCGGGATGATCTCCAGCGACGATCGGCTGCGCCACTTCTCGATGATCCGCAATTTCCATCTCGCGGATCTCTTCACCCTCGCCAACGCCGCGTGCGGCGTCGGGTCGATCTTCGCGACGCTCGCCTTCGTCGCGTCGGGGGATCGGCGGCAATTTCTTCTGGCGGCGGTGCTCCTGCCGGTCGCGCTGGTCTTCGATGTATTCGATGGGCGCATTGCGCGGTGGCGCCAACGTCATTCCGCGATGGGCCGCGAGCTCGATTCGCTCAGCGACATCATCTCCTTCGGTGTCGGCCCCGCGACGCTCGCCTATGCCGCCGGCATCGATGGGGGCTGGGATCGTATGGCCCTTATCTACTTCGTCGCGTGCGGGGTGAGCCGGCTGGCGCGTTACAACGTCAGCGCCGAATCGCTCTCCGAGGGCGGCGATAAGGTGAAGTACTTCGAGGGCACGCCCATCCCGACCAGCATCGCCCTCGTCATCGTGCTCGGCGTCGCCGGCGCGATGGGGCGTCTCGGCGACGACATTTTTTGGGGCGAGGTCAGCTTTCTCGAGATGCGACTTCATCCCCTGGTGCTGCTATTCGTGGCTTCCGGCAGCCTGATGATCAGCAAGACGATCCGCATTCCGAAGTTCTGACCGCGCTGCCTTGTCCCACTCAACGAGGCGGCGTTGCTGCCTCGTCCTTCGCCGATGTAGCCGCGAGGGCCTGCGCCAATTCACGGCGGGCGGCCTCGAAGGGTGCCGTCTCCTCGGGAAAGCCGACCTTGCCACTCGCCGATTTGAAGGCTTTCGGGACGATCTTGTCGGCCAGTCGCCGCGCCAGAGCTTCGTGACCACGTGACCTGGCCAGCGACAGGTACAGGTGGTCCTGCAGCCCGCGGCGCAGGTTGGCCAGCTGCACCGACGCGATCGGCCCCTCGATCCCGCGATCCTCTTCCGGGTGAAAGCGTTCGGTGCCCGGATAGAGCAGGACGCCGTCGCCGTTGGCGAAATCGCCGCGATCGCCCGAGCGACGGGCATCGAACGTGATCGGGTTTTTCCAGACGTTCTGACTGCGAGGGCCGAGCTTCTGGTGGTTGTGGTGCCAGTGGACTGCGTGCCAGTAAAAGTAGACCGGGATCTCGCCCTTCCAGGCTTGCCAGCCGATCACACGCGCATCGCTGGCGGGCGCGTCGATGACGATGGCCGGCGCGTGCGGCCGCCCGCCGTTGTACATCCAGACCTGCCGGCCGGCCTTGCGCTCGCGGGCTGCGACTTCCAGGTCCAGCTTGGGCGCGGCGGTGCACCAGATGTCGATGGCGCCCGCCAAGCCCTCGGTGAACTCGTGAGTGACGAGCGTCGGCAGCGCGCGTCCCGGACCGGGGTTCTTGCGCAAGGTCGCGGCGAGCGCTCGGATCTCGGGAAAGACGTCGGCCTTGGGTTCGTCGGGCATGTAGAGGAACGTGATGACGCGAGGGCCGAACTCGGCCATCAGCTTCATCCAGGCATCCGCGCGCGGCCAGGCGGTCGCGGGATCCTGCCAGCCTTCACCGGGACCGTAGAACGTCGCCGGGATGAATCGGTTGCCGAGCCCCGCGCCCGGCCCTTCGTAGCCCTCGGCGGCGGTGAACGCGCGTCCGTCGAAGCGCTCCATCGTCTTGCGAACGCGCTCCTCGTCGTACGCGTCTACCAGCTCGATGCGGTAGCGTCGCGTGAAACGCTGATAGACGTTGTCGAGGTTCTGCCCTTGATAGCGCTCGGGCTGATCGCTCTCGTAGTAGGCCATCGTGGGCAACGAGCTCTCGTCGGGCAGCGCGAAAGCAAACAGCTCGAGCTCGAGCGGCAACGTGGTTGAAGCGCCGTCTGCCGTGACGGAGATCTCGCCGCGGTAGATACCGGGTGGGCGGTCGCGACCGGTATCGATCTCGATCCAGATCGCCTGCAGATCACCGGGCGCCACCGTCAGCGGAAAGCCGCCGCGGCCCGCACGCGCGTTCTCTGGCACGATCTGAACCGCTTTCCAGCCCTTCGGATCCGCGGGCGCGTCGTCGCCATCGCCGTAGATGAAATCGGCGCGCGTCGGCTTGGTCACTTCCAGGTAGTTGATCGAAGCAAGGGAGATCGATCGTCCGCGGAAGTCCGATGGATCCGGCCCAGGCGCGGCGTAGGGGATCGTCGCGCCGGACGCGTGCCGTAAACTAGGCAGCGACGCGCTCAGCGATCGGATGCCGGGCTGGCCTGCCCGCACGATGATCTGAAAGGCGAGGATCTCGTTGCCGGCCCCGAAGATTCGCACAGTCTTGCCGTCCCACAGGGGCGAGAGGCGCGGGGGCGCTTCGTCGTCCCGCTCGAGATCGTCGCCGTCGCCCACCGCCCAGATCGCGGCTACCGGCGTGCTGGGAAGCGGGGGACGCGTGCGGCTGCAGCGGCAGCCGGGTGCCAACGCGGCCAACGCGGCCAAGGTCGCCAAGCCGACACGCAAGCCGGCGAGGGTTGGAGGGCGCAGCCTTGGTCCGGGGGGCGGCAGGTCAGTTTTCATGGGTTGCACGATCGCCACGCGGCCGAGAAGGCCACGGCCAAGGCTGCCTGGCAACCATCTCGAAGCTGCGTGCGGTCAGACGTTGAAGTCAGACGTTGAAGTCAGACCTGCACGGTCGGAACTCTCACCGGCGGATCGATGTCGGGCGGCGGTGGCGGATCCCCCGGAGCGCCAGGCGGCGGTTCGACGGGGGGATCGCGACGCGGGGGCTCGCCAGAGGGGGGATCTTGGAGCGGCGGGGGACCCTGCGGGATGGGCGGGGTGTTGGGCGGCTCATCCGAGGGCGAGGGAGACGCGGGTTCACGCACGGGGCTTGGACGGGGTTCGGGGCTCATCGACTCCGGCAAGATGTGGTCGCGCAGGTCGCGCCGCCACCGCCCCCAACCCACGTCACTTGAAGCTGTCGAAGAAGTTCCAGAACCCCTTGTTCGCGTAGCCGGGCCAGTCGTGACCGCCGCCATGGGCGCACAGCACGAAGGGCACCCCGTCCTTGCAGCCGGTGTACGAGACGCAGGGCGCGGGGTCGACGTTCATGGGGGCGTCCGCCTTGCACGCCTTGCGCGCCACCCAGAAGGTCGTCGCTTTTTGCGCCGCCGTGGTGTGCGACGCTTCGTCGCCTTTGCCATACGAGAGCATGACGCCCGGGTTGCCCTTGCAGTTCTCGAAGTACCGCTCGCCGCCCGAGTTGGAGGCGACGGCGCGGAAGAGATCGCCGCGCTGACAGGCCATGGTCTGCGAGAAGTACGCGCCCGAGCTCTGTCCGGTCGAGAAGATGCGCGTCGGATCGATGCACAGGGTCTTCTTGGCCCAGTCGACCATGGCGTCGACGAAGGCGAGATTCGCTGGATGCTGGCTGGCCGTCATCCAGGTGTGGCTCCCGCCGTTGGTCAGCGATTCAGGAAAGATCAGGATCGCCTTGGCTTCGTTCTCGGCCCGAAAGCCGGTGTTGGTGTCGAACCAGGTCGCGTCCTTGTTACCCGCGCCGTGAAACGCGAAGACCAGCGGCCACGCCTTTTTGCCGTCGTAGGAATCGGGCACGCGCAGGAAGAACCTGCGTTTCATGTTGGCGGCGTCGATGTTCTGGATGCCGTCCATGGGCGGCATGATCCCTTTGCCGCACGCCTCGCTGGTCTTGGCACCACTTGCCGGCGTGGCAGGAGGCTCCGTCGAAGGTGGGCCATCGCTCGGGCTGGGGCCGCTGGAGTCAGCGCCCGAGGCGCCCCCGCTGGCCGAGGTTCCCCCGCTGCCTGCCAAAGCACCACCAGCGACGCCCCCCGAACCGACCGATCCCCCGCTGGCGCTGCCGCCCGAGCCGCCGCTGACGCCTGAGCCGCCGCTGGGGTTTCCCGAGGAGCCTCCGCTGGCATTGCCGATGGGGCCGCCCGCGGCGCTGCCCCCGGTCGCCGAGCTCGTCTTGCCGCCGGTGCTGCCGCCCGGGTCGGGATCTCCTCCGCCGCCCGGCTGGCAGCCAAGCAGGCCTGCCAGGCTTGCCGCTGTGACGAACGCGCCGATGGTCGAGAAGGAGGAAGGGGCGGGGCGTGGGTACTTCATGGACATCTCTCCTCACCTAGTTGCCGAAGCGCGCCCCGAACTGTCAGCTTTTCGCGACTTTACAGCGCGTGGCGGCGCACACGCCGCCGCGATCGAGGCGAACGGGTCCCCCGAACTGGCGGACCCCAGCCCGCTCACTGACGCGAGATCGCCTGCCAGGCACGCCGCCGCGGGTTACCGCTGGCCAGCGCTTCGAAGAGCAGGCCGCGGAAGATCATCGCGTAATGAAACAGGAGCAGCAGCAGAGGAACGGCCCAAATCGGGACCGAGGCGAAGAGGCCCGCGATGCCGCCGGCGGAGAAGACGCCGCCGAAGAGCAGCAGCAGCTCGCCCGGATGCCCGACCGAAAGCCCCCCGGTCGGAGCCAGCACCAGCACGACGAAGACGAGGTTGGGCAGCAGCCACGCGACAGGGTTGGCGAGCACGAAGCGCGCCGATGCGAGCAGCAGCTCGAAGGAGCGACTGCGCTGCTGGTAGATGAACTCGGGCACCGGATTGAGGAAGAACGCCGTCGCGATCGCCACCATGGCGAGGATCGCCTCCCCGTTGGGACCCGCTCCGCGTGCCAACACGGTGACGAGGAGATCGATGATCCAGAGCGCGAACATGACGCTGATGACGTCCCAGAAGAGCACGGAAAAGCCGGTCTTCAGATCTTCGAGCGAGACGGGACGACCGCCGACCGCCTGCGCGAGGAGATGCAGATAACCGGCCGCGCACGCCGCGCCGACGAGGCCCAGCAAGAAGCCGCCAACGATTCCGAGGCCCGAGGCCACCCGCATCGCGAAAAGCATGATGAGGGCATAGAGGATCACCGAGAAGGCCACGGGCCAGGCTTTCACCGCTCGCTGAAAGGCGAGCACAGCCGTGTCCTTGTAGAGCCGCAACATGCCAGTAGTTTGCCCCGCCAAAGTCGCCCTGGGGGCGTTTTTAATCGGCGATGGCCCCGTTGACCAGCGAGCTCATGAGGCGCCGGTAGTGCGCGCGTTTGGCGCCCGGCGTGTGCGCCATGAACACGACCACGAGGCGTTCTCGGGGGTCGACCCAGAACTGCGTCCCGTTGGCGCCTCCCCAGCCGAACTCACCGACCGAACCAGTAAAGGGCGACAGGCCCGCATGGGTGCGCACGCCCACCGTCAGACCGAAGCCCTGGCCGGCGCGCGTCGGATCGATGCGAAGGGCGGGGTTGTCGATGGCTTCGCCGAGGTGGTCCGAGGTCATCAGCTCGACTGCCTTGCGGCCGAGCAGGCGCGTGCGTCCGAGCCGACCACCATCGAGCAGCATCTGCGCGAAACGCAGGTAGTCAGCTGCGGTCGAGACGGCACAGCCGCCCCCGCATTCGAACTTCCGCGGCTGCGTGGAATCGGGCACCGCTTGCGGGGCGCCCGTCACCGGATCCCGAGGGAGCGCGCGAGCGAAACGAGCAACCTTGTCGGGCGGCACCACGAAACCAGTGTCGATCATGCCGAGCGGCTGCCAGAGGCGCGTGGCTAGAAACTGTCCCAACGAGCGCTTGGTCAGACTCTCGATGACGAGTCCGGCGACATCGATCGAGAGGCTGTATTCCCAGACGGTGGCGGGGTGGTGGCGCAGCGGCAGACTGGCGAGCTTTGCGAGGAAAGCGGGGCCATCGAAGGCGAACGAGGCTTCGGCCGACGTGCGCGGCCATAACTTGTGCACGGCCGTATCGCCGCCACTGCCATAGACCATCCCGGCGGTGTGGCGCAGCAGATCGTGAACCGTGATCGGGCTGCGCGGTGGCACCAGCGAAAATGGGTTCACCTTCGCGATCGCCGTGGCGGGGGTTGCGGGATCGACCGTGACGGGAGCCGCGGCCCGTTCATCCGCGACCAACACCTTGCCGAAGGCAGGCAGATAGCGAGCCACGGGATCGGCGAGATGCAGGCTGCCCTCTTCCTCGAGCAGCATCGTGCCGACGCCGACAAAAGGCTTGGTCATGGAGGCGATCGAGAAGATTGCGTCCTTCGGCATCGGGATCTTGGCCTCGGCGTCGAGAAAGCCGATCGCCTCGAAGTAGACCAGCTTGCCCCGTCGCGCGACCGCGACGACCGCTCCGGGCATCTGCGCGGCTTGCACGTCACGGCGAAGGACCTCCGTGATGCGCGTGAGGCGCTCGGTCGACATGCCGACCGACTCGGGTCGCGCGCGGGGCAGCGGATCGGCCGCTCCCGCGGATGACGAAACGCAGAGGGCGATGCCCACCCCCGCCAGAGCGACGAACCTCCCTGTCACCACCATCGCCCAGCTCTCGCACGGGCGTGCCGCAAAAGCCAGAACGGGGATCCCCCTGCCTGGGAGACCCCCGTCCTCGCGTCAATCGTTGGTGGCGGATCAGCCGCCAGTGGCGGTGTCGCGGGCTCCGCTGTCGGCCGGCGCTGCGTCGGGACGGTCGGGCAGCTCGACCTCGACCTCGTCACTGACCGTCACGTTCTCGATGCGGCCGGTGGCGGTCTCGGCCTCGTTGCCGGACGTGAGCGTGACGCCGACGTAGGCGTTGGCGGCGACCACGAAGTTCGGTGCATCGATGACCGCGCGCCAGCGGCGACCATCGTTCGACACGAAGCCGACGAAGCGGTTGCCAACGCGGGCGAGCTTGAGCCAGGTCGGCACCAGTGCGGGAGCCGTCGGTGCGCCAGCGTCGCCGCCTGCGTCCGCGCCACCCGTATCGCTGGCCGCGTCGGCCACACCGCCGTCGGGACGGGCGACCATCTCTTCGGTGGTGCTGATGTCACCGGCGTCAGCCACCCGGCGCTGCAGACGGTAGCGTTGGCCATTGGGCCCGAGCTCGAGAACGAACGCGACCATGCGCGCATCACCCCGGAGCATGCCGCGCATCATGAGGCCGATGCGCGCCGGTCGCGAGCCGGGGTCGAGCGCGGTCACGCGACCGGTGATCTCGAGATCGCCGATGTGCTGTTCGTTCTGGTGAACGAAGGTGATGCCGTCCTCGTCGTTGGCGATGCCGCGGCCCGCGTTGGCGAGGTCGAAGCGCCGGGGCGAGCCCGCCGCGTAGCCACCGATGGTGCCGAGCTCGGCGTGGCTCCAGGTCGGATCCGCGAGCGCCGTGAGACGGACGTTTTCGAACGAGGCCAAGCTGGCGTCGTTGTTGGTGTGCGAGGTGACCGCAAGACCGACGGCGAGCGGCTGCGGCATCGCCAGCGTCGCCTCGCCGTCCTTGACCCAGGCGAGACCGTCGAACGAGACGAACCCTTCGAAGAGGGTCCCCTTGCGCACGAGCTTCAACCAGAGCGGTGGCGCATCCAGGATGCCCGGGCGGGCCATGCCGAGATCGACGAAGCCAGTGAGGTTGTCGGTGCGCTTGTCGCGGAACTGCAACCGCGTCCCCTTGCCGCTGACCGTACCGTTGGCGGCGGTCTGGCTCGGGAAGGCGAGCATGAAGACGTTACGCGCGTCGGGTGCGACGCCTTCACGGAACATCAGGCCAGCCTTGGTGTCCGCGTTGGCTCGCTCGGCAGAGGCGAGGCGTGCGACGATCTCGGCGTCGCCGGTGATCGGGCGATGCAGAAAGTGAAACTGGTCGGCTTCGTTCCAGATGTCGCCGCCCGATCCTTTGACCTGAAAGTTCTTCCGGGTGCGGCCGCTGCCGCCCGGTTGACCGACCGTGCCGATGTCTTCGCCCTTCCATGGGGCCGGGATCGTCGCCATGGGAAGGCTCGGCCGCGTGTCGGGCGAGCCCGCATCGACGGGAGCCGTCTCTGTCGTGGTCGATGCGTCGATCGAACCACCGGCGCCGCCGTTGTTCACGCCGCCGCCGGCGCCGCCCGCGAAGCTGCCGCCGGCCCCTGCCGTCGCGCTGCCGCCTGCACCGTTGCCGCCCGCACCGCCCGCGCCGTTACCACCGCCGCCGACCGTGCCGCCGCCGGTTCCGCCCTTGCCACCGCTGCCGCCGGCGCCTTTGCCTGCATCGGTGCGTTCCGCATTGGTCGACCCCGACTGCTTTTCGCCACCGCAAGCGCCCATCAGCGCCAACGTCACGACTCCACCCAACAACGTCCGAACCAAAGAGGCCTTGGGCCCCCACTGCGAATGCATTTTCATTTCGGTCTCTCCCTCTGTCCCTGCGGCCACTAACGCCGCCCGACGATTTTTCTTGGGCGTGCTTACGGCCGGGACTGCAAAGGGTCAACAGCCTTTTGGCTGCCGAAAGGGCTGAAGAAACCGTGTGACGGCCGACACTCGGCTGAACGCCTCGCCTCAGCCGAAGACGTCGGCCGCGTAACGGTCCTCGCGTTCGAGCTCGATCAGCCAAGCTTCGCCTTCGGCTTGCGCCACTCCCGCAGTTTCGCAGTGGATCCTTTGCAAGGTGGTACGAACGGCAGGCGCCATCTTCAGCCCATCGCCGCAGACGTAGACGTGAGCGCCACGGTCGAGCAACGCGGCCACGCGCGAGCGCTCCTGCCAGAGGCGATGTTGCACGAACGTGACCTCGCCATCGTCGCTGGACGCTGGCTGGCGGTGGAATGCGGAAAAGACCTCCAGAAGGCCGTGGTGGGCGAGCTCGTCGAGCTCGTCGCGATAGAGGAAATCGACGTGAGGATGGTCACAGCCGAAAAAGAGCCAGGTCGGACCCGCCTCTTCACCGCGCAGCCGCCGCAGGCTTCGTTCCTGGATGAAGCCGCGAAAGGGCGCGATGCCGGTGCCGGCCGCAATGAGAATGATCGGTCTGGCGTTGTCGGCGGGCGGGCGGAACGCGGCATGCGGCGAGCGGACCGCCACCGCAATCGTGTCGCCGGGGCGCAGACGCGCGAGATAGCTCGAGCAGGTGCCGTGAAAGCGCCCCATGCCCGACCAGGCCGGCGCTTCGACGATGGCCGCTGTCAAAGAACAACGGGTGGGATCCACGAGCGGTGACGACGAGATCGAGTACTGCCGCACGCGCATGACCGGCAGCAGCTCGAGAAACCCTGCGAAGGTCGGCAAACAGGACGGGTACCGTTCCAGAAGATCCAGAACGCTGACCCGGGGCTCGAGGATCTCGGCCTTCATGCGCGCTTCGTCGGCGGCGAGGCTTTCGAGATGTCGTCGGTGGGGCGGGCATGGGTTGCTGGCGGCCAGCGCCAGCAGAGCGGGGCGGGTGGCGGGGGCGCCCAGCTCGACGTGGCGGGCGAGCAGGTCGGCGACTGTGATCGGCCGATCGATCGGCAGCCCCGCGAGGGCGCCTCGCTCCGAGCGCAGCACCACGGTCTGCGCTGGCTTGAGCCCAAAGCGAGCGGCGGCGCGTTCGACCAGCGTCGGGTGATTTTCCGGGAGGATCGCCAGATAGTCACCGGCGGCGTAGCTCGTGCCGGGTGGCAAGGCGATCTCGAGGTGGCGCTTGGAGCGGCCGAACGGCGACGAGAGATCGCAGAGCTCCCGATTCACGAGGACCTCGGCGCTCGTGAGCCGGTTCTGGTTGCACAGCTCGACCGCCCCCGGCACCAGCTCGACCGCGTACGCGGGCGTCGAGGCAGCCGCCGTGGCCCCCAAGGCGGCATCCAAGGCGGGCCACATCGGTTCGTACCAGCGCTCGAAGTCACCGAAGAAGTCGGCCCGGGCATCAGCTTCGCCGCGCGCTTTGAGCGCTGTCGCACCGGCGGCCGCCATCCGTTCGTCGATCGTCTGCGGGACGCGCTGGTAGCTGGCAGCCCAGTCACGATTGCCACAGCCAAAGACCGCGTAGCGGACCCCGGTCAGCGATCCGGGCGTCGTCGTGGCCAGCCAGTCGCAAAAGCGGCGCGCGTTGTCGGGAGGCTCGCCGTTGTAGGACGCGGTGACGATGATGATCGCGCCGGCCGTGGGCAGCTTGCCCGCGTGCGCATCCAGGGCATCGACGGTCGCTTGGTACCCGCGTGCCGCCGCGTCGCCGGCAATGCGGCGGGCGAAAGCTTCTGCCGAACCGGTGTTCGACCCGAAGAGCACGAGCAGCGGAACGCCGTGAGCTGGCGTGGTCGTTGCCGTCGCTATCGCGATCCCCGTGGTAAGGGATGCGGACGGCCGCGAGATCTCCGCTTCGCGTGCGGCCACAGCGGTTTTGGGCCGCCGGCGCGCGCGCAGCAGCAGGCCCTCGGGTTTGAGGGTCAAGGTCTCTTTGACCACGAGCTCATACGGGGCGGGGCGCGCGATCTCGAATCGCTGCAGCATCATCGCCAGCACGAGCGTCGCCTCTTGCAGCGCGAAGGAGCGACCAATGCACGCGCGCATGCCGTTGCCGAAAGGGAGCCAGGCGTGCGAGGGGAGGGCGCCGCGCGCGGGTTCCGCAAAACGTTCGGGCGAGAAGCGCTCGGGATCGCTCCAGACCATCGGATCTCGGTGCAAGGACGGCAGCAGCGCGAGAGCGACCTCGCCGGCCTTCATCGGATAGCGATCGCCGAGGCGCGTGTCGGCCTTGGCGTGCACCGCGATTGCGGGCGCGGTCGGGTAGAGGCGCAACGTCTCGCGCAGGACCTGGTCGAGATACACCAGCTTGGGGATCTGATCGAAACGCGGCATGTCGTTGCCGAGGACCTCGTCGACTTCCCGCTGCGCGCGTTCAGCAACGGCCGGGTTGGCCATGATGAAATGCGTGGCGAACGAGAGCAGACCGCTGGTGGTTTCGTGGCCGGCGATGAGGAACGTCACCAACTGGTTGCGGATGTTCGCATCGTCGAGGCCTTCACCACTGATCGGGTCGCGCCCTTCCAGCATCAGCCCGAGCAAGTCGCGCGATCCCTCGGCAGCGGTGAGCGTGCGGCGACGCGAGACGACCGCGTCGGTCACCTCGTGCATGAAACGCGTGTCGGCCTCGTACTGCCGTCTCGTCCCCAGCATCAATTGCGTCTGCAGAGGAAGCCGTTTGGTTCGGCGCCCCGCTTCGGCAAGGCCGCGCACCATGGCAGCCACGAAGGGATGCATCTCACCCTGATAAAAAGAATTGAACCGGTAACCGAAGCCGCACAGAGCGATCGTGTCGAGGGTCAGCCGGGTCATCGCGTCGGGCACGTCTATGGCTACGTCCGGGCCGAGGCGCTCCCATTTGAGGAACATCTGGTCGGCGATCTCGAGCATGTCGTCGAAGTAGTTCTTCATCGCCGCGGGGCTGAAGGCGGGCATCAAGATCCGATGCGCCTTGCCCCAGTTCTCCTCGCCCGCGTGGGCGGTAAAGAGGCCGTCGCCGGCGAAGTCGCGGATGTTCTGCAGCGGCCCGTGTACGTGCTTTTCGAAGCGCGATTCGTCGCACGCGTCAGCGACGAGATCCCGGCCGGAGAGCACCAGCATCCGCTGCGTCGGCAGGGTGAGGCGAAAGATGGGCCCCAGCTCGCGCGCCAGCTTCATGAGGCTGGCGACCGGCGCGTTTGGATCGATGCTCGGCACGTTGCCAACGAGTGGCCAGGTGCGCGGCGCAGGGATCGCAGGCGCAGCGATGGTGGCAAGGGGAGCGGCGATGGCGATCGGGTTCATGGTCGGGCGTTTCCTCTGAGCTTGGCTCTGGCAGTTGCGGGGCGGTTCAAACTTTGGGCGTGCGCACGACGCCGCTGCGGAGCACCGAGAGCGTGAGCGCGACGAACTCTTGCAGCGTCTGATCCCGGTCCACGTCGACGCCTAGGGCTTCCTTGGCGAGCGCGCCGATGTCGAACAGGTGGGAGGCGGCGCCGGTGACGAAATAGATGAGCAGCTCGGGTCTGAGCTTGGGATCGATCGCGCCCACCGCCTGCTGCTGGCGCAGAGCTGTCGCGATCTCCTGGTACTGCGAGCGCAGATGCCGATCCACGAGGTAGGTGAGGCGGGGGCCCGGCTGCGCGCTCTCGCGGCTGATGATGCGAGGAAGCTCGGGCCGCGCGGCGCAGAGGCGCACGAACCGCTCCACGACGTGCAAGAGCGCATCGGTCGAGGGACTCTGCGGGTCGAACGACGTGAACATACGCACCTCGGAAAAGAGCGCGTCCATCGCGGCCTGCCAGAGCCCTTTTTTGGAACCGAAGTGGTGATGGACCAGCGGCTGGGTGACTCCCGCGGCGCGCGCGACCCCTGCCGTCGTGGTGCCGTCGAAGCCGCGCTCGGCGAACGAGCGGAGGGCCGCGCTCAGGATGCGTTCGCGGCCTTCAGCGTCAGCGGGGGGAGTCGGGCGCTCACTCGACGACGGCTTTCTTGCGCTCACTTATAGATCTATAAGTGAATGGGCGGGCAGCTGTCAAGGGCTCGCGGGGGCGGTCCTGGCGCGTCCACCCCGAGCGGGGGCGCTACCAGAGGTTGCGCAGGCCGAGGAAGAGCGCGATGGCCATCAGCGTGGCGACCATGAGGCTGGCCACCCACAGACCGATCGTGAGGGCGCGGCCGGGAGCGACCTCCGTCGGCAGGCGACGGTGGCGCAACCACAAGGTGCCGAACGCGAAGACCGGCAGCATGAAGGACTGCGCCATCGCGCCCCAGACCACCATCTTCACCGGGTTCTCGACCAGGAAATAGATCCCGACCGGCGCCAGTGTGAGCGCCCAGGTGAGGCCTTTGCGGTAGCGCGCGCGGGCGTCGGTATCGTCGCGATGAAACAGACCCGCCAGGCGCGCGAGATCAGCGTAGATGCGGGAGTGGGCAGCCGTGGCCGCGAAGATGGTTCCGTAGAGCGTGACCAGAGCGCCGGCGTAAAAGACCCAGAGCGCCCAGGGGCCCAGCGTCTCGGTGTAGATGCGCGACAGGACGACGATCATGTCGTTGCCCTTGGGCACGAGGTTCATGCCGTGAAGCACACCGGCGCCGAGCAGGTAAAAGGCGATCGTCGCCACGGTGTACACCACCAGCGAGACCAGGATGTCGATGTGCATGACGTGGATCCAGCCGCGCGCGCGGCGGACCCAGGCTTCGCTGCCGTCGGGGGGGCCC
>JANNNO010000045.1:0-4911 GCA_031398585.1 Myxococcales bacterium | reverse complement strand
GGGCAACAAGGCGGACATCTCCATCGTGCCGCTGGCGACGCCGCTGCTGGCCGGTCCCGGCGCCATCGCCACCGTCATGGTTCTCGCGGCGGATCGGCCCAGCGCTCTGGCCATGGCACTCATCAGCGTGGCCATCGGGATCACCTTCCTCATCAGCTACTACACCCTGCGGGCCGGCCACCTGATCCGTCGGCTGGTGGGTCCATCGGCCATGGCAATGCTCCCGAAGATCATGGGTCTGGTGCTCGCCGCGGTGTCGATCCAGTTCATCGCCGACGGTGCGCGCGGTCTGTTCGCGTGATGGAAGCCAAAACCAGGGAGCGGCGTCCTCGTCGAGTTCGGGGCGGTGCGGGACCGCGGCCGAACAACCGCGGCCCCAGCTCCCTCGTCCCGCTGCTGACCTGTTTGGCGTCGTGCTCTCGGCACGCGTACGAGCAGAAAAGATGATCAGGCTGCGCGCCGATCGCCCGGCCGCTCAAGCACAGCCAGGACCTCACTTTCGCTGAAGGCCTGAAAGGGTAGGGTCGCGCGGCGGGCGTGGAGGATGGTGCCGTCGGCCGCGACCACCAGCGTGCCGCTTCTCTGAATGCCGAACGAGACCCCGAAGCCGCCGGCAGCGACCAGCGCGTCCGACGCGATCACGGGGAAGGGCTGCGCGGCGATCCACTCGCCCGCGGTATCGGCGCCCGCCTCCGCGGCGATGACCACGATGTCTGCGTCGCGCGCGGCCAGCGTGGGCACGAGCTCCGCGAGACGGCGAACGTGGCCGCGGCAGATCGGGCAATCGATGGTGCGCATGAAGTAGAGGATGCGCCGGGCGGCGCGAGACGGAGGCAAGTTGGTCGGGGACACACGGGTCAGGGCATCGAGATTCATGACGGGCTCCTTTGTCGTTGATCGGGTGGCTAGATGGACTCGGCCAGCCAGCGTTCGGCGTCCAGCGCGGCTGCCGCGCCGGAGCCGGCAGCCGTGATGGCCTGGCGGTAGTGGGGATCGTGAACGTCGCCGGCGGCGAAGACACCGGGGATGCTGGTCGCCGTGCGGCCAGGCTCGGTGCGGACGTAGCCTTGCTCGTCGAGGGCGAGCTGGCCGGCAACGAGGGACGTAGCGGCTTGGTGGCCGATGGCAACGAACAGACCGTCGACCACGAGTTCGATCGTGGCGTCGCCAGCGCGCAGGCGTAAGCCGGTCATGCGCACGCCGTCGCCCAGCACCTCGTCGACCCTTGTGCCGGGCCAGAAGCGAATGTTGCTCGTCGCGCGGGCCCGCTCTTGCAGGATGCGGCTGGCACGGAGATCCTGGCTGCGATGAAGGACGTGCACATCGCGCGCGAGGCGAGCGAGATACAGCGCTTCGCCCAAGGCGGTGTCGCCGCCGCCGATCACGGCGACGCCTTGGCCGCGGAACAGGGCGCCGTCGCAGGCGGCACAGGCGGAGACGCCGCGGTTGCGGTAGGACGCTTCGCCGGGGACGCCGAGCCACTTGGCGCGGGCGCCGGTGGCCAGGATCACGCTGCGCGCCTCGATGACCTCGCCTTGGCTTTCGAGGCGGAAGGGCCAGCGATGAAGATCGATGCTGTCGACGTTGGTGCCGCGCAGCTCGGCGCCGTAGCGGCGGGCCTGGCGCTCCATGCGATCCATCAGCTCGGGGCCAGGGATGGGGTCGGGGAAGCCGGGGAAGTTCTCGACGTCGGTCGTCGTCGCGAGCTGGCCGCCGGGCAAGCGCAGGGGATCGTCTTCGGTGGGCGCGCCGGTGAAGACCAGCGGCGCGAGATTGGCCCGACCCGCGTAGACCGCGGCGGTAAAGCCTCCGGGGCCGCCGCCGACGATGACAACGTCGCGAACCGCGGTCACGACTGCGCCCCCGACGCGAGCGCCTTGTCGATGAGGGCTTCGATGCGTGAGCGCGGGACGGCGCCGACGATCTGGCCGACGACCACGCCGTCTTTGAAGAGCAACAGCGTGGGCATGTTGCGCACGTCGTAGCGGACGACGACGTCAGGGTTCTCCTCCACGTCGCACTTGCCGAAGCCAACGCGGCCAGCGTAGGCCGCGGCCAGCGCCTCGATGTGCGGCGCGATCGCGCGGCAGGGGGGGCACCAGACGGCGGTGAAATCGACAAGGACAGGGATGGGCGACTGGAGCGTGGTCTCGGCGAAGTTGTGGTCGTTGACCTCGAAGACGCGGCTCGATGATGGGGCGGTGGCGCTTGCGGTGAGGGACATCGGTGGCTCCTTTCCTAGAAGCAGGTCGCGCCGCCCGCGCGGATTACCGCCGCCTTCGTCGCGAAAGAAACAACCAGATCGCTGTAATCCCCGGCGTGCTCGACACCTCTGTCTCAAGGAGTCATGCTAACGACCCTCGTGGATACCGCTTCCGACAACAAAGCCGGCTGCAGTCCGATCACGCTCGACCGCGAGCAGCGCGCGGCCTTCCTCACCTGGGTCACACGTCTGGTGCACGAGCACCGCGCCTCGCTTGCCCGCGTCGCACGCGCCGAGGGCCTCGTTCCCGAGGACGCTTTCGACGCGGTTCAGGAGGCGTTCCACACTTACCTGACGCTTCCCGAGGCGGCGGGGTTGGTCGACGCGCCGGAGGACTCGCGCAAGCTGCTGACCGCGGTCACCCGAAACGTCGCGCGCAACCGGCGCCGGTTGCACGCGCACGCGCGGCCGCACGACGGGGACGACGCGCTGGCCAACCTGGCCGCGGATCTCACCTCGGTCGAGGAGACCATCAGCGCGGCCGAGGAGCACATCAAGCTCGTCGGGTGCCTCCGCACTCTGGCCGAGGTCCAGCGCGCGGTGGTCACCTTGCGCATGCTCGACGAGGTGCCCGGGGAGGACGTCGCGCGCGAACTCGGCGTCACACCGGGCCACGTCGCCGTCCTCCTTCACCGGGCCAAAGCCAACCTGCTCGTCTGCATGACGTCGGGCGGTCGCAATGCCACCGTCGACCGCCAGGCTCAGCGGTAGGCAGCCGCCAGGTATTGGGATTCCACGCGCGCGTCGAGATCGTTGAGCCGATCTCCTTCGCGAACTTTGGGCGGCACCCGCCCGGAGGACCAAGGAGGCCTTGCGCGCCGCCGGGCCCGAAGATCAGCCGCCCTGTCAGAACGGCGTGTCGTCGTCGCTGGGGAGCGGGGGGGCCTCGCGTGGGTCGCTCGAGGAGTTTTCGAAGCCGCCCGGATCTTCGGCGGCGGCGTCGACGACTTCCACGCTGTTGGCGATGATGTCTCCGTAGACTTTCCCCTGCCAATCGCGGCCGCCGAGCCGCCCCTGGACAGCCAGGATCGCGCCTGGTGTCCACGCGGAGGCCTGCTCCGCCAGCCGACCGAACACCTTGATCGGAATGAGCTGAGGGTACTGGCCCTTCGTCTCGAAGATGAGGGTCAAGATGGGTTTGCCTGCCTTCGAAACGAAGGTGTCGACGCGCAGAAGCGTCCCCTGTCCGTGGAACGTGAAGTCTTCGTTCATTGCCATTCCTTCATCCGAAAGAGACGTTATAGGCGCGCCACACCCACGAAGATAGTGCCCTCGATGGGGCCGCGTGGATGAACGTCGCGATCGCCGCTGGCATACTG
This sequence comes from Myxococcales bacterium, assembly GCA_031398585.1. Classification (GTDB taxonomy): domain Bacteria; phylum Myxococcota_A; class Polyangia; order Fen-1088; family Fen-1088; genus JANNNO01. The sequence goes on along the minus strand of JANNNO010000045.1, from coordinate 1,329 downwards.
GCGGTCGATGAAACTCTGTCCGATTCTGATTGGTCTCTGCTTCGCCGCTGCCTGCGGCGGTTCGCACATGCGTCCGATCGACGGGGCGACGGGCGCCGGCGGGGATGCGCTGATTGACGTCGTCGCGGCCGATGGCGGTGCGCCGGATCGCGGGGCCACGCCCGTCGATGCGTCGAGCGATTTGCCGGCCGATGTAGCGGCTGAGCTGGGACCTTCCGACGGTCTCGCTGATGCCGAGTCCGATGACGCCGGCACCGACCTCGCCGGTCAGCCAGCACCCGATCTTTCACCCATGATGGACCTGCCCCGCCAAGACTCCTTCGTCTTGCCGGCCGATGGCGGCGTTCCCGCCGATACGTCCCCGCCCGTCGATGCGGCATCCGGAACGCCGCTGCATGTTGACACGCGACTGCTCGCGGTAACCGCGACCGAGATCTATGAGCTCAACCGTGCCGGGCAGGTATTGCAAAAGCGAGCCATTCCAGACGCCGAGATCGCTGATTTCTTCAACGTCCACGGGGCGGCGGTCACCGGGCGACAGTCCATCCACATCCTGGTTAGCTTTCTCAACGCCACTGCCAGCGCCATCGTCAGCGGCGTCATGAACCTCGACTTGGCGTCGGGCCGCTACAACATCGTGTCGGCCGATGGCCTGCGGGCGGTCGGCTTTGGCGGATGCGCCATCGCAGCCGGTTTCGTCTTCGTGGGGACCGTCAGCGATTCAGGGTTCTTTCGTTTCGATCTCGCCAAGTTCGTCTACCACCGCGTGTTGTCGCGTCCGGCTGCGAACGCCTACAACGTGGACGTCAATCGCGGCCGCGATGGCCAGATCCATGCGCTCAGCAGTGATTTGGTGCTGGAGGCGTTCGATCCAATCACCCTCGCCAAGAAGACTGAGGTTCAGCTCGACTACAACCCCTCCGGTATCCCGATCCGCGGCGTGGCCGTCGATGCCGACGGCAAGATCTTCGCCGCCGCCGAACGAGGTCAGTTACTTCGCTACAGCGCCACCGGTCAGCGCGAACAGTCCGTCGAGGTGCCCGGTGTCTACTGGTTCCACGACGTGGACATCGACGTCGAAGGGCGCTTGCTCTTCGCCGGCGACCAGGGCGAACTGGTCATCACCGATCGGGCCTTCGCCACCAGAGAGCTGATCCAACTGCCGACCACCGAGCGCGTGGAAGTCGTCCTGGTCGAATGAGGCAGATCGAAGTGCTTCGAACTGCCGGTCGACGTGGGGGCGACGAAGAGCGTCGCCATCGGTGGAACCGTTCTCGTCCTGCAGCGGAGTGCTGGGTCTGCTGGACGGCACATTGAAATCGTCCGTTC
>JANNNO010000029.1:0-12589 GCA_031398585.1 Myxococcales bacterium | reverse complement strand
ATCCCGGACTTCCTCCGCGAAGTGGATCTGCCCGGCGCGCGCGTGGTGATCGATGACCACGAGTGAAGCCGAAGGGCCGCAGGTCACACGGCTTACTTTCGAGCAGTAGACCCTTTTTCCCGAGTTCTTCTATTCGGTGCTGGCCGCGAGCCTCCTCGGCAAGGCGGTGGAGGCCGGTCTCATCCGCGTCGAGCGAACTCAGCTGCGCGACTTCGGCCTCGGTCGTCACAAGCTGGTCGATGATGGGCCCTACGGCGGCGGGCCGGGCATGGTGCTCCGGCCCGAACCTCTGGCAGCGGCCATCGAGTCGATCGAAGCCGCGCGCGGCCCCTGCCACCGGGTTTTGCTCTCCCCGCAAGGTCGCCCGTTCACCCAACAGATTGCCGCCGAGCTCGCCGGACGGGATCGCCTGCTGCTCGTCTGCGGACGATACGAGGGGTTCGACGAACGGATCCCGGCTCTTTTCGCTCACGACGTTCTCTCGATCGGGGACTTCGTTCTCTCGGGAGGCGAAGTCGCGGCCGCCGTGGTGATCGAGGCGGTCTCGCGTCTGGTGCCAGGAGTCATCGGCAAGAGCGAATCGACCGAGGACGAATCCTTTGCAGCTGGGCGCCTCGAGTATCCCCACTACACCCGCCCACCCGAGTTTCGTGGTCACATCGTTCCGGAGGTCTTGACCTCGGGGGATCACGCCGCCATCGAGGCCTGGCGTCGGCTCGAGTCGCTACGGCGGACCGAGGAGCGACGACCCGATCTGCTGGCGCGCCATCCCCTGACCGAAAGCGAGCTGCGGCTGCGCGCAGGCAAAAGAGGCAAGGCGAAGAGGGCCAAGCCAACCGAGTCCTCGACGTCGCTGCCGGATGACGAAGACCTCGGCAAAACCAAGGGGGAATGACCCCCTCTCTTCATCGCTTTCTGTTGACTCGACCCCAAGCAGCGCGTAGTTATACGACCCTCGTTCGGAGCTTTTGTCGCCATGAGCCAACACCCCGTCATCGCCGCCATCGAAGAGTCTCAACGTCGTAGCAACTTGCCCGGGTTCCGTCCCGGAGACTCGGTGCGGGTCCACACGCTCATCAAGGAAGGCGACAAGGAGCGCGTCCAGGTGTTCGAGGGCGTCGTCATCGACCGCAAAGAGGGGGGAACGCGGGCCAGCTTCGCGGTTCGCAAGATCTCCTACGGCGTCGGCGTCGAACGTATCTTCCCGCTGCACAGCTCGCGCATCGAGCGCGTCGAGATCGTGTCGCGTGGCCGCGTTCGCCGCGCCCGTCTCAACTACCTTCGTGGTCTCGAGGGCAAAGCTGCCCGCATCAAGACCATCAGGCAGAGCGATGGCGGTATCGCCAGCGCCAACGCGGCTGCTGCCGCCGCCGGTGTCGCTGCTGCTGCAGCCGCCGCGGCCGCCGCTGCTGCGCCCCCCGCCGAACCGACCAGCTAGGCTGGGCGTTCGTCGCCTCTTTCGTCGCGCCTTGTTCGGTCGCCGCTGGTGGATTCGCGTCTACCGGCGGCGTTCTGCGTGGCGATCGGCACCGTGGTGTCCACGAGACCGGTGCGACCATTCGCGCCCCCAGGGCTGAGGTTGGCTCAGACTCCGTCGACCTGGAAGGCGTCGGGCACGTGAAAACAGCTCGGCACCGCTCCGTCGAGTGCGAAGAGCACCCCGACGACGTCGAACCGATAACCGGTAGCCGGCCAGGCTCTGTCGCTGGCGAGCCAGAGGCGCGCGGCCCTCACCACTTGAGCCCGCTTCTGGGCTGACACCGCCTCGAGCGGGTGGCCGAATTGCTCACCTGTGCGTGATCGGACCTCGACGAAGACGCACGTCCCGCCATCGTCGGCGACGAGATCGAGCTCTCCCCCCGGCTGGTGCCAGTTACGCGCCACGATCCGCATGCCCTTGGACTCGAGGAGTAGGGCGGCGAGCTGTTCGGCGCGGGTGCCGGCACGCCGACGATCCGTGGCGCCGGACTGGCTCACTTCACGAGCGGGCAGGCCATCGGATTCACGCTCCGGTCGCAGGCCTTCGGCGTTTCGAGGCCGCTGGCCGGAATCGTGAGGAAGTCCTTACACATGCACAGCTTCTTGCAGCAGTAAGAGCCGGTCACGGTGGCGACACCGCAGACGAAGCCGCCCTTGCAGCGGAAGTCCTTCATGTTCGTGCCCTTGCGGGTCTCGCCACCGTCGCAGTCGCTGTCCTTCGAGCACTCGGCGCTGCAAAGCGACGTGGTGTCGACACGTTCTGCCATGTTGATGTCCTGGGCGGGGCGCAGGCAGAGCCGGGTCGGGCACTCGAGTGCTTGGCTGTTCACCACGGCTTGGGACTGGGCGCCGCCGTCGACCGACAGCTCGCAAACGCGGCCGATGGCCTTGTCCTCACAGGCATTGCTGCCGAATGCGGCCGAAAGCACGACCAAGAGAAAGGCGAAGCGTGAAGCCTTTGCTCCCTGCGTCTCGGAGCGCGTTGCTGTCTCGGAGACCCGGGACTTGGTCGCACGGGTCGCGGTGATCGCGGTCATGAACGGCTCCTCTCGACGTCGGTGGCGCGGTCGTGGTGGGTCAACCGGGGCGCTGGCAGAATCGTCACGCTCACGCGTCGCTCACAAAGAGGCGGCCATCTTAGCGAGGCGATCCCGACTGTCAACAGCGCCGGCCACGAGCAGGCCGGCGTGATGAAATCTTCGGCGACGAGCACCAACCCCGGGAGGCGCAGCCCGAACGCATCCGTGGGCCCCAGCTCGCGATCCGACACCTCAAGCGCCCAAGAGGCAACAGCGTCGGCCGTTGCCGCCGCCGGGACGCGGGCCTGCGGCGCCCTTCGTTTCTACTGAAAATCTAGATGGTTATGCGATCGCGGCGTCGGGCTTACGGCTTGACACGGATCGTACGGCACGCCTACGATGACCCGGTTTTTTCGGGTATTCGATACGCGTCCTGCTCTGATGAGCCCCCGGCAGAGCGTTCCCACCCGCGAGGTCAAGCAATGAGCGGTTTTCGAGGCCTGGTCGTTCTGGTGCTCTTCACTCTCACGACCGCGGTGGCGCCCCCCGCCGATGCTCAGTCGAAGAAGCGGGGAGGGAAATCCGATGCTCCCTCCGCCGTGCTCGATCGAGCGATCAAACTCTACGATTCGGACGAGCTCTACTCGGCGACGATCGAGCTGTACAAGGTCGTCGAGGGCGAATCCGGTGACAGCGACGCCAACAAGCAGAAGGCTGGGTTTTGGATGGGCAAGGCCCTCTACAAGCTCACCTACTACTCGGCGGCGCTGACCTACTTCGACCGCATCGTGCAAAAGGGGCCTTCGCACACCCACTACAACGAAACGTTGAAGTGGCTGGCGTCGCTCTCGCGCGAAGTCGCGGACTCGGCTGGCATCCTCGAGAAGATCGGCAAGTACAGCCGCAAAGATCTCGAGCAGCCCGCGCTCGAGTCGGTTCGTGACGAGCTCTACTTTCTGCTCGGCAAGTACCACTACACGAAGAGCAACTTCAAAGAGGCGGTGGCGCTCTTCAACATGGTGCCGCGCGAGAGTCCTTTCTACGTGCAGGCCAAGCTGTTCGAGGGCGCGACCCACGTCCGTGAGTACAACGGCAAGCGCGCCTCGGACGCGTTCAAAGAGGTCTTGCGGGTCGGCCGCGAGAGCGACGATCCCAAGGTCAAGCCCTACGAGGATCTCGCGAACCTCTCGCTCGCGCGCACGTTCTACTCGACCGGCCAGTACGAGCTCGCGGCCAAGTACTACGATCTCGTCTCGCTCGATTCGTACGACTGGCCGAACAGCCTCTTCGAGGCATCGTGGGCCAACTTCATGCTTCGCCAGGCCGGCTATTCCAAGGCGCTGGGGAGCATCCAGACGCTGCAGGCTCCCTACTTCGACAATTTCGTGAAGCCCGAATCGATCGCCGAGGCGCTCACCGTCAAGGCGACGATCTACTTTTACAACTGCCAGTACGACCGAGCGGCCGACTCGATTCAAGAGTTCCGCGAGATCTTCGAGCCGCTCGCCCTCGACCTCAAGAAGCTCGTCGATGGCACCACGGCCAACGACGAGTTTTACGAAATCGCGGACAAGATTCGCGAAGGACAATCGAGCCTGAGCGACAACACCGCGCGCGCCGCTCGTGCGGTTCTCTCGGACCGGATGCTCGCGCGCCGCTTCGACTACGTCAAAGAGCTCGACCGCGAGCTGGCCGAACATGAGAAGGCCGACCCGGCCTGGAAGTCGACCGCGGTCGCCAACGCCGTCATGACCGACATCACCCTGCAGCGGTCGTTGACCGTGAACGAGGCAGGCGATCTGGCTCGCCAGCGCATCACTCGCCTCGTCAATGAGCTTGCACAGCTGATCAAGCGGGTCATCAAGATCGAGATCGAGATCCTCCAGGGTGAAAAGGGCCAGCTGCAGTCGGAGATCGTCCAGGAGCAGCAGTCGGGTGGGACGGGTCGTGAGACCGACGTGTCGCGAATTGTGGTCGACGACGAGCATCACTACTGGCCGTTCAAAGGTGAGTACTGGCGCGACGAACTCGGCTACTACCGCGTCAAGCTGGCGAACAAATGCGAACGGTCGGCGCCCGAGGGGGCCCCGACGGGACCAACTCAGTAAGTCCCTCCGCGAACCGATTGAGTTCGGACGACTTTGGCCCGTCAGGTGCCCGTTTTGGGCAACAGACGGCGTGACCGCAGCGGTTCCATCGAATAAGAGGATATAGATGAAGAAACACGGTTCTTCGGCGCGTGCAGCGGCGGTGCGTTCTTTCGCCGCCCTCGCGGTGGCGATGCCGACCCTGGTGGGGGCGACTGCCTTCGCCCAGGCGCCTGCGCCAGCACAAGGCCAGGCGAAATATACGAAGAGGGAAATCGAGGTTCAGGGGGTTCCGCAGACGGAGCTCACCAAGCCGGTGATGCCTTCGAAGGACGCGAAGAAGTCGAGCGGTCCCGAGATGACGCTCGACGAGTTCGTCGGTCAGCGACAGGACAAGATCCAGAAGCTGAATCAGGTCGCGATCGAGAAGTTCCAGCGACTTTTACGCGTCACCGATGACGACGATCCTCAGAAGGCCGACTACCACTTCCGCATCGCCGAGCTCTATTCCGAGCAGCAGCGCTACTACAGCTTCCAGGCCCGCTCGCTGGATCAGAAAATCTTCGAGGCCAAGCCAGCCGACAAGCCGCGCCTGCAGGCGCAGCAAAAGCAGTTCGAGGACGACGAGCGCAAGTGGCTGCTCAAGGCCGTCGAGTCCTACGTCGCTGCCTCGCAGTTCCGCAAGTACGAGCGGATGGACAACGTCCTGTTCCGTCTCGCCTACCTGCTGCAGTCGATCAAGAAGGAGGATCAAGCCCGCGAGTTCTTCCTGCGTCTGATCAAGGACTACCCGAACTCTCGCTACGTGCCCGACGCGTACTTGTCGTTCGCGCAGTTCTACTTCGAGAAGGGCGAGATGGATGCCGCCCGCAAGTTCTACGAGAAGGTGGAACAGTTCCCGAAGTCGCCGGTCTACGGCTACGCCGTCTACAAAAAGGGTTGGTGCTACATCAACCTGGGCGACTTCAAGACCGCTCTGCAGACCTTCGTCGACGTCATCCGGCTCGCGCAGGCGGGCAAGGCTTCGGACAACAAGCTCGGCAATCAGTCGCTCGAGCGGGAAGCCAAGAAGGACGTCGTCAAGGCGTACGCCCGGACGCCGGGCGCTGGCCCCGATCGGGCCTGGGAGTTCTTCTCGCGCGTCGGTGGCGACTTCGCCCCGAAGATGACCGAGGGCCTGGCCGAGCTCTACTGGGAACAGGGCATGTTCGCCGAGTCGACCAAGGTCTTCCACAAGCTGATGGCGCTCAACCCCGAGTCGCCTCGTCTGTGCGAGTGGCAGAACAAGGTCGTTCGCAACACGCTGTCGGCCGGTACCAAGAAGGATCAGGTCCAGGAGGTCAACCGGCTCGGTATCGCTTTCGACCGCGTGAAGGCGTCGCCGGCGGCCAAGAAGGACCTCGTGCTCGAGTGTCGCAATGCCTTTCACGACATCTCGAAGGAGCTGGCGCTGGTCTGGCACAAGGAAGCCCAGCGCACCAAGAACCCCGACACGTACGTCCTGGTTCGCTACGTCTACAAGGACTATCTCGACCGCTTCTCCAGTGAGAAGGGCTCGATCGACATGGCCTTCTATTACGCCGAGGTGCTCTGGACCACGCAGAACTGGCGTGAGGCGGCCGAGCAGTACACCAAGGTCGTGCAGATGGATCCGAACCCGAAGGGCAAGTACCTCAAGGAGGCGGCCTTCGCATCGGTTCTCGCGTGGCAGAACGCTCTCAACGTCGACGACCAGGGGCGCGGGCCGGACAAGCAGGGGGCTGACGACAAGGATCTCAAGCCCAAGCCGATCCCCGACTACCAGAAGAAGATGCTCCAGGCGTACGACACGTATTTGAAGTACGTGCCCGATGCGCCGGAGGTGGTGAAGATCACGTACCGCAAGGCGCGCATCTACTACGAGTACAACCACTGTGAAGAGGCGCTGCCGCACTTCCAGACCATCTTCCAGAAGTACCCCGACAACGAGCTGGCTGAGTTCTCCGCCAACACGTTCCTCGACTGCCTCAACATCCTCGGGCGCGTGAAGGACACGGTCGCATGGGTCGACCGCTTCATGGAGATGCCGCACCTGATGAAGAACCCCGACTTCGCCAAGCAGATGGTCGGCCTCAAGGTCGACAGCCTGGTGATCGAGGCACAGCAGTACGAAAAAGCCGGCAACTTCAAGGAGTGCGGCCTTTCGTTCCTGGCGGCGGCCGAGTCGATGCCGGATCACCCGAAACACGCCGAGCGGCTCTACAATGCCGGTCAGTGTTTCCAGAACGGACGCCTCATCGGTCGAGCCGTTGCGGTTCGCAACGAGCTCATCAAAGCTCACCCGGACGATCCGCTGGCCAAACGATCGCTCTACAAGATCGCCAACGGCTACCATCAGCTGGCCTACTACCGCGAGGCCGCGGCGAACTACGAGACGTTCGCGACGCGCTTCCCGGGTGAGCCGGAGGCGTCGGACGCGCTCAACAACGCTTACAAGTTCCGCGTCGGTCTTGGCGGGCCCGAGAACTACAACCTCGCGCTCAAGGACCTGAACGACTACGTCAAGTACTACGGCGCCAAGATGCCTCTCGAGGCGGCCGACGTCTTCTTCCAGATGGGCGAGGTCTACGAGAAAGAGAACAAGATCCCCGAGCACATCAGGCACCTCGAGGCTTACATCAAGCAGTGGGGCGCCAAGGGCTCGATCGAGAAGCTCATCCTCGCGCACTTCAAGCTGGGCGAGTACTACTGGAAGAAGGGCTGCGCGTCCGAGGACGCCAACGGCGCATGTATGAAGATCGAGCGCGTGAGCGCCACCGGTCGACAGCGCGCCTTCTACGAGATCAACAAGAAGATCACCGACAAGAGCAAGAAGCTCAAAGAGAAGGAGCGCACCCAGTGCGGTCCTCCCACCACGTCGAAGATCACGCTCATCGAACGGGCGAAGAACTTCTCGAAGTCGGCGCAGGACCACTTCGCCAGCGCGCTCAAGATCTACAACAACGGGGAAGCCGTTAAGAAGATCCGCCAGAGCGCGGACCGGCAATCGCGCGTGAACCTCGCTATCAACGCGGCAGCAGGCTCGCTCTTCTATCAGGGCGAAAAGCTCTACGAAGACTTCCTGCGCATCAAGGTGCCCGAGGGCCTCACCTTCCAGGCGCCGAGCAAGTTCGACACGCCCAAGAAGGCCAAGGCGAAGACCGAACGCCTCAAGGCGGATCAGAAGAAGTTCACCGCCTACCTCGAGCAGAAGGGCAAGCTGGCCGAGAAGCTGGCAGGTCCGTCGGCCGACAGGAAGGGCGTCTACGACAAGGTCCTCGACTACAAGGTCGCCCACTGGGTGATCGCGGCCTCGGCGCGCATCGGGCAGGTCTGGGCGAACTTCAAGGATCAGCTCTACACGTCGCCCATCCCCAAGGAGCTCAAGGTCCAGGACGAGTGGGGCAATCGTCCCCGCGAAATGTTCTGCGACGCGCTCGCGGACGCGGCCGAGCCGATCGAGAAGAAGGCGATCACCTACTACGAGGTCTGCCTCAAGGCGGCGACCAAGGAGTCGTGGTTCAACGAGTGGTCCGGTATGTGTGAGGTCGAGCTGAACCAGATTCAGCCGTCCGAGTACCCGCTGGCCGCCGAAGCTCGGCCGGAAGCCGGGTACGTCTCGACGCTGATCACGCCGGCGCGCGTGGTGCCTGAGATTGCGTCCAACCCGACCACCACCGTGGCCGCCGCGGGAAGCAAGTAGGAGCCCCTTCGATGGAGCGCGACATGAAGATCACCTGGCTAGCGGCCGGCCTTGCGGCGGCGCTTGCGGGCTGTGCCGGAACTCAGAAGCTCGGGCAGACCTCGGGCACGGAAGCCAACGACGATCCGAGCTCGGGCGGGGCGGCGGCGCCAAAGTCGTCCGACCCATTGGCGGCAGGGGCCAAGGCGGCGACGGATCAGGCGGCGCCGAAGCGGACGATCAGCGACGACGAGCAGGCTGACTTCAACAAGGCCATCAAGCGCTGGGAGAAGGCCCGGCGCGACGGCAGCATGAAAGCAGAATGCTCTTCCATTGCGAGCGACTTTGCTTCGATCGCGGATGACAACCCCCTCATCCAGGAGGCCCGCGGCAACCAGGCGGCGGTGCTGTACGAGTGCGGTCGCGAGGCCGAGGCGATGCCGATCTGGGAGCGACTGGCGGGGGGGCAGAAGCCCTACGCGCCGGCGCTCGCTCAGCTGGGATACAAGGCCTGGAAAAGCGGTGACGTGGCGCGGGCAGAGACGCTGTTCATGCGGTCGGTGGAAGCCGACAAGCAGCTCGGTTCGGTCTCGGCGCGGCTGAACCTCGCCCAAATCCTGCGCGACAAGGCTCGACGAACGACGAGCGTCGAGGAGCGGACGCGCTACAACCGCGACGCCGTGGATCACCTTCGGTCGGTGCTCGCGGTCGACGGCAACAACCTGCAGGCGTACTCGACGCTCTGCTACTTCTATTACGACTTCGAGCTGCTCGAGATGGCGCGCCTGGTGGCGACGCAGGCGATCTGGCGGTCCGAGGAGATCGCGACAGGCAAGTTCACCGGACAGCGTGAGCGCCTGGCCGACGTCGACAAGGCCGCCAAGGCTGGCAAGGGCAAGAAGGGCGAAAAGGCCGCCGAGGAGGCGCCTGCTTCCGCCGCGGTCACCGTGGCCGGTACCGGGTACACGCCCGAAATGAAGAAGGCGCTGGGCATGGTCTACAACACGCTTGGCCTCGTCTGGCTCAAGCGTAAGGACGTGTCGCAGGCCATTGCGAGCTTCCGCAGGGCGGTCGACAACGATCCGGATCTCTACGAGGCGCGGCTCAACCTGGCGGCGTTGTCGTTGAACTATCGCGACTACACCACCGCCGAGCAGAACTTCCGCGCCGTCCTGTCGGCGCAGCCGAAGAACTACGACGCCGCTTTGGGCCTGGGAGTCGCTTTGCGCGGCAACCGCAAGTTCGACGAGGCCGAGCAGCAGTACCTGGCGGCGCAGCAGCTGGATCCGCAGCGGGCCGACAGCTACTTCAACCTGGCGCTCCTCTATCAGGAGTACAAGGGCACCGAGAAGAACAACCTTCTCAAGGCGCAGCAGCTCTACCGCGATTACCTGACCCACCTGCGCGGCACCGGCAAGAAGCGCGAGGCAGAGCGGCGGATCAAGGACATCGACGACACGATGGCCGCGCTGGAAGAGGCCGCCAAGCTGCAAAAGGAAGCCGACGAGCTGCAGAAGAAGGCCGACGAACAGCAGAAGAAGCTCGAAGAAGAGATGAAGCGGCTGCAGGAGCAGGAAAAGCAGCAGCAGGGTGGGGGCACCGCGCCTCCCCCGGCCGCCGCGCCCGCGACGCCATCTTCGGCCGCCCCACCGGTCGCGCCGCCCGCGGCGGAACCGGCCAAGTCGTAGTCGCACGAGAGCGCGGACCCCTCACCCCGGCCCTCTCCCCGCGCAGCGGGGCGAGGGAGGTCGGAGGGGGGATGGCGCGGGTTGAATGGGGGGCGCGGACCCCTCACCCCGGCCCTCTCCCGCTGCGCGGGGCGAGGGAGGTCGGACTCTCGCTCTTCTGCTTGGGGCGGGATGACAGGCGTCGGGCGGGTTGCGCGTGGCGGCGGGGCGAAAAGGGCGCGGCGGGCGGTGTGGTTGCAAAAAATGATGGGGGTGTGGGAACTTTGCCGCGCGGCGGTTGTCGAAACGCTACTTTCTCTGCCGTCCGCGCTGGATTCCGAGAGAAGGAGATATTCATGAAGCCGAGCAAGCTGCTGATTGCCACCCTGGCCACCGTCATGAGCGCCTCCTTCGGGGCGAGCGCCATCGCGCAGGAAGCCAAACCCGCTGCCAAGCCGGCGGCCGCTCCGGCAGCGCCCCCGCCGGGCACGACGGGTGACGACAACGTCCAGTACAAGGCCAAGACGGTCTACGACTTCGACGACGATACCGTCGAAGGCGATTTGCAGCGTCCGGACGGTGAGCTCATCGACTCGGTCCGCAACGTGAAGCACTCGAGCCTCATCGAGATCCGCAAAGACTTCATCCCCGAGATGTTGAAGTCGCTCGAAGACGTCTGAGCGCCGCTTCGAGGGCGTCGAGCCCGTCCGATGTCCGATGTCCGATGCGACTGAACGCGGGGCCGACCAACAGTCCGAACGCTTGCCGGCCGTGCCAGCCGCCGCGATGACCTCTGACCGCCGACTCGCCCCTGTCTTGCCGCTACCGCTACCGCTACCGCTACCGCTCCCCACAACCGAAACCGAAAAAGCGAGACCGCCATGGCCAACGTGAAGGTTCCTCTCAAGTTCCAGATTTTCCGCGGCGACGAGCTCGTCAGGGAAGAGATCTCGAGCGAGCCCGTCATCAAGGTCGGCAAGCTGGCATCGTCGCACCTGCGGCTCGAGGACGACTCGGTCTCGCGCATGCACGCGGTGATCGAGGTCGGCGGTCCCGAGGACGTGCAGCTCATCGATCTCGGCTCGACCCGTGGGACGTTGGTCAACGGCGAGAAGATCACGAAGCTGCGCCTGCGCGACGGTGATCAGATCAGCTTCGGCGACGTCCGCGTCGTCATCACGTTCGTCGACAACGACGCTCTTGGTGAGATGAAGGAAGACGCCACGGTCGTGGCGCCGCACGTCGCCGCCGCGGCCGCCGCTCAGCCGGCCGCCCGCCCGGTGGCAACGACAACGGCCCCCATCCAGCCGCCGCCTGCTTACACCGCGCCCGCGCCCGCCTACTCCCCGCCGTCCCAGGTCCCGGCGCCCTTTGCGGCCCCCGCTTCCTCCTATGGCGCGGCACCGCCCCCCTCCGCCGGCGGCTACGGCGGCGCAGGTGCAGCTCCCGGCGGCGGCGTTCCGGCGCGCGCCACGGGCGGTCACGCGATCGCCTCGCCGGCGTCGTTCGCCCCGCCTTCGATCAACCCGATCGCGGCCGAGGTCGAGGTGCATGACGGTGCGCGCGCCATCGAGGTGCAGGCGCTCTACCGCGGCATCGTGGTCAACACACGCCATCTCTACGATGCTGGCGTCAAGGCGACGTCGGCCAAAGCTCGCGCCATGATCCTCGGCGGCGTCGTCGCGCTGTTGGTCGGCCTTGGCGTCTTCCTCGCGACGGTCTTCGATGTCGGGTCCGAGAAGGTCGCCTACGAGAAGCATCTCGAGGCCGGCAAAGAGGCCAAGACCTTCCTTTGGAAGCCGCGCACGCCGGCTCCCGACGTCGTCGTCTTCCTCGGCTGGGGCCTTGGCGTCGCGCTGGTCTACATGGGCCTCAAGCGCCGCGGCGAGAAGCTGCACGATTACCTGATCGGCGCCGACAAGACCGTCGATGCGCCGGTCTCGGGCGACTTCACCGGAGGCGGGGCGCACTCGTTGGTCTCGACCACGGGCGGAGAGTTCAAGGTCAACGTCACACCACAGATGACTGGCGACGTCACCGTCGATGGCCAGACCTACCCGCTGCAGTCGTTCACGCAGCAGCGCGGATCGAGCTTCAGCCTTTCTGACAGCGCCCGGGCCCGCATCGTGTGCGGCGAGACCACGTTCCTCGTGAGCTCCACTCCGAAGCCGCGCGTGGTCGAGGTGCCGTTCCTCGTCTGGAAGTGGCAGGAGCAGGTCTACACGGTCGGCTCGGCCGTCGGCCTTCTGCTCTTTCTGCTCATGATCTTCGCCGTCCCACCGGACCCGAAGTCGCTCTCGCTCGATCTCTTCAACTCCGACAACCGCTTCGTCAACTTCCTGATCAAGCCGCCTGAGGAGAAGGAAGAAGAGATCCCCGAGTGGTTGAAGAAGAAGGGCCCCGACGAGCAGGGTGGCAAGGGCAAGCGCCACAAGGGCGAAGAGGGCAAGATGGGGAAGAAAACCTCCAAGAACAAGGAGGGTCTGTACGGCCTCAAGGGTCCGAAGGACAACCCCGATCCGCACCTGGCCAAGAAGCTGGCCGAGGAGCAGGCCAAGACGGCCGGTATCCTCGGGGTGCTGAAGATGAACGAGGGCTCCCACCTGGCCTCGATCTTCGGCCGCGACACCGCGCTCG
>JANNNO010000022.1:0-5370 GCA_031398585.1 Myxococcales bacterium | reverse complement strand
CGCACCCTCGGCGACCTGCCCAGCAGCCAGCGCGGCTTCGAATTTCGCGCGGTCGATCCCAGGCTTGGTCCCCTGGTAAATGACGCCCCCCTCAGCAATCGACCGCCAACACTCGGTCTTGCCGTTGTTGCCGACGCCCAGCTCGCGCGCGAGCGCATCATCGGGGTGCACCTGCACCGACAGGCACTGAGCGGCGTCGATCAGCTTCACCATCAAGGGAAACGTGCCGCCCGCGAACCACGCTCCGACGAGGCCGCGCGGATCCGCCGCGGTCAGCTCCGCCAGTGACGCTCCCGCGCAGGGCCCTTCGGCCACCACGCTCATGCCGTCCTGATGATCGGCGAGATCCCACGATTCGCCGATCGGTCCTGTCGGCAGGTCGGCGCGGAAGGCCTCCATGCGCCGGCCGCCCCAAACCAACGTCTTGTAGACCGGGACGAACCGCAGTGGCCCCCAGTCACCCGCCCCACCTACCACTTGCGCCATCAGAAAAAGATGACCCAGACCAGGTAACCGACGCCACCCAAAACCGCGAGCGAGAACGTCGATACAATGAAAGGCAGCAACCGCGAGGGTTTGAGCCCGTCGTCGCTGATCATCGAATCGGTCGGCCGCCGGGTCGGCTTGAACGAAGGGACTGCGCGAGCTGCGTCCCGCGACCGACCGCCCTTGCCATCGCTCGGCTTGTCGTCGTCCTCACCGCTGTCGTCGGGCTTGGACTTGGACTCGGGCTTGGCATCAGGCTTGGCGTCAGGCTTGTTTTCGGGCTTGGCGGGCGTCTTGCGCGCCGGCGGCTTGTCTCCCACGGGGGCCGCGGCCGCGGGTGCCTCCTTGGAAGGCGTCGACGCGGCCGCAGCGGGCGCGGCACTGGCAGCGACGGCGGGTACGTTGGAAGCGCTCGGTCCCGATTTCTTGGGCGCCTCGCGCGCATCCGCCTCCATCTGCCGCAGGTAGCGCTCCTCGGGATCGTCGACCCGCAGCTGAGAGGCGCCGAGGCTGATGATCTCGCCGTCGTGGACCCGCTGCTCGCCGCGCACCTTCTGCCCGGCGATCTCGATCCCGTTTTTCGATCCGAGATCGCGCACGAAGACACCCTGCCAGCGCCGTTCGAAGGCTGCGTGCTCGCGAGAGACGTCGTCATCGGAGAGCACGAGATCGCAATCGGGAGCGCGGCCCACCTTGTACGGGCGGTCAGGCAGCGACAACGCCACCGACTGCCCGGTCGATGGCCCCTTCTCGACCACCACCCGCGCGATCTCGGCGCCCGCCACCGCCTGAAACAGATCGTTGACGAGGCGACGAGCCAGAGTCGCCGTGCTCTCGGTCTTGGCCGGTTTGTCGCCGCTGGGAGCGCCGACCTCACCCTCGAACGCGATGGTCACGTCAGCCAGGCGAAAGATCTCACCCGACTTGAGAATGCGCGGCTGCCCGCTGGCCAGCTTGGTCTGCCCGACGAAAGTCCCGTTCGAGCTGCCCATGTCGACCAGCGCCCAGCCATCGCCGTGCTTGAAGACGCGCGCGTGCACGCTCGACACGGTCGAGAAGGGCAGCTGGATCTCGACGCCTGCCCGCCGGCCGATGCGAACCTCGTCGGCCGCCGGCTCGACGTCGACCACGCGGTCGACGAGATCTCCCGAATCGGCAGAGGGAGCGGTCCGTATACGAAAGCGAAGACGCACGGGCAAGTCGATGCGGGCGCGATCAGGATTCCGGCGGCGCAACCGCGGGAGGCGCTTCGGCAGCGACCGGCGGTGCCGGCGGTGGGCCGGGATCGATGTTGTGCTGCTTGAGTGCAGCCAGGTAGTGATCTCGTTCGGCAATCGCGGCGAGCAGCTTGCCGCGCATGACGTCGTTGTTCTGCTTGAGCCGAGCGATCTCGGTCAGGTCGCGCTGCCGCGTCGAATCGGTCTTGGTCGCGCGCGCGAAGGCTTTGACGAACTCGGCCATCGTGAGGTCTTTGAAGCTCGGTGAGACGCGATACTTGCCGAGATCAACCTTGTCGAGACAACCTTCGGCGGCGAGTCCCAGCAACAGGCGCGAGACCTGCGGCTCGCCCGCGCCGATGGACAGGGCGACATCGACGGGTGTGAACCCCTGGCCGGCAGACTCGAGTTTGCTGAGCTCGTCGTAGAGCTCCTGCCGCCCTACCTTGGCTCCCGCGTCGGATGCACCGAAGCCGGTCCGCATGCTTCCGAGGCTACGCTTGAGACTCATGGCTTCCCCCTTCGCCTAGTTGCCCCGATTTATACCATCGATCTGGGGGGCGGTGCCGGATCGGGGGCCGCAGCGCCGGCGGTCAGCGGCGGCGCCGTGATCCTTTGCTGGCGGGGACCACCGGCGGCGAGCTCGCTTCGGGGGCCAGGACCAGCGGCTGCTCCCACAGGCGCATCGCCTGAGGGTTGTCGCGGTACTTGCGCAGCAGAACGATCAACAACCCGATCCCCAGGACCACCGAGGTGAGGCCGATGAACTGCGAGGTGGTCAGAGGGCCGACTGACCCGCGCTGATCGTCGTCTCGGTAGGCCTCGATGATCGGCCTCACGATGCCGTACCCGATCACCCAGGTCAGGAAGACCTGTCCCGAGAAATTTCGCACCCGCCGCACGAGCAGTATCAAGCCGAACAGGACGAGGCCGCCCAGGGTCTCGTAGATCTGGGTCGGGTGGATGGGGAACGATAAGGGCGCGTCGGGCGGCAGCTGGAAGTTGGCGACGTGGTCGCGCCAGGCGGGGCTGTCCTTGGGAAACTGAATGGCCCACGGCCGATCGGTTCGCTGCCCGTAGTCGCAGCCGAACAGAAGACAGCCAACGCGCGTGATCGCCGTGCCGAGCACGACCGTTGGCGCCGAGACGTCGGCCCAACGAAGCAGCGGGATGCCCTTGCGCCGGCAGTTGTACCAGCTGGAGAGAAAGCCGCCGATCATGCCGCCGTAGGCGACGAGCCCGCCTTGCCAGATCTTGAAGACGTCGAGCGGGCTCTCGAGCTCACGCCACTGGACGATGCAGTAGAGGAGGCGAGCGCCGACGATCGACCAGACCGCCGCCCACATGAAGATATGGCTGGCGTACTCGATGGGGATGCCGTCCTGGCGCGCGAATCGCTGCACCAGAAACCAGCCCACGATCATCGAGGTCCCGAGCATCACGCCGTAGGAGTGAATCGGCACCGGCAGCCACGGCAGCGAGAAGAGGCCGGGGGACGGGATGAACGAGCCTCCGCGCATGCCCATGAGGACCGCCGCGATGATGACCATCGTCAGCGGTGTCGAGCTGCGCGGTTCGGCGGGATCGCGACGGCGACGGCGGACATCCAGCGCGAACGAGACGATGGCCCACAGGATCGCGAGGACGAACAACAACTTCGAAGGCAGCTCGACGAGGACCGGTCGCATGAGGGTCACTTATCTACCGCGTTTCGGGTGAAAGCCCCATCGGCGGATGTCGGTGGCGAGGGTCGGGGGGCAGTGCGTCCAAACAGCAACGCCCCGCCGGCACGAGGCCAGGCGGGGCGCGGGGTGATGGGACCGTGATCAGGTCTTGGGAGACTCGGTGTACTCGGCGTCGATGACGTCGTCCTTGCCGCCCGCGGGAGGGGTGGACCCATTGCCACCTTCACTGCCCTCGCCGCCTTGGCCAGCTTGGGCACCTTCGCTGCCGCCAGCGGCCTTGTAGAGGACCTCCGCCATCTTGTGCGAGGCCTTCTGCAGGCGCTCGAAGGCGTTCTTGAAAACCTCCGCCTCTTTCGGCTCGCGATTCTTCTCGAGGATGTCCTGAGCGTCCTTCAGCGCGGCTTCCAGCTCGCCACGCTCGCTCTCGGGCAGCGTGTCCTTGTTCTCGTCGAAGTGTTTGCTCACCCCGAACGAGAGCGACTCGAGCTGGTTGCGGGCCTCGATGGCTTCGCGGCGCTTCTTGTCGTCGACCTCGTTGGCCTCGGCCTCCTTCACCATGCGATCGATGTCCTTGTCGGTGAGACCCGACGACGCCGTGATGGTGATCTGCTGAGCCTTGCCGGTCGCCTTGTCCTTGGCCGAGACGTTCACGATGCCGTTGGCGTCGATGTCGAACGTGACCTCGATCTGAGGGACTCCGCGCGGGGCGGGGGGCAGCCCCTCGAGACCGAACTTGCCCAGCAGGCGGTTGTCGTTGGCCATCGGTCGCTCGCCCTGGAAGACCTTGACCTCGACCGACGTCTGGTTGTCGGCAGCGGTCGAGAAGGTCTCGGACTTCTTGGTCGGGATGGTCGTGTTGCGCGGAATGAGCGCGGTCATGACACCACCCAAGGTCTCGATGCCGAGGGACAGCGGGGTGACGTCGAGGAGCAGCATGTCCTTGACCTCGCCCGACAGAACGCCGGCCTGGACCGCGGCGCCGAGCGCGACGACCTCGTCCGGGTTGACGCCCTTGTGGGGCTCCTTGCCGAAGAAGTCCTTCACGACCTTTTGCACCATCGGGATGCGGGTCGAACCGCCGACCAACACGACCTCGTCGATGTCGGAGGCCTTCTTGCCGGCGTCGGCCAGCGCCTTTTTCACCGGCTCGATGCTCTTCTTGACGAGATCCTCCATCAGCTGCTCGAGCTTCGAGCGCGACAGCTTCATCTGGAGGTGCTTGGGGCCCGACCCATCGGCGGTGAGGAACGGCAGGTTGATCTCGGTCTCCTGCACCGACGACAGCTCGATCTTGGCCTTCTCGGCCGCCTCGCGCAGACGCTGCAGGACCATCTTGTCCTTGCCGACGTCGAGGCCGGTGTCCTTGCGGAACTCGGCGATGAGCCAGTCCATGATGCGCAGATCGATGTCGTCGCCACCGAGGTGGGTATCGCCGTTGGTCGAGATGACCTCGACGACGTTCTCACCGACCTCGAGAATCGAGATGTCGAAGGTACCGCCACCGAAGTCATAGACCGCGATGAGCTCGTCCTTCTTCTGGTCGAGGCCGTACGCCAGCGCGGCCGCGGTCGGCTCGTTCACGATGCGCTTGACCTCGAGACCCGCGACCTTGCCGGCGTCCTTGGTCGCCTGGCGTTGCGAGTCGTTGAAGTACGCCGGGACGGGGATGACCGCCTCGGTGTCCTTCTCGCCAAGGTAGTCCTCGGCGGCACGCTTGAGCTTGCCGAGCACCTTGGCCGAGACCTCGGGCGGGGTGACTTTCTTGCCGCGGACGTCGAAGGTGGCCTCGCCACCTGAGCCCCGGACGACCTTGTAGGGGATGCGCTTCATCTCCTCGCTGACTTCGTCGAAGCGACGACCCATGAAGCGCTTGGCCGAGTAGAGGGTGTTCTCGGGATTCGTGATGGCCTGACGACGCGCGATCTGCCCCACCAGAACCTCACCCTTCTCGTCCCAGGCCACGACCGACGGGGTGAGCCGAC
>JANNNO010000016.1:0-6804 GCA_031398585.1 Myxococcales bacterium | reverse complement strand
GCAGCTCACCGACCAACGCGAACGCGGCGCCCTGCCGGCGGGCAAG
Source organism: Myxococcales bacterium (assembly GCA_031398585.1). GTDB lineage: Bacteria > Myxococcota_A > Polyangia > Fen-1088 > Fen-1088 > JANNNO01. Next base: position 6,758 of record JANNNO010000016.1, on the reverse strand, counting down.
GGCGGCTGGCCCGGCATCACCCAGCGACAGGGCGGGTTGGTCGGGTACTTCGATCTCGCGCGAAGGCCCTGTGAGCGTGATCATCGTTCCCCATGGGCGCCGTCCCGGCTCCTCCACGCGCACCCAGTGATCGCCTGTGGCGAGGTCCAGAGCCGGCAGCAGAGCATCTCGTGGCGGCGAGCCGTCGATCGAGACGAGGGCCGTGGCGGGGGCACGCACGCGCAGATTGGCGCGCGGTCGCTTGGCGATCTCCGCGGACGCTGCCTCGAACGCGGCGATCACCGAGGGTGGGTACTCGGGCGCAGTCAACTTGCGGTCGGGGGCGAGGGTGGCCGCGCGTAGATAGGCCTCGACGGCGGCAGGTGCTGCGATCGGAGCGGCGCTGACGGTGTTGGCGGCAGCATCTTTGGCAGCGCGAGTCGCCGGATCGTTCCCGGCGGAGGGCTCTGCGTCCGGCCGGGAGGGCGGGTTTGTCACCGGAGCCACCTTCTGGATGGCCATGCCGAGCAGCAAGAAGAGATCACTCAGATCCGCGGTGCTGAGGCCCGCTGCGCCGGTGACAGCCGCTTCGTTACTGGCCGCCCGCAGAGCGCCGTGCGCCTCGTCGAAACGCTGGGCGGCGACCGCCTTGCGTCCGGCTTCGAGCAGAGACTTGGCTTTGGCCGCCGGTGGCCCCGGGATCTCCATCACGACGACAGCGCCGAGGCCATGGCGAGCCACGGCGGCCTTGAACGCGCGGTGAGCGTCTTCTGCTCCCGGGACGTCGGACGTGGCGAAGATGGGGTGGATCGTCGTCACGGACGGCGCTGGCGTTGCCGCCGTGACCGGGCGAACCAGGACCAGCGCCGTGATGACCAGCGTCGGGATGACCAGCGCTGCCGCCGGCCTTGCGATCATGCCGCTGCGGTCCCGGCGCGCGCGAGTGAGGCGATCTCTTCGTCGGGAACCCACTTCTTCTTATCGCACAGCGAGATGAACTGGCGGTAGACCACCTCGAGCTGGGCCGGGTCGAGGTCGTACCCGAGGTGATGGCAGCGATCCGCCAGCGCGTGTCGGCCGCTGTGTTTGCCGAGCACGAGACGGCTCGATGGCACGCCGACCGACGGCGGGTCGATGATCTCGTAGGTCGTGCGCTCCTTGAGGAAGCCATCCTGATGAATGCCCGCCTCGTGAGCGAAGGCATTCTTGCCGACGATGGCCTTGTTCGGCTGCGGATCGATGCCGATGATCTCGGAGAGCAGCCGGCTGGTCGGGTAGAGCTGCTTGGTATTGATGCCGGTCTGGAAGGGCAGGACGTCGCGGCGGGTGTTGATCGCCATCACGATCTCTTCCAGCGAACAATTTCCGGCGCGCTCGCCGATGCCATTGATCGTGCACTCGACCTGCCGGGCGCCAGCTTGGACGCCGGCCAGCGAGTTGGCGACCGCGAGCCCGAGATCGTCGTGGCAGTGGACCGAGACGACCGCTCTGTCGCCCAGCGCCCGCGTGACCTTGCCGATGATCTCGGCCATTTCGAAAGGCGTGGTGTAGCCGACCGTGTCGGGAAGATTGACGGTCTTGGCACCCGCGGCGACCACCGCCTCGGAGAACTTGATCAACAGATCAATATCGGTGCGGGTGGCGTCCTCGGCCGAGAACTCCACGTCGTCGACGTATTTGCGGGCCAGCTCGATCGCGCGTACGGCGGCTTCCAGGGCTTCGTCGGCCGTCTTCTTCAGCTTGTGCTTGAGGTGGATGGGGCTCGTCGCGATGAAGGTGTGAATGCGGGGACGTTTGGCCTTGTCGAGAGCACGCGCGGCCGCTTCGATGTCGCCGGTGTGGCAGCGAGCGAGTGCTGCCACGGAGACCCCGGTGAATTGACGACCGATGGCGCTCACGGCTTCGAGATCACCCTCGGATGCGGCGGGAAAACCGGCCTCCATCACGTCGACCCCTAGCTCCACGAGCTTGGCGGCCATGCGGAGCTTCTCCGCGACCGTCATGCTGCAGCCGCACGACTGTTCGCCGTCGCGCAAGGTGGTGTCGAAAATCGTGACGCGGTCGCTCATGGTGCGGATGGCCTCCCAACGGGGAACGTGCTGAACGGGCTGTACGGGTCTTCTGATGACTCTGACGCTTCTCAGAGTAGCGCCTGGGTCCCTGATTTGACGAATTTATTGTATTCCAGGTATCGATAAGTTTCACTTATCCCATAAGCGGCGCTTATGGTGCATGTGGTTTCAATTCTGATCGAAAACGGTGAAACGAGAGCCCGAAAGACGAGGGAACGACGATGGATCTGCACGGTCTCGAGGTTTTCCGGGCCATCGCCACGGAGAAGAGCTTTTCCCGGGCGGGGCGACGCCTCTCGCGCACGCAGCCGGCGATCTCGCTCGCGCTGAAAAAGCTAGAGGGTGAGCTCGGCGAGATCCTCGTCGATCGCCTGGGCAAGGACGTGCGGCTGACCGACGCCGGGCAACTGGTGCTCGACTTCGCTCGCCGCTTTGAAAACCTGCGGCAGGAGCTGCTGACCGCGATGGCCGAGCGTCGCGACAACGCCGCCGGGCGGTTGACCATCGGGGCGAACGAATCGACCACTCTCTATTTACTGCCACACCTGGCGCGCTATCGCCGGCGCTATCCGCGTGTACGCGTCCAGGTCCGCCGTAGTTTGTCGAGTCGCATCCCAGCCGAGCTCGTCGACGGTGATCTCGAGCTCGGCGTGATCAGTTACGCCCCCGAAGACGAACGTTTGACGTCGCGGGTGATCTATCGCGATCACCTCGCCTTCATCGTCTCGCCCCAGCACAGCCTCTCGCGCCGCAAGCAGGTCTCGATTGCTGACCTCGGCATGGAGATCTTCATTGCGCATAATGTCGTGTCGCCGTACCGGGACGTCGTCGAACGCGCATTCGAGCAGATGCGTGTGCCGCTCAACCGCGATGTCGAGATGCCGACCATCGAGACCATCCGCAAGCTGGTGCAGCAGAACGAGGGCGTCGCGTTCCTGCCGCGCATGTGCGTGGAGGAAGAGCTGGCCGCGGGGCTGCTTCGCGAAGTGAAGGTGAAAGAGCTGCAAGTCGAGCGGAAGATCCATCTGGTCTACCCGTCGCACAGGACCTTGAGCCACGCCGCGCGAGCCTTCCTCGCGGATCTGTGAAGGGCGAGGGGGCTCTGCTGCGGCCGTCGCACGGGCTCGCGGGACGTTCCGGCTTGCTCGCGCCCCCCGCTTCGGGGTCAAGTTGGGTTCTCGGGCCCATCATGAAGTTGGCAAACGCGCTCGCCTGGTCGTCTCTGTTCGTTTCGCTGCTGGCCGGGCCTGCCCATGCCACGCGCTGGGTGTCGGCCTACGACCCCACCTTGCACGTCAAGCCACCCACGATGAAGGGTGTCGATGGCACGACTCGTAACCTGCTCATCGATGGGGACTTCCGACGCGAGGCCGCTGGGTACCTTGCCGCCAACCCGGGGATCTTGCGGGCCGAAGGCGGTATCACGACGCTCGGCGAGGTGGTCGTGGTCGAGGGGAGCGCAGAGACCGTCGTTACCAACGATCGCGGCCTCGGCATCGACCTGCCCGCCATCGTCAAGAAGGTGTTGGGCAAATACGGCGACAACTTTCAGTCGCTGACCCTCTGGCTGACCTTCGACGATAGGGAGTCGATCGGGGCGGAGGCCTACGAGTTTACGATCAAGGCTGACGTTCGCGGCATCGGCATCACCCTGAGGGATACCGGCGCCATGTTTGGGTCGGGCGGGACGCTTCGCTCGGTGCTCAACATGAAGCGCGTCTGGTCGCGTGTCACCGACGACACCCGGGAGCAGTGGCTGCCCCATCTCGAGACCTGGGGTCAGGAGAGTGGGCACCGCTGGTCGGTCTTTCTGCGCTTTCGCGATCGTCGCACGGGCATGATCTCGGACGCGCTCCTCGGCCGCGACTGCGCGCACTACCACCGCCTGGTCGACAGTCAGTCGTCGGTCCACGACGGCGTCTCGTGGCAAGACGCCGGCAACGGCACCTTCACGCTGCGGCCGCTGCAGCCGGCGCGGTTCGGACATTTCGACCTCTACAGCATGGGCCTCGTGCCCGCGGACGAGACGCCGCCCATCTTTTTCATCGATGACGTTCCTGGCTACCAGCGGCAGCGCTGTGATCGGTACGAGATGGCGTTGCCACCGTTGCGTTCGACAATGATGGGAACGCGGGTCGACGTGAGCATCGACGATGTGATTGCGGTGAACGGCCCGCGCGTGCCGTCCGCGGACCAGCTCCTCGAAGGCAAGCGGCAGGACTACTTTCGCGAGGTACAGGTCTTGGTCACCAAGCCGACCGAGACCGTGGCGGACATGCAGGTGCAGAGGATCGCAGGGCGTATCGACAAGGCACGCCTGCTCTGGGAGGCGTGGATGCGCGAGGCCTCGGGCAAACGCATGAACGTCTGTACGCGTGTCTCGGCGGACTGCGACGATCCCCGATCCGAGCTCACCAAGGTCGAGCTCAATCCGGAACGGAGATCACCGGCAGCAGGGCCGACGAGCTTCGTGGCCGAGATCCGCAACGACGGCACCGGCAGCGCCAGCAATGTCGTCGCCGAGTTCGAAGCCAAGCTCGGCGACAAGGTCGTGACAGGCTCGCAGATGGTCGGCAGCATCCCCGCGGGCGAGGCGAGGTCAGTGCCGTTCACGGTGAACTTGCAGGAGATCCCCTGTGGCACGCCGTTGCCGCTGAAGGTGGTCTCGCAGAGCGATCATCACCGCCACCGCTGGAAGGAGACGTTGATCGTGGGCGCCGAGAAGGTGCTCGAGGAGCGTTTCGAGGCGGAAGCCGGCTGGGTGGTGAACCCCGACAAGACCGACACCAGCAAGGGCGCCGTCTGGGAGCGCGCCACGCCCGAGTTCACCGAGATCGTGCCCGGCCAGGTGGCGCAGCCTTCGGGCGCCCATAGCGGCACGGGTGCTTTCGTGACGGGCGCGTCGTCCAACTCGGGCGGCGGCCGAATCACCTACGTCGAGGCGGGCCGCTCGACGTTACAGGCGCCCAGAATCGACGCGACCAACATGCGCGGGGCGCACCTGCGCTACTGGGCGAGCGTCGCAGCGATGCAGGCAAACACCAACGGCGAGATCGTCCCCAGCCCCCAGGCGCGCCTGATCGTGCTGGCGAAAGGCGAGGGGGGCGGAGGTGACGCGGGCGCAGCAGGCGGCACGGTCGGCGACGCGGGGGCTGTCGACGCCGCGGGTTGGGTCGAGATCGATCGGATCGAGAACGTGATGATGACCGCGTGGGCCGACCGCCTCGTGGCGTTGCCGCCCGCCGTGCTGGGCGGAAAACTCACGCTGAGGTTCGTGGCCGAGGACGCCAATCCACGCGCTGGCGGCCTGGAAGCCGCGATCGACGACGTCACGGTCTTCGCCAACATCCCCGCCTGCTACGCCGCCCCCGCGCCACCACCTGCCGGCGAAGAATCAGGCTGCGGTTGCGACATCGGGAGCGCCCAGCCTCCTCGCGGCGCCGGCCTCGCCATCATCTCCGTCATGGTCCTCATCGTCGGGCATCGCCGCCGCCTTCAACGGGATCGCCGCCCTCGCGTCTGAGGGCTCCTCGGTCGGCTCACTCTTCCGGATCTTCGTCGGGGTCGGGGGCTACGCCGGCGCGTTCGAGGGCGCGGTAGAGGGTGCGGCGGTCGATGCCGAGGCGTTCGGCGGCCTTCTTCTTGTTGCCGTTGGTCTCGGCGAGGGTGAGGGCGATGTAGCGCTTCTCCAGCTCGGCGAGGGTGGGGCGGTCGTCGAGGATTCCGGCGGTGGTTGTGCCGACCGGGCCGTGAATTTCGAACGGGAGATCCGACGGTAGGACGACGTCGCCCTTGGCGACAGCGACGGCTCGTTCGATCGCGTTCTCCAGCTCGCGCACGTTGCCCGGCCATTCGTGGCGTCCGAGCAGATCCATCGCCTCGCGCGAGATGCTCGCCTGCGGGCGCGCGTCTCGCCGCGCGATCTTCGCGAGAAAATGCGCCACCAGGATCGGAATGTCCGATGGCCGCTCGCGCAGCGACGGTAGCTTCACCGTCACGACGTTGATGCGAAAATAGAGATCCTCGCGAAAGCGCCCAGCCTTGACCTCGGCTTCGAGATCTTTGTTGGTCGCGCAGACGATGCGCACGTCGACCCGCACCGATTCGCTGCCCCCGACCGGTCGGACTTCTCCGTCCTGGAGCGTGCGCAGCAGCTGCGCCTGCATCTTGGGGCCCATATCGCCGATCTCGTCGAGGAACAGTGTTCCGCCATCCGCCAGCTCGAACAGACCCCGCTTGGCCGTCACGGCCCCCGTGAACGCCCCTCGCGCGTGACCGAACAGCTCGGATTCCAGCAACGATTCCGACAGCGCCGTGCAATTGACCGGCACGAACGGTCGCGCCGCGCGCGTCGAACGCGAATGAATCGCGCGCGCGACCAGCTCCTTGCCGGTGCCCGACTCGCCCGCCACCAGCACCGTGGCCGAGCTCGGCGCCACCCGCGCCACGAGCTTGTAGACCTCGAGCATGCGTGGGCTCTTGCCCTCGATCTCCGCCAGCCGCGTCTCGGTCGGCTGCCCGCCGCTGGCCCGCTTTTCCGCCGACAGGCGTTTGCGCTCGAGCGCCCGCGTCACCGTCAGCCGCAGCTCCTCGACGTTGAAGGGCTTCGAGACGTAATCGTAGGCGCCCCGGTGGATCGCCTCCAGGGCCCCGGTGACGTCACCGAACGCCGTGATGAGGATGACCGGCGTCGAGGGGGCCTTCTCC
>JANNNO010000007.1:0-4443 GCA_031398585.1 Myxococcales bacterium | reverse complement strand
CATCACCATCAGCGCGGCGCCCGAGGAAGACCACGCCGTCCTGCGCGTCAGGGACGATGGCATCGGCATCGCGCCGACCCTGTTGCCACACGTCTTCGATCTCTTCGCGCAGGGTGAGCAGGCGATCGACCGTTCACAAGGCGGGCTGGGCATTGGCCTTACCATCGTGCGCAGCCTGATCGAGTTACACGACGGCCAGGTGACCGCCAGCAGCGAGGGGTTGGGCAAAGGCAGCGAATTCAGGGTTCAGCTGCCGCTCCACCACGCGGTCGCCACTGCCGATGCAGCGGTCGCTCCGGATCGCTGGCGGTCCTTGCCGCAATCGCTGGGGCAGGGCAAGCGCCTTTTGATTGTCGATGACAACCATGATGCCGCGATCCTGGTCGCGGAGGCTCTGGATGCGATGGGATTCGTTACCCGCATCGCGTACGACGGTCCGTCGGCTCTTGCCATCGTTGCTCACTTCGAACCGGAGGTCGCGTTGCTGGATATCGGGCTGCCGGTCATGGACGGGTACGAGCTGGCGACGCGCCTGCGCGAGAGGTTTCCGCACCTGCGTCTCGTGGCCATTACGGGATATGGCCAGGAGACCGACCGAATTCGTTCGAGGGCCGCAGGCTTCGAGGACCACCTGGTCAAACCGCTCAACCTCGACGGCCTGACCGAGATCCTGAGTCACGCCTGAATGAGCGGGAGCTCTGCGTGCACGCGGAGCGCGGCAGCGTCGGCACTCGCGTATCATGTCGCTCCCATGGCCTTGACGCCCACTCGATACGAGTTCCGCGTGGCGCTTTCCCACGTCGATCGCGGTCGCGATCGGGATGAATCCATCATCGTGGCACGTCACCCGTCGGAGACGGCCGAGCATCTCACGCTGCGGGTGCTCGCCCGCTGCTTGCTGGACGAGGATGGCATCACTTTCGGACCCGGACTTTCGGATCCCGATGCGGCCGATCTCCTGACCCGCGATCTGACCGGCCAGCTCACCACCTGGGTGGAGTGTGGGGCCGCCACCGCCGACAAGGTTCGCAGGGTCCTGCAGCACAACTCGGGCGTGGCGGTTCACGTCGTCCTTGCCGACGAGCGGCGCGCGTCCGAGCTGGTCCAGGGCTTCGAGGCAGACGGGCGGCTGCCTCGTCGATCGAAGATCCCCACCTGCTGGACCGTCGATGGCGCTCTCGTGCGGGCACTGGCGGGCAAGGAAGAGCGTCGCCAGCGCTGGACGGTCACCGTCGTCGGCGATCACTTCTACATCGACGCTGATGGCGAGTCTTTCGACGGTGCGGTGGATCGGCGGCCGTTTGGCTCCGACGCGTGACGATGGTGACGAGGAGACTACGAATGAGCCTGGCGCGACGTTGTGTTCGAGGGCTGCGGGGATTCGGGGCAGCTTCTCTCGCATTGGTGCTGGCCTGTGGAGGTTCGACGCCGCGACCCGATGCCGGCGCAGATGCCGCGCCTGAACCGAGAGCGGAGGTGGCGATGCCGCCGAGGGACGCCGTCGATGCCGGCTCATCGCCGGATGTTCCCAAACCCGACGCGAGCGGCGATGCCGGCAGTGATGCCACGGATGCCGCCGCCTCCGAGACCGGCGTCGATGGTCACACTGGCTGCGGCGTGGCGCCCTGTCCGCAGACCTCCGGGCGCGCTCGCGAGATCTTACCCACGCCGACGGCGGAGCTGCCGATGCTTGCCGGCGGGAACACCGCGTTCGCGCTCAAGGTCTTTCAAGCCTTGCGGGCCGATGCGCCCAACGACAACCTCTTTCATTCCCCGCTGTCGGCGTCGCTGGCGCTGGCGATGACCTATGCAGGTGCGCGCGGCACCACGGCCACGGAGATGGCCACCGCACTCGAGTTCAAGCTGGCGGCGCCGGTGCTGCATCGGGCGTTCAACGGCCTCACGCAGGAGCTGGCCCGGCGGGACGGCGCCGTCAGTGGTGAGGTGGGTGGCGAGCCGGTGAAGCTCTCCTTGGTCAATGCACTCTGGGGGCGCACGGGTGCCAAGTTTCTGCCGGAGTTTCTCGACACTCTCGACGTCAACTACGGCGCCGGCTTACGCCTGCTCGACTTCGGCGGGGACACGGAAGGATCGCGGCAGATCATCAACCGCTTCGTCGAGCAGTCGACCGCGGGAAAGATCAAGGACCTCATTCCGACGGGCGTGCTTCGTCCCGACACCATTCTGGTCCTCACCAATGCGATCCATTTCAAGGCGCCGTGGCTGCAACCCTTCGACGGGATGACAGCCGATAAGCCCTTTACCCTCGCCAGTGGACAGACAGTGAACGTGCCGACGATGCAGAGGCGCGGACAGCTGGGCTACGCCGAGACTGATGACTACCAGGCGGTCGAGATCGGATACGTGGGCGGCAAGCTCTCGTTTTTCATCCTGGCGCCCAAGCCCGGCAAGAGGGCAGCGGTCGAAGCCGCCCTCGACGGGGCACGGTTGCAGGCCGCGTTCGACGCCGTCAAGCCGACCGAGCTGCAGCTGGAGCTGCCAAAGTTCTCGTTCGACGCCAAGCTCTCGATGAAAGCGCTGCTGGGCAAGCTCGGCATGCCGACGGCTTTCACGGATAGCGCCGACTTTTCCGGCATGAACGGCCAGGGAGGCATCGTCATCGGCGAGGTGGTTCACCAGGCCTTCATCGCCATCGACGAGAAGGGGACCGAGGCGGCCGCCGCGACCGCCGTGATCGCCGTACCGCCTTCGGGCCCGCCGCCCGCAACCCCGGTGAAGATCGACCGGCCGTTTCTCTTTTTCATCCGGGACCGGGCGACGGGGACCGTGCTCTTCGTCGGGCGGCTGGCCGATCCACGGCCGTGAAGCGCGGTCCAGGCTCTAGCGCAGGCCTCGCGGCGCGCGGGGCAAGAACCCCTCCTTGCCCGCCTGCTTCATGCGTTCGAGCCTGGCCGCCACGTCATCGGCGGCAGAGCGATCGAGCTGCCCGGCGCTGATCCCGAGGCGAGCGTTTGGTACTACGAAGGCGACAGTTGGCGGTCCCGCGGGGCAGGACCACGCCGGCTTGGCGCTCGGGTTGTCGAGGAAAGCTCCTACCGTCGGCACCACGCAGCCGTGGAAGAAGTTGCCGTGTGAACCGTTGGGATAGACGAAGTTCGAGGCGTTGCTGAGGGTGCGGAAAGCGCGTGCGGCGGCGTGAGGCGGGGTGGCAGGATCGAAGTTGCCCGAGAGGACCAGCGAAGGCACGGCGCTGGTCACCGGGGCCAAGGTCGCCGCCGGTACCATCGGAACGTTCCACTCTTTGCACCAGCTGCTGTAGAGATCGTGAGCGAAGAAGGGCCGCCAGGCGGGATCCAGCGCCGACAGCGCCTGCGACGTCGCCGGCTCCATGGGGATCGGCACGTCCTCCGCGCAGCGAACCGATAGGTGCATGCCGAGGCTGATGTCACCCGGCGAGTCCGGCTCGGGTGAGAAGTAGTAGCGATAGACGGCTTCACGCCGCTCGATCAAGAGCTGGGTGAGCTCGGGCAGGTGCGGGATCATCGCCGCCTGGTAGGCGAGCGAGCGCAGCAGTTGGCCCGCCTGGGAACCCGACACGGTGACGCTTTTGCCGCCTTCACTGGTGAAGGTGAACGGCGGCGCCTGCATCAGCTGCATCACGCGTTTGGTATAGGCGGGGAACGCTCGGGCGCACTCGGGGTGCCGATTGCAGGCCGATTCGATCTCGGTGAACGTGCGAACCGTGTTGAGCGCGGACTCGGTGAGCGTGTTCACATCGGAAGGGACCACGGAATCGAGGATCGCTGAGCGAACACCCGCGGGATGGCGGCGCATGACCTCGAGCGCCAGTCGGGTTCCGTAGGAAGCGCCGAGCAGATTCCAGGGCGGAAACCCGAGCGCGCGTCGGACGTCCTCGATGTCGTCGGCATTGGCGGGGCTGTGGTACTGCGCGAGATCGGCCCGCGTGGAGAGCTCCGCGCGGCACCCTGCGAAAGTCACGTGATCTCCGCAGCTCAGGCTGGGAGTCGCGCCCCCTGTGCCACGCTGATCGATGGCGACGAGCTCACGGCCTTCGTCGATGAAGCGCCCGAAGATGCCGAGGCCTTTGGCCGTGTCATAGAGGCCTGCCCCGCCAGGCCCGCCGTCGAGATAGACAACCGGATCGGGGTGCTTGGGCCCTCCCGTCTTGGGTGAGAAGACCGCGACCGGCAGGGCCACCCGCCGGCCGTCGGGTCGCGAGCGATCCTCGGGCACGGTCACCACGCCACAGCGAACCGCATAGCGCTCGCCCGGAGCGACGAAGGCTGGGCAGCTCGACATCGTGAACGCGCCCAATGTGCCCGCGGCACCACCGGCACCACCAAGGCCGCCGCCACCGGCACCGCCAATTCCGTTGCCGCCCGCGCCGCCAAGGCCGTTGCCGCCCGCGCCACCGAGGCCGCCGCCGCCCGCGCCACCGAGGCCGCCGCCGCCCGCGCCACC
>JANNNO010000581.1:0-11859 GCA_031398585.1 Myxococcales bacterium | reverse complement strand
CCGTTGGACGAAGGGCTCTCGCTCGACGGCATCGCGCACGAGCTGGGCGAGCGGGGACACGACGTCGAGCTCATGGCACGCCCCGTAAGCAAGCCAGCGCTGTCGGGCTTGCAGCAGCGGCTCGACAGTGCGGACGTCGTGATCGTAGATGATTCGGCCGACGCGGCCGTGTTGGGAGTCGTTGCCCAGCATCATTGGCGGCACCCCGACTACCTGCTGATTTTTCACGATGCGCACGACGATCGCGCCGACGCCGTCGCCGCTCTGGCACGACTGGATCTGCGCGGCTTCGACGCCGTGCTTGCGCTGCGATCTTCGCTGGCGGCCCTCTTGCGAGATCGAGGCGCGCACCGGCGGGTCTTTTCTTGGCGGGGGGCGGTGGGCGACGCCGATCGGGTCAACGAGCTCGAGTTGATCATCGGCCATCTCGCCGAAGAGCGCGCTCGCCGCAGCTCCGAATGGTCCATGGCGTGAGCGGAAAGCGTAAGCGGAAAACCGTAAGCGGAAAAACGAAGCGCCGATCTCCTCGCGGAGATCGGCGCCTGGTTCGGTTCGTCTGCTCGCTGGCTTAAGGCAGCCGCGTGCGGAAGTGTTCCGAACGGGTCAGCTTGACGAAGAAGTCGACGAAGCTTCCGCCCTTCTTCAACTCGTCAGTCGCCTGGCGCACGAGGCACGACGTGTTTGGCTGGCTCATGCCAAAGGCGTAAGCGGCACCGAACGAAGCCATACACGACGACAGCTCGGGCAGCTTGGCGACGGCGTTCGCAAGCTCGGTCGGTCCCTTGAACGGAATGTCACCCGCGCTGGTGCTGGTCAGCGTGCCGGAATCGTCGATCGGGAAGTTGTTCTCCTTTTCGCGATAGCGGCCTACGGCGTCGAGGTGTTCGAAAGCGAAGCCGATCGGATCGAAGATCGCGTGGCAGCCCTTGCAGCCGTTGTCCGCGAGGTGGGCGACCTCGTAGCGCTGGCGCGTGGTCTGGGCCGAGGAGGGCGGGGGCAGCTCGCCTACGTTTTCGGGCGGCGGCGGCACCTGACCGCAGAGCAGCCGCGTTCGCACGAAGTAGCCGCGTTTGGTCGGGGAGGTCGCGACGCTATGGGATTCCACGGCGAGTACGCTGCCCTGAGCGAGCAGACCCACGCCCCAGCCGGCCGGGCGATCGACCTTCACGTAGTCGGTGCCGGTGGCGGGCAGGCCGTAGAACTTGCCGAGGCGTCCATCGAGGAAGGTGAAAGGCGCCGAGAGCAGAGCTGCTGGCGTCCCCTTCTGTTCGATGAGCACGTGCGACATGAACCGACGGCTCTCTTCTTCCAGCGCTCCGATGATTTCGGGCGTGAAGTCGGGGAAAGCCGCGCGGTCCTTTTGCAGGTTGGCGACCGTGGAAAGGCCGACGTAGTCCTCGGCGAAACGCAGGATCACGTTGCCGAAGGCCGGTTTCACTTTCCCGGCGGCGTCGAAGACCAGCGTCTTGGCGGCCGCTTCGATCTCGTCGGCGGTCTGCAGCTTGTTGGCCATGGCCAGCGCCAGCAGCGCGGCGTCGGGCGGACCACCCGTGAAGGTGTACGACAGGGCGCTCGCAATCTCGTGCGAGGTGAGTTTGTAGCGGCCCTGGCCGTCGTCCTTGCCGACTTCGCTGCGGTAGATCACGCGCGGCGACTGCAGCATGGTCAACGTCGCCCAGTGGACGAACGTCTTGAAGTCCGCGCGTCCCACCGTCATGAACATGTTCATGTAGCGAGCGGTCTCGGCCGGGGTGAGCGGGCGTCGGTAGAGCTTGGCGCCGAAGTTCGTGACGAAGGTCTGCGCGCAAGGAGCCAGTGCTGAACCGGCGCCGCCCATCGTGTTGGCACACGGCAAGAGCTTGCTGAGCATCGGCTCGGTGCTGACGACCTTGGCCACCGCGCGCGCGCTGTCCATCAAGCCGCGTGCGTAGTCGGGGCCGACGGTGAGGCGATCGACGTTGTTGGAAAAGCCGTCGAGCGAGGACGGGTCGGGGGGCACCGTGGGGCCCGCCCATTGCGCCTTGTCGAGGCCGAACGCTGCCCGCACGGTTGCGTCGAGCTCGGGGATGGTGAGGCGTCGCAGAGCTCGGCGGCCGATGCTTTCCTTGCCGTCGTCCATGCAGGCAACCTGCGCGGAGGGGGCGGAGATGGGCGTGCCGCCGCCGCCCGTGCCGGGAGTCATGCCGGGGGTGGAGCCGCCGCCGGGATTGGAGCCGCCGCCGGGGTTGGAGCCACCACCCGGGGTGGAGCCGCCGCCTGGTGTGGACCCGCCACCCGGATTCTGGCCGCCGCCTGACCCGTTTCCGGGTTGGCTCGGCTTGTTGCCACCGGGAGCCGCCGGGGTACCCGGATCGCCCCCGTCGACCGCGCCGGTGCAGCCCGCGCCGAGCATGCCGAGCGCGAGCGCTGCCACTCGCCAGGTGTTCGCCGCGTTCTTCATGAGCGAATCTCCGAGATCAGCTGGCTGCCGAAGTGACCGGTGCCGACCCCGAAGGTCGCCAGCACGGTCGCCATGATGTTCTTGTTGGTGATGCCGTTGCCGTTCACCAGACCGGGCTTGATGCGCCCACCCGCCGTGCCGAGCATCATCGCCGGCACGCCGATCGAACCGTGCCCAACCGGCAGGCATTCGGCGACGATGACGATGAGCGTGTTTTGCAAGACCGTCTTGCCGGTCATGTCGAGCGGGTCGGGCACGTCGAGCAGGGCCGCCAGGCGGGCGAGCTTGCCGAAGTACCACTGCTGAAGGCGGTTGTAGATCCCTTGATCGCCGTGCGAGGTCAGGTGGTGCGGGTAACCCGGACCAACCGGCACGATGAGGTTGTTGTCGGCAGAGCCCGCCTGCAGCGTCGCCACACGGGTCACGCCCCAGACCAGCGCGCGGCCCAGGTTGTCGACCTGGGCGTCGAACAGATCGTTGAAGAGCTCGCGTTTGTACGCGTCCTTCGGGTTGCCCTGCAGGGCGGGGCGCAGCTTTTCGACCGACGGCAGCGGCGTCACCATCACCCCCGGGGGCGTCTTGACCGCCATGCCCTTGGAGGTGAGCGCACCCCAGGCGTCGCGATGCTCCTTCATCTTCGCGAGCTCGGACGGGGCGTTGTTGCCGAGCTCGGTGCCGAGCTCGTTCATCTCGGCGCCGACCAGGTCGAGCACGTCCTTGGTGAAGTCGGGTGAGGTCGGGGTCGGGCCGTTGGAAGGCGGCGCTCCCCCGAAGACGCGGTCATAAGCCGTGACCGGGTTGGCTTCGTAGTCGACCGGCTTGGGTGCGAAGAAGAACGTCGAGCGGCCCGCGCGCTGGTAGTAGTTGATCGAGTCGGCGGGGATGACGCCGAGGTGCAACGACTTGATCGGCGAAGGCGCCGACATGTCGAGGTGATCCGCGATCAGCTGGTCGACCGACTTCACGTTGGGATCGGACGACTCGTAAGTCGCGATGGGAAAGCCGGAGTAGGTGCTGCGAACCGCGTAGTGGTTCGACGAGCCGGAGATGTTGACGCCTTTGATGAAGGTCACCTGGCTGGCGTACTTGCGCAGCGGCTCGGTGATCATCGAAAGGCCGGTGGCCGCGCCACTGGGATAAAAGGCGCCCGATTCGGCGCCGTTCATCATCGGCCAGCAGACCAGGCGGATGGGGGGGCCTGCCGGTTGCGCGAAGGCACGCATGCCGAAGGTCGCCGACAGCGGAGCCGCCGCCAGACCGAGGCCGGCGCCTCTGAGCAACTGCCGGCGCGAGAACGGCAAGCTGCCGAGCCCCCCGGAAGCGATTAAGCCGTTGGGTGAAAGACCCTGCCGGCCAGGACGCGGTCGCTGCTTCATCGGATGCCTCCAGAAACGAGAGTGCCCCCCTCCGCGCCACCGAAGTCGGACGAGGACACACTTTAACCGCTGCACTTGCGCCGCGTCGACCTGTAACCAAGAGGGGCCTACTGGATGAGCAGAATTGTCGGTAACGCGCGGTGTCTGGTAACCGAACGCGGCGGCGTCGCGACAGCCGAGCGGCGCGTGATAAGAGTCGCAGCATGAAACACGCTCGGATCGGGGTGGCCGTGGTCCTGGTCGCGACGTGGTTGCCCGGCGAGGTCGCGCCCGTGGCTGCGCAGCAGGGCGGCGGCGCCTTCAACCGTCCGCCGGACATCATTCTCACCACCAAGAAGTGCGTGCAGATCACGACCCGCCTTGGCGGCAAGAGCAAGCCGCTGGCGCAAAAGACGCTGCCCTGGAAGGTCGAGAGCTGCTGGCGGGCAGGGCCGGAGATCACCTGCAGTGCGGGCGATTCCACCATCGTCTTCAAGGTCAATCGCGAAACCGGACCGAAGTTGCTGATGACCGCCGAGGGCGGCCTTCTCATGACCAGCGTCGATTGGACGGACAGGTCGTTCGCGCGCGGGATCACCATCTTTTCCGAGGAGGACGGCATCACCCACGTGCAGTGTCACGGCAAGGCGACCACCGGCGGCTGAGCGGTCTCGCTTCGTATCGGGCGCGGAAAACTCGCGCAAGTCCGCGCGCGGGTCGATGATCGGGCAAGCGGCATGCAGGCAGCGGGCAAACGGATCGCCGTGGTAGGGCCGATCTACGGCGGCTCGGTCTCGATCGCGGCGTGCACCGTGCGCGCTCTCGATCGCCTGGGTCACGACGTCAGCTACATCGACAGCACGGGCCACAAAGAGGCGCTGGATGCCGCTCGCCGCGTGTTCCCCGAGGAGGCTCGCGCCGCTGCGGTGGCGGGATTTCTCGAACGGGTTCGCCGGGAATGTCGAGAGTCATTGGCCGAGCTCGGGCCCGAGATCGTGATCTATCTGGCGCAAGCGCCTGCCACCCGCGACGAGGACGTCGCCCAGTTGCGAGACAAGGGCGTGCCGACCATCTTCTGGTTTGTCGAGGACCATCGGATGTTCTCTTACTGGCAGAAGCTGCCCGGGCGGTTCGATCACATCTGGCACATCGAACCGGGCGACTTCGGCGAACAGCTGCGCCAGCGCGGACAGCGTTTCGTCGACTACGTTCCGATGGCTTGTGATCCAGCGCTGCACTGTCCGTTCACGCCGCCGGCCGGCGATCTCATCGACGTGAGCTTCGCCGGCAGTCCTTACCCCAACCGTGTGGCGTTGCTGCGCGGGCTGGCGGGCCTTGCCGATCTTCACCTCTTTGGGCCGCGCTGGTCGCAGGACCCTTTGCTCGCGCCCCATGCGGACGGCGACGCCGAGGTGCCGCACGTCGATCTGCCGCTGGTCTTTGCCCGCAGCCGGATCAACTTGAATCTCAGCTCTGCGGTCGAGGTGAATCAGTTCGCCGTGCGCAAGAGCTTCGTCAATCCGCGCGCCTTCGAGATCGCCGGATCCGGCGGGTTTCAACTGTGCGAGTCGTTCTGCCCGATCGAATGGTTCTTCGACCCGGGGCGCGAGGTGGTGATCTTCGACGACGCCGCTGACGCGCGTGACAAGATCACTTACTACCTGGCGCACGAAACCGAGCGGCGAGCGATCGCCGAGGCGGGACATCGCAGGGCGATGGCCGCGCACACTTACGATCGCCGGCTTGCCGAAGCGCTCGAGCGCGCGGCGCTGGTCGATCCCCGGCTCGGCTGAAGCGGCTGGGCGCGATGACCCGGTTTTGACTGGACCGAAGCTCAGTCACGGATAGCATCCGCCGTATGCCCATCGCCTCGACCTTGGCCGTGCTGCCGTTGCTCCTGCTGGCGGCCGCGCGTTCCGACAAGAAGCGGACACTGGATATCTACTGGATCGACGCCGAGGGCGGCGCCGCGACGTTGATCGTCACGCCTACCGGGCAGTCGATGCTGGTCGACAGCGCGAACCGCAAGGACGACGATCGCGATGCCAAGCGGATCCACGCGGTGGCCAAGCTGGCCGGCCTCGAGAAGATCGACATCCTGCTGACCACCCACAACCACGGCGATCACATGGGCGCGGCCCCGGCGCTGGCGAAGTTGATGCCGATCGACCTGTTCATCGATCACGGCGATTCGGCCGAGGCGGATCGGCCCAAGGCGGCCGCTGCTTACCAGGCGTACGTCGAGCTCACCGGCGGCCGGCGCAAGATCGTGAAGGCCGGCGACAAGCTGCCGTTGCGGGGCGTGGACGCGGTCGTTGTGGCGGCGGCGGCCAAGGTGATCGACCGACCTCGCAAAGGCGGCGGCCCCAACACCGAGCTTTGCAAGACCGCGGCGACAAAAGAGCCCGACGTCGATCCCGAGAACAACCACTCCATCGGCTTCGTGCTCTCGTACGGCAAGTTCGATTTTCTCGACCTCGGGGATCTGCCCTGGAATTACGAGCTACCGCTGGTCTGCCCGATCAATCGCATCGGCGTCGTCGACCTCTACCAGACGACCCACCATGGCCTCGATCGCTCGGGCGCGCCGCAGGTGGTCTGGGCGGTCAAGCCGCGGGTGGCGATCATGAACAACGGCCCCAAAAAGGGCGGACCGCCCGGCACCTTCGAGATCCTGCGCAAGTCACCGGGCCTCGAGGACATCTGGCAGGGCCATCTCGCGCTCGGCACGCCCAAGGAGCTCAACAGCGACGAATCGATGATCGCGAACCTGGGCCCGACCGAGGGGTGTGAAGGGCACTACCTCAAGGCTTCCATCGCCAAGGACGGCAAGTACACGGTCAGCAACGGGCGCACCGGCTTCTCCAAGACCTACGCGTCTCGCTGAGTCAGAGGCGAACGCAGTGGGACATCCAGGCGGGGGTGTCTGGTAAATTGTGCGTCCTATGTCCATGGCGCGCCCCGCTGCCTACCTTGCCTTGACTGGCTTGTTGGCCCTCACCGGCTGTTATCCCGACACCACCACCCTCCGTGAAACCCGGCGCGACGCCGCTGCGTCCGTGCCTGGTACAGGCGGTCGCACGGGAGGTGCCGCCGGGGGAGGCGGGGGATCCGGGGGGGCTGGCATGCCAGCCGGTGGCGCGCCCGGCACCGGCGGACGGCCCGGGAGCGGGGGGGCCGGCGGCAACGGTGGGACAGCGGGCACGGGTGGCGCGCCGGTGGGGGGAGCCGGCGGCACGGGCGGTCGCGGTGGTACCGGCGGATCTTCGATGGGGGGCGCCGGCGGCGCGGGTACAGGCGGATCGCCCGCGACCGGGGGCGCGGGCGGCGGCACGGGCGGGGCGGGCACCGGGGGGGCGCCAGCGACCGGCGGAGCTCCGGGCACAGGTGGCGCCTCGGCGACCGGTGGGGCACCTGGGACCGGGGGGGGCACCTGCTACGGGTGGGGCTCCAGGGACAGGCGGCGCGCCAGCGACAGGCGGCGCGCCAGGTACCGGCGGCGCGCCAGCGACCGGCGGCGCGGGTGGTGAGGTGCCCGACGCGCCTGGCCCTGCCGAGACGTCGGAGGTCGGTTCCTGAAGCGAGAGGGCAGGGCGCTCGCAAGGGGCGAACCCAACTTCTCTGCATCGAAAACGGAGTCCGCGTGAACCCCACTGCATCGCCCAATCCGCTCGTCGGGACGATCCTCGGTGACACCTACCAGATCGTGCGTTTCGTCGCGATGGGCGGCATGGGTGAGCTCTACGAGGCGAGCCACCTGCGCCTGTCGGGACGTTACGCGATCAAGGTGCTGCTGCCGCAGGTCGCGCAGTACGAAGAGGTCATCGCGCGTTTCCAACGCGAGGCCGAGATCACCTCGAGCTTGCGTCACCCCAACATCGTTTCGGTGCTCGACTTCAACACCACGCCTGACGGTCGCGCCTTTTTGGCGATGGAGTTTCTCGATGGGCGGGATCTGTCGGTCGACCTGAAGGTCGGCGGGGCGATGCCGTTGCCCCGGGTCATGGAGGTCGTCGATCAGGTGGTGGGGGCGCTGGCGGCCGCTCACGCGCACGGCGTGGTTCATCGCGATCTCAAACCGCAGAACCTCTTCATCGCGCCATTGCCGGGCAGCGATCGCGAAATCGTCAAGGTGCTCGACTTCGGGATCTCGAAGGTCAAGGAAGCGCGCACCAAGCTGACCCGTGAGCATTCCATCATCGGCACCCCGCAGTACATGGCGCCCGAGCAGGCGCTGGGGAACGCGCCGGCGATCGATCACCGGACGGATCAATTTTCGCTCGCGGTGATCGTCTGGGAGATGCTGGCCGCGCGCGAAGCGTTCGTGGCCGATGACGTGACCGCCGTTCTCTATCAGGTGGTGCACGAGCAGCCGCCGGCGCTTTCGATCTATCGGCCGGAGCTTCCGCCCGACGTCGAGCCGGTGCTGTTGCGGGCGATGTCCAAGGATCCGCTGCAGCGGTTCGCGAGCATCGAGGAGTTCGGCAAGGCGCTGCACGCCGCGGTCAGAGGTGAAGTCCGGGCCGATCGGGCCATTGCGACGGCCCCGACCCTGCGGCGGACCGCGGCGGTCGCCGAGCCGATGCAGGCTCCCCTGCGCAAGAACACCACCTTCGGCGCCTCGACCGCCGAGCTCAACGACGAGGAGCTGCTGGCGCGGGTGCGGCCGCCGCAACGAAGGTGGCTATTCGCGGCGGTGGGAGCGGTGGCATTGGGTGCCATCGCGGTCGCGGTCTGGAATCAGACCCGGCAGCCCGACGGCGCACCGGTCGCCGCGGCGGTGGCCAAACCCGCCTCGCCCGAGACGCCCGCCGTGGTGGCATCACCTGCGCCGCTGACCGCCGAGCCGATCGCGCAGGCAGCGGAAAAGCCTCCCGCTGCGGATCCTTCCGTTGCGCATCCTGGCGCGGCGGTGGCGGGAACCCCAGCGGCGGCCGTGCCGGCAGCGCCGACCGTCAGTACCGACGAGATTCCGGCCAGCCCGCCGCTTCCCTCGGCCGCGGCGCCGGCACCCGCACCCGCGGCGGCGATGGAGATCGCTACGGTCTACGTCGGCAACGCGCCTCCCGATCTGAGCGTGCGGGTCAATGGTGTGCCGGTGCCTCTGCCATTGCGGCTGCCGCGCAAGCCCGGCCGCTATCGCCTGGAGTTCGAGAGCCCCGGGCGCCGGTCGCAGGTGGTCGAGGTCGATGCCCTGGCGCAGCGGCATGAGGTGAACCTCGCGATGCCGCTCGTGGCGGCACCGGCCCGGCGCTCACTCCGCCAAAGGGAGGTCGAGATCGCGCCAGAGGAGACGGGCCCAGAGGAGGTCCTCGAACCTGCGGCGGAACAGGCTGCGCCCGCCAAGCGGCCGCGTCTGATCGAAGATATAGAAGAGACACCGGCTCCCGCGGCCCCGGCCGACAAGCCGAAGGTCCCGCTCATCGATGACATCTGAACGAGACGACTGGAGATTCGACATGCCGACCGTCCGCCCTAACCTGACTTCCTTCTCTTCGTTGTGGTCTCGGCTCTCGTCGCCGCTTCTGGCCCTCGTGCTGGCGGGGAGCTTTGTCGTCGTCCTCGGCGATGCGCCTTTTGCCTTTGCGCAGCCGAGCTCCGAGGCGGGGCGGGCCGAGGCGCGCAAGCTGTTGCGTGACGGCACGGCGGCGTTCGATCGGGGCGAATTCAGCTCGGCGCTGGACAAGTTTCAGCGCGCGCTGGCCGCCTTTCCCAGCGCGCGCATCCAGTACAACATCGGCCAGACCCTGCGCGAGCTGGGCCGGCCGGTCGAAGCGGCCGAGGCGTTCGAGGCCTTCCTGGCCGAAGCGGATCGCATCACCGGGGAAGAGCGATCGCAGACCGCGGCGGCGCTGAGCGAGCTGGAATCGAAGGTGGCGCGGGTGCGCATCGAAACCAACGTGCCCGAAGTCGAGATCACCATCGACGGCCGCGCGCGCGGACGCACGCCTTTGCGAGGCCCCATCGTCCTGGCGCCCGGCGGTCACGAGATCATCCTGGCGCGCATGGGGTACCGGTCGCAGCGCGAATCGATCACGTTGCGCACGGGAGAGCAGCGCCGCCTCACCTACCAGCTGAACGCGAGCCAGGAGCCCGCGGCGGTTGCCTCGACGCCGGCACCCATCGTGACGGGACGTGTTCCGGTTGCTCCGGTCGCGCCTTCTGCGCTGCCGCCCACCGCATTGCCGCCTGCGGCCCCGCCGGAGGCGCCGTCCGCGACGTCGTCGCAGGCGTTGGTCGACTCGGCGCTCATCAAGAAGACGCCCGCTCCCGATCCGGGCTGGAGTACGCAGCGCACCGTCGGCGTGTCGCTGCTCGCGGCCTCGGCCGGCCTGGCGATAGGTGGGGTCGTGCTCATGGGTTCGGCCTGGACGCTCTTCAACGAGGGCGAGCAGCAGTGCACGATCGACTGCGCGACGGTGGCCGACGATGTCGATTCGCGCACGATGTGGTCACGCATCCTGTTCGGTGCGGCGGCCCTGTCGGCCGCAGGCGGCGCCACCGTCATCGTGCTCGACCCGGGCCGTGGCGGCGAGGTCGCTCACGGTCTCATGTTCGTGAAGACCGGCCGCTTTTAAGAGCGCCCGCGGCGGTACCCGTCAAGCGCGATGCTATGTTCGCGCCGATGCCCCCGATCATCGAGATCAGCAACCTGACGAAGACCTACGCCTCGGGTCTCGTCGCATTGAAAAGCGTCGATCTCACGATCCAGAAAGGTGAGATTTTCGCGCTCCTGGGACCCAACGGGGCCGGCAAGACCACCCTCATCAACATCGTCTGCGGCATCGTCACGGCCAGCACCGGCACCGTGCTCGCCGACGGTTTCGACATCCGACGGCAGTACCGGGCGGCGCGCAGCAAGATTGGCCTCGTCCCGCAAGAGCTGACCACCGATGCATTCGAGACCGTCTGGGCGACGGTGTCGTTCAGTCGAGGTCTGTTCGGCCTTGCGCCGAGCCCGGCTCACATCGAGAAGGTGCTGCGGGATCTGTCGCTGTGGGACAAACGCAACGAGACGATCATGGCGCTGTCGGGTGGCATGAAGCGGCGGGTGATGATCGCCAAGGCGCTCGCGCACGAACCCGAGATCCTCTTTCTCGACGAGCCGACCGCCGGCGTCGACGTCGAGCTTCGCCGTGACATGTGGGCGCTGGTTCGCAAGCTGCGCGACAACGGCGTGACCATCATCCTCACCACACATTACATCGACGAGGCCGAGGAGATGGCCGATCGGATTGGCATCATCACCAAAGGCGAGCTGATCCTGGCCGAGGAGAAGGCCAAGCTGATGCGCAAGCTCGGCAAGCGGGCACTGACCCTCTCGCTGCAAGAGCCGATGACAGCGTTGCCGGCCGAGCTGTCAGGCTGGTCGCTGCAGCTCAAGTCCAAGGGCAACGAGATCGAGTACACCTTCGACGCTCACGACGAGCAGTCGGGCATTCCCACCTTGCTCAAGCGCCTGGGGGAGCTCGGGATCGGCTTTCGCGATCTCAGCTCGCGGCAGAGCTCGCTCGAGGACATTTTCGTGAATCTCGTCAGCGACCGGAAGGAGATGGCATCGTGAGCGTTCCCGCGTTCAACCGCTACGGCGTCTGGTCGATCTACCGGTTCGAGATGGCGCGTTTCCTGCGCACGCTGCTTCAGAGCGTGGTCACCCCGGTCATCACGACGTCGCTCTATTTCGTCGTCTTCGGCTCCGCCATCGGTTCGCGTATGGCCGAGGTCGACGGCGTCACCTACGGCGCCTTCATCGTGCCGGGTCTGATCATGCTGTCGCTCTTCACGGCCAGCATCTCGAACGCCTCTTTCGGGATCTACTTCCCCAAGTTCACCGGCACGATCTACGAGCTGCTCTCGGCGCCGATCTCCTTCGTCGAGATGATCATCGGTTACGTCGGCGCGGCGGCTACCAAGTCGATCATCCTGGGCCTCGTCATCCTGGCGACCGCGTCCGCCTTCGTCCCCTTGCAGATCCGCCACCCAGGCTGGATGCTCGCCTTTCTCTTTTTGACCGCGACGAGCTTCTCGCTGTTCGGCTTCGTCATCGGCATCTGGGCCAAGACC
>JANNNO010000528.1:0-30295 GCA_031398585.1 Myxococcales bacterium | reverse complement strand
GCCGGCACCGTGCCGCCCGCGCGCAGCCAGACCGGCGTGCGACCAAAACCCGTCTCGAAAGCAGCCGCGGCGTGAGCGAGTGCCGGGGCACCGCGCGCGATGGCGACGGGCCTTACCGCAGCTTGGGGCCTGACCACCAATCGGCAGCCACGCGGGACCGCACCGGCCAAGTGACTCACCAGCGCCCGCTGCACGCGCACGGGATCCTGGTCGGGCACGAGGCGGAAGCTCAGCCGCGCCTTCGCGTGGGTGGCGATCGCGTTCTTGCTGCCTGCCCCGAGATACCCGCCTGCGAGGCCGGTGACGGTCAACGCGGGACGGATGGTCGTGCGTTCGAACGCGGAAAAGCCCGGCTCACCGCAAGGGGGGCTGTGACCAGCTGACGCCAGGAGCTCGCGATCCGAGGGCGCCGCAAGAGCGAGGGCGCGGCGATGCGCGGGCGACAGCGTACGAACGTCGTCGTAGAAGCCGGGGATCTGAACCCGCCCGTCACGATCGAGCCCGGCGATGAGACGTGCCAGCGCCGCCACCGGATCCGTCACAGCGCCGCCGAATTGCCCCGCATGCAGCTCCTCGCCGCCTCTGGCCAGGCCGATCTCGACGTTGTAGAGGCCGCGCAGCGACTCGGTGAGAGCCGGTCGGTTGCGGGCGCGCATCGGCGTATCCGAGATCACGACGACATCGGCGCGCACGTCGGCGAGGTGCCGATCGAGCCAGGGGCGAAGGTGCTCGCTGCCGATCTCCTCTTCGCCTTCGAAGAGGCAGCGCACATTCACG
Source organism: Myxococcales bacterium (assembly GCA_031398585.1). Taxonomy (GTDB): domain Bacteria; phylum Myxococcota_A; class Polyangia; order Fen-1088; family Fen-1088; genus JANNNO01. The sequence continues at coordinate 29,518 of JANNNO010000528.1, read as the reverse complement.
GGCAGGCGACCGGTCACGGAGAGCAGGGCCTGCAGCGCCATGACGTGTGCGAAGATCTGGCCCTTGTCATCGGCGCTGCCGCGACCGTGGAGAAAGCCGCCAGAGACGTCGCCGCAAAAGGCCGGTCGCGACCAGGCGCTGGCAGGGCCTTCGGGCTGGACGTCGTAGTGGCCGTAGATCAGCACCGTGGGTCGCCCGGCGGCGTGAAGCCAGTCGGCGAGCACCAGCGGGGGCCCGCCGGCATCCACCCGGCGCACGTGCTCGAGTCCCGCGCGCTCGAGACGACCCGCCAGCCAGCGCGCGCAGCCGCGCATGGCCTCGGCGCGCGCAGGATCCGCACTGACGCTGGGGAACCTGACGAACGTCCGCAGGTCCTGCAGGAAGGCGGGCGCCTGCGCTTCGAGGTAGCGGCGCACGTCGCTCCGCGGGGGCCGCGGGCGCAAAGCCCCGGAAGTCCGTGCGGAAGTCCGTGCAAAAGCCGCCGGCGTCACGGGTCAGCCCCTCGGAACAACGATCCGGATCGAGATGACCGCGTGCGAGCCGTCGCCAAGAGGGCGCGCGAGCAAGCGAAACCGGCGAGCGCCGAGGCGTGAGTCGAACACCGGGTAGCCGCACCCGCAGCGAGGATGGCGCAAAACATCGGTCTGCTCGGCGTTGCGAGCCAGCCGTGCGAGAGGACGGAGTAGCGCCGCCTGTCGATCGGCAGCCGTATCGCCCGCCCCCCGCCGGAGGTCGGCTTTCGACCCGCGCCGACGCCGCCACCCGCTCGCCAGCCGGTCGAGATCCGATCGCAAGACTCTCAGCCCTCGGCCATCGCGCGTCTTCCACATGTTCGCTCCCCTCGTCGTTGATCAGTCTGCCGTCGAGCCCCCGAGGCCGAAAGAGAGGCGAACGATCTCCAGGTCGCCTCGGCCACTCGCTCCAGCTCCTTTACGCCGTGCCTGCTGGTAACGAGAAAGCTCAGACGGGCCTCGTTGCCGGGGCGTGAAGCGTGCAAGACCGCGCTGACGCCTCGTTGCCTCAATCGTGCGTGCAGGGCCGCCCCGTCATATCCCCGGCCGAGCGTCTGCACGGGAAAGCGGCTCTGTCGCAGTCGCAACCCTCGTCGCCCAAAGGCGTCACGCAAGGTCGCAACGTTGCTGTGCAGGATTCCTCGCCGCCTTTCCCCTCGCGTCTCGTTGTCGTCGAGCGCGGCCGAGAGCGCTGACAGGGCTGCGGCCGAAGGAGGACTGCACGCCTGCCGCGTGGCGCTGGCTGCGCGAAAGGCATCGACGAAGGACGTGCCCCCCGCCAGCGCCGCGATGGGCGCACCAAAAGCCTTGGCCAGCGACATCAGCAACACGATCCGCGGATGCGCAAGGCCGAGTCTCTGCAGGCTGCCCCCTCCTCCGTTCCCATACGGGCTCTGCTCACTCTCACGCCCCCAGACACCGACGGCCTGCGTATCGTCGACCAGCAGCCACCCGTTGTGTTTCTCAATGACATCGAGATACGCGCCCAGCGGCGCAAACCTCCCGCAGCCGGGGCAGAAGCCGTCGCACGAGACGATCGGTTGCGCGGCACCCGCGACCGCACGTGCCAGCGCCTCTGGATCGTGGTGAGTGAACACCGCCGCACGGGCTCCGAGGGAGGAAGCGCGTTCGGCGCCCCAGCGACCGGTGGCATAGGCGCCCGCGTCGAGAAAAAGGGCGCGACCGGCCGCAAGGCTGCCGAGATCCCACTGCAGGTGCAGCGTCGAAGGCGCGAGCACCGCCGCCTGGCAGCCGACCAGGGCGGCCACCCGACGAGCCAGGCGAGAGGCGCCCGCTGCCTCGGCCAGTGCGGCCGGGCGCCCCTCGGTCAGACGTTGCCACGGTGGCAAGCTGGCGTGTGAGTGGTCCATGCCCAAGTAGAGAGCAGAGGTGAAGTCGAGCATCGGCCCCACGCCGCGACTAGCTGGCCGGGCGCAGCCGCCTCTGCACCTCACGCGGCAGAGTCTCCTTGGCCTGTTCGAGCAGCCGACGCGCCAGGTGCGCCGAAGGCATCGTCGTATCCGGGTTGTCGAGCGTGAGGTCGACACCGGTGGCGGCGCGATAGGCGTGGACGTAACCCTGGATCTCCGGACGCCAGTAGCGCGCCCAGCCCTTGGCGACGTTCGGATCGAACATTTCGCTCCAGTTGTGATAGCGCGTGGTCAGCAGGATCTGCTCGCCGAAGACACCGAGATCGCGGAAGTGCACCACCGGTGTGTCATCCCATCCCTGGAACTTCTTCATCGCCTCCACGCGATCCATCCAGGCTTCGGGATAGGCGACCATCGCGCGACTCGGGAGGAACTCACGGATCTCTGGCCGTGCCAGCAGCCATTGCTCCATCAGCATCTCGATGCGTGCGGTGGACGGCAGATCGCCGTACTGGTTGTGCGCCCCCTGGGTCAAAATGAGGTGCGTCTCTTTGAGCGAGTTGAGCACCGGGAAGGCGTCCGACACGACGGTGGTGTCGTCGTCCTGCTTGTAGAAGATGGCGCACGTGTGCAGGAGGTTGTGGAACGCGGCCAGAAACTTGGATCGGCTGTCCGCCGACTTCAGCGCCGGTACCGCCCGCCCCTGCAGCGTGATGCCGTAGTGATGGTCGTACTCGTAGGCCCGACGTTCGACGCCCAGGCGGTGCTGTTCGTCCTGGATGTAGCCCCACAGCAGATTCGACAGTGGCCGCAGCGGATCCAGCTCGAGGTGCGCCAGCGGATCCCGCCCCTGGCTGCGCCGACGGTTCTGAAACCGAAGGCTGAGCGCGTTCATGCTCTGCACCAGCATCGCCTCTTCGTGCCAGTACGACCAGATGAGCTCGATCATGCAGGGCCGCGTGAGCTTCTCCTCCAGGATGCCAAAGCAGTTGCTCGCTTCGTTCGCCTCGTCACCCTTGAGCGGAACGTCCTTGAGCTTGAGCCGGATGAGCTTGAGGTAGGGCAAAGTCTCTGGCTCGCCAGCACCCGAGGGGAGCGTGTACGCGTTCCACAGCCGGTCGAGCGCAACCTGATCGACGCTGTTGGGAGCGACGCGAGAGTTCTCGGCGAGCAGGACCGCGACCTGATCCTCGCCGCCGATCCCGCGGTTCAGATCCAGCGCGTCGATCTTCACCCCGCACCGGCTCATGAGGAAGATCTCGGCCGTGGTCTTGAGCAGCAGGTAGCGGTCGACGCCGGGAAACGGCAGCCGCATCTGACTTCCGCCCTGTCCCAATCCGCGCGCGACCGCTTCCGGCCCGCCACACATCAGCGGATCGGCGAAGGCCTGAAAGCCCTTGAAGCCGATCCGGCTGGTGCTGGCGCGGATGTAAGCCCACAACGCAATCTCCGGACTGAGCGGTGCTCCCGTCCGCTGCAGATTGACAGTGTTGATGGGCGGCGAGTCGATGCCCCGTCCGATGGGTCTGTTGCCTGAAAAGACTGTTGAATCCGACGGCATGACGATCTCCTTTGTTGTTCCCCTCAGACCTTTTTCGCTTTGGCCAGCTGGGCATGAGCGCCCGTGCAGGCCTCGTAGGTCACGGTCTCCACGGCGGCCACGAAAGTTTCTTTGAGACGCTCGATGGCTTCGTACACGCCCATCACCGTCTCGTCGCAGATGCCGTCGCTCGGCCAGTCCATCGCCGAAACGAAATCGGTTCGGATGTCGCGAATCAACTGCGACTGGACCTTCGCGAACAGCTCCTTCGATACGTTGACCCGCTCGACCTTGACGTTCTGAGCGTCGTCCGTGTGGCTACATCCTCGATAGCGCCTGTTGACGACAGCGTTGCTCGCCCTGCGCATGACAGTGGCGGGATCAAGCGCGCGCTGCAGCTCCGTGCTCAGCGCGCGACATTCCGACCTCCCACCGGATAGCAGAAAGAATTTCGTGTTGAGTGCGGAGGCGGCAGAGGCGTCCATCGACAACGAGAAGACGCTCTCCATCCAGACGCGGACCGCGGGATGGCGGTAGGCACAAAGTTCGCTGCGGTCGTGTTGTTCCTCTTCCGGGCAGGGGCAGAGCAGACGTTTGGCTTTGGCCTCATCGATCTCGACTTCGGCTTTGAAGCGGACATCACGAAGCGTCTCTTCCTCGCGGCAGCAGAAAAGGTCCTCTGCTCCCTTGAGGCGGACCTCGTAGCCTTCCGTCGACTCCGGTAGGTTGGGGATCGGACTCCAGGCGACCTTGATGATGTCGCCCTGCTCGGCTGGCTCTTGCGTGAGGATCGCCACGTGGGGAGCTCCGGCAACCGTGTCGAGCCGCACCCAACCGATGTTGGTCTGATATTTGGTGACACCCGAGTCCTGCTTGGTCGGGAGGGCGCCGCCAGCAGGATCCGTGAGCATGAAGTTGAAGGCCAGCGTGCTGACTGCGGTCACGACGTCGGGGTCGCTGAGCAGGTTGCCGCGGTCATCGCAGGCGACGACGTAACGCCCGTCGATGCGCAGGCCCACCTTGGCGATGACCAGCGCGATGGCTTTGCGGTCGCCGGGAGGATCGTAGCCGGTGAGGTCGGTCGAAACGACGCATCTGACGTCGGCGACCGCAATCTCGGTTTGGGCCGGAAGGCGCATCGAGCCGAGGGATGGATTCGTGGATTTGGCAAACGCTTTCGGGTGCGGATACGTCATGACGTCATCTCCTTCGCTGTGAAGTGGGCAAGTCGTGGGGGCGGCGTCGGCGACGACAGCACCGGCATCGCGACGGATCGTTTGCGGCGGTTGTGAGCAGCGGCCCCGCGGTACGCCCAGGCGGTGAGCAGGCGCGACAGCAAGGCGGCCTCCTGCCTGGCCGACACGGCGCCGTTGGCCTTGGCCTGGCCGATCGCTGCGAACGCGAGACAGGGACGGACGTTGGGAAGGGCGCCGGCGTCACCCCAGCTCGAAAAGAGGCGGCCAAGGCGTGCGGGAGTCATCTCGGCCAGGGCCAGCGCCTCCTTGATAGATCGGCCGTCGAGCGATGCCGGCCGATGCGCGAGCAAGAACCTGACGAATTCCTCCACCCCAGCATCCAGCCGCTCGATCAGCGCCCGCTGCTCCTTGGGCAGATCGCCCAGCGGGTAGAGCTCCGCCCAGACCTTCGCCAGTCGCCCCCACTGCGGGTGCGGGTAGAGCCCCGCGCCCATCGCGCAGCTCAATTTCACCCGCAGCCACGGAGCCGGGTGGGGGTCCTCGAGATCGAGACGAAAGACGAACGGACGCGGCAGGGAAACGACCGCCAGCAGGCCAAGCGTCGATCCCACACCGACCCGCGCGACCGACCAGAGATCAGCGACGATCTCGGAGATCCAGCGATCCCAGAAGCGCCAGTTGCTGGCCACGGCTGCCCCGCCCGGTGAAGCCGACGGCATGGCCTGGCGGAGCGAAGCCACGAGGTCCAGCATCGCGGCGGCCTGGTGCCCGACTTCGTGCACGAGGGAAGAAGCGATGCCGCTGCCGATCATGCGTTCGCGCGGGACGCGAATCACCGCCACCGGGTTGAGGTCGCCGCCCGGCAGCCGCGTGCGCACCCGACGTATGGCGGCGCCGTGGCCTCTATCGAGATAACAGACCACGGGTGGCGGGGCGAACGGCCCCCCAGGCAGTGCCAGCGCGTCGGCCGCGACGTCGTCCAGCCCCGCCACCCAGACCCCGGTTTCGTGCTCCCCGCGTTGCGCGAGCACATCGTTGAAGATGTCGAACTGACTGACGATGGCGTTGAAACGCAGGCGCAGAAAGGTGAAGCGCGCCTGCGCATCGGCGGCGCTGGCGGTGCGGCCCTCGGCCCCCTGCAGCCAGCTGACGAAACCCGAGATGGCGTGGCGAAGCTCGCGGCACCCGCGGTCGAGCAGCTCTTCGATGGCGGCCTGTGCTTCGGGCGAGATCTGCGCCGCAACCACCATCGGCATCGACAGTGAGAACGACTTGATCCGCGCAAGACGCATGAGGAGCCCCGACGCTTCCTGACCCAGCAGCGCACGTGCCATTGAACTCGCCGCGCCCACCTCACACCCCCAGGATGACGATGGTGCGACCCTGGCGAATCCAGCGACCGCTCTGGCGGCCTCGCTGCCCCCGGCGCAAGAGACCCGGCGCATAGACCCGAGCGGCCTGCGTGAGAGCTGCCGTTGCCGCTGCCTGCGGATCGGCAACGCGGGGGTTGCGCGCGGCGGTCTGAGCCGCAGCGCCGGCGAGCCGGACGAAGCTCTTGGCCACCTCGAATTCGCGGTCCTCTTGCGAAAGACCTTCCATCTCGACCTCGAGCAGGCCGCTGGCGAAGTTGCCCAGCTTGCCACCGATCATGCCGCCGACGGGGCCGCCGACCATGCTGCCGAGAGCCTTCCCGGCAATCGGCAATGCAGTCTTGGCGACCCCGCGCAGGGCGCTGCCGAGCGCCTTGCCGATGGGAGATCGGACGAAGCCTCCCACGGCCTTGGTGGCGCCGCGGATCAACTTGCCGAGGAACTGATCCAGCTCGGCTTCCGACTGAATCTCGAGCAGCTCGGAAGCGAGCTCCATCTGCTGAACTTCGTTGAAGGGCGCTTCGCTCTCGTACTGCTCGGACTCGAAGACTTCGTGTCCCACTTCATTTCCGAACTCGAAGACCTCATTGCTGAGCTCGTGCCCTTGCTCGGCGGCCAGCTCGCCCATGAACTCTCGTTGGGTGCGATCGATGTCGTGCATGTGAATCCTCCGTTTGCCTTTCGCGTTTCGCCCGAAGCGGCTCGCGAGGGAGGTCACTGCAGCGGTCGTGCCGTCGACGAGACCGCGACAACTCGCGGCCGTGCTCGAGGTGCGGGCGATCCGCGCTTCGCGGGACCCGATTTTGCGCCCGCGGTGGCGAAGTCAGCTTCGTCATCACAACGCGAAGCACGACGAACGGGCGTGTCTCGCGTGCGCCGGGGTACGAGGGCAGCGGAGCGGTGGCATGGCCCCGCCGTCAATCGGCTGACGACGCGAGCATGGCGGCAAGGGGGAGCCGACCCGAGCCTCCCCGCCGACCCGGGCAGTTTCGTCGTGATGCCGTCGCGCCTATGGGCGCCCGGCGGGGGCGTGGGCGGCCTGCCGCGGGGATTTGCCGCGTGGTCTCGCCTTTGCAGAAGTTGTCATCATCAAGATGTCCCGCAACTCGACGCCCTCGCCCACCCCATGTTCCCGCAAGACCGGCCCGCGCACCTGTGCGGCTCTCGCCCTGGCCCTCGTCGTCGCACCGCTTCCGGCGCAGGCCGAGACCGTCGCGGTGCCCTGGGTGATGATCGGCGACGTCTCGATCAAGGAAGGCGACGATGGCAAAAAGGCCTTCACCACGACGGTGCAACTTCTGAACTGGCATGCGCCGGTGACAATCGATCTCACGGCGATGAGCGACACCGCCACGGCGAGCGACTTCGACTTTCCCACCACCCGCCTTCAACTCACGCCGGGAGCGGCTGCCCAGACCGTGCACGGAACCATCAGCGGCGATCTCGATCCGGAAAGCGACGAGGTCTTTCACCTGCGCGCCACCGTGGCCATGGGTCCTGGCTATCCCTACTTCGCCGCCAGCCAGGGCGGCCGCATCACCATCATCGACGACGATTCGTCCCGGGCGCCGCGCCTGTCGGTCCAAGGAGCGCGCCTGCCCGAAGGTGATGACGGCGAGACCGAGCTGGCCATCCCGGTGCGCCTGGATCCACCGAGCAACGCGCAGGTGACCGTGGACTGGGTCGTACAACCGATGACGGCGACCGCCCCCACAGACGTTGTGTTCGACAAGGGCACGCTCACGTTCGCCCCGGGCGAGACGATCCAGAACCTCATCGTTCGCGTGCGCGGCGATCGTGACTGGGAGATCGACGAGACCTTCTCCGTGGTCCTGCAGAATCCCCACCGCGCCACGCTGGAGAATGCCCGCGCCGAGATCGTCATCGTGAACGACGATCCCGCGACCGTGCTTCGCATCGACGACGTGCATGTGCGCGAGGGCACCGGGGGAATCAACTCGGTTCAGCTCACCATCCGCTGGTCAGGCGCTCCGCCCGACAAGATTCACGTCTCTCCGCTGGGCGGCACGGCGACGAAGGGCAGCGACTACCGCGCCGAGTTCGAAGTGCTCTATCCACGTCCGCCGCAGACCTCGGTGACCTACGAAGTCGTCGTGGTCGGCGACGCCGTGCCCGAATGCACCGAGGAGATCTTGATCGAATACGTCGCGATCGGCAGCGGCGATCCCACGCGACGAAGCGCCCGCATCACCATCACCGACGATGACGGCGCGCCGGCCAGCGCCTGCCCCGCGCCCGGGGGGATGTCACCGGCGCCACCGGCCGGCCCGGTGGTGGCGCGGGACGGAGGGACCGCACCGCCGCCGGGGCGACCTGGAGCTGACGGAGGGCCGCCGGTGCCGCCCGGCCAGAACCCCGACGGCGGAGCTGGCGCAGCTCCTTCCCCGCCCCCCTCGAGCCTCGCTTCTCGCGACGATGGCATGGGCTGCTCCGTCTCCACGAGCGCACGTCCCGGCCTCTGCACGCTGCTCTTCGGCCTCGCCCTGGTCGGACGCGGACTTCGTCGGCGCCGCCGCTAGCTGCCACCGAGCATCGCAACGCCGACGTACCGACACGCCCCGCAGAGACGAAGTTGCCCGCTCACTGGCAGAGGTGCAACTTCCCCTCGGTCAGGCCTGCGGTGAGGCGCATGTGCAGGGCGGGGCCCGGCGCCGTCTGACCTTGGGGAACGGGACCGCTGCCCACGCGGCCGACCTCGCGACCGAAACGATCGTAGTAGATGCGCGGCGGGTGCGAGCAACGGTTGATGTCGCCGTCGTACACGTAGAGCGAGGTGGCTCCAGCGGCATCCTTCCACGCCGTTGCGCGGGCGAACGGGCCTGAACAGGTGCCCATACAGATCGTCCGCAAGACGACGGCTTCGTCGGGCAGAGCGTCGGCCTGAGCGCTGCCGTCCTCCGCACGCGCGCTGCCGTCCGGCGTGACGGCGTCAGGAGACAGAGCCGCGCCATCGGCCTGCGCATCCTGGCGATCGGTAGCGCTCGAGGCATCGATGACCGCCACGCCGGCGTCCTCATCTACGCGAGTGACGGCCGTGCCACGACTGGTGGCTTCGCTGCAAGCGGCGGTGGTGATCAGCACGACGAGCCAGAATGATCTGTCCATGCCTCGACCCTAGACGCTCGAGCCTGGATACCCAACGGGAACCACAGCGGCACGCCATTGTCGCGCGGGTTGTGGTGCCCATGCGCACATTCGTTCGCGAGCCATGCCGCCGTTTCTGGTTTTCCTGCGCTGGCGAGCGCCGTTTCGCTCCTGGCTCGACTTTGCTTCATACTGGGGGGCCGTGCCTGCCGTCCGATTCGACTCCGCTGCCCCAGCCTCAACGCGCCCGCTTCGCCGGGGGCGGTCTCGCGCGGGTGTCGCCGTCGGACGGAGAGCCGGCGCCGGACTCGGTGAAGCCGTCTGGCGCGGGTCGATGGCCGCGGGATCGCAACTCGTGTCGGCAGCCTTTCGCTGGTTCAGCCGGCAGACGTGCACGACCCGCCGTCGCGTGATCATGGCCGGCGCCATCGCCGCGGTGACGGCGCCGATCTGGCTGATCAACATCACCGTCGCCACGCTCGGCACCACGGTCGTCTTTCCGCTTTCACCGTTCTTCTTGAAAGAGAAGATCACCGCGCTTGCGAGCTACGCCGCGCATCGGCCGGGATGCTTCTTCCTCGGTCATCCCGAAACCGCAACCTTGGTCGCAGCGGCGGAACGACGTCATCGTTTGCCTCGCGGTCTGCTGGCGGCGCTCGTTGCTGTCGAGTCGAACGGACGCCCGCATCGGATCTCGCGCGCTGGCGCCATGGGTCCTGGACAGTTGATGCCGGGCACGGCCCGCGCACTCGGGGTCTCGGATCCGTTCGACAGCGCGGAGAACATCGATGCCGCCGCACGGCTGCTGGCCGCCCACATCGCGCGCTTTGGCAGCTTGCGGCTGGCGGTGGCGGCTTACAACGCCGGTCCGGGTGCCGTACGCGGCGGTCGCGTCCCCGCCAACGGCGAGACACCGGCTTACGTCGCCAAGGTGATGCGCGGCTACGCCTCGATGCGGCCGCTTCGGCCTTCTGCACGACCTGTTCCCCTCGTGGCCAGCGCCGAGCTGCCGGCCGCGTCGGCGTACTGATCCGGAACCAACCCGAACACCCGCGCGCCCGGACGCGTGCTAGACGTAGGCCATGCGCCTCCTTGGTACCGTGCACGTCTCCATCGCAGGCTCGCTGGTCGAACGCGAACCGACCCGCTGGGAGAAGTTGAAGCGCAGCCTAGGCGCTTCGTTGGATCTGTCGACCAACCAGATGAAGGTCGAGCTGGAAGCAACGGCTGTCATCGACGGGGTCAAGCGCGCGATCTCGCGGCTGGGCGTGAACAACGCGATCACGCTGGTCATCGATGAGACAGTGATTTTTCAGGACACGCAGGGGAAAACCGACGACCTCGGCGATCTCACGGTGGCGATGGCCGAACACGCGTCGGTCTTCGGCCGTGGGTTCAAGGAGCTACGCTTCGCCGCGGAGCACGTCGAGGGCAACTTGCACCTCGTCATCGAGACCCGGGCGCGCACCATCCACAAGGCCGAGGAGCCCGCAGCCATCATCTCGGTGGGTGGGCGGTTGAAGGCGCTCGAGCCGCGCCCGGGCGAATCCCCGGATGACTACCGGGCCCGCGTCGAGCCTCTGACCAAGGACACCGTCGCCTTCGAAACCGCGCGCCTGCAGTTCCAGACCTTCGTCACGCGCCTGGAAGAGGCCCTTTCGACGACGATGCCGCAAGCGCGCGTGGAAGAGGTGAAGGCGGAAGCGCGTCTGGTCAAGACGAGCCCGCGCGATCTGACGAAGCGGCCCGATACCGTGCGCGATCCGGCGCACCCGGCCTACGACCCCTTCCTCATGTATTACCCGAGCCCGATGGGAACGCTGCTCGACGTGATGTTGATCTCGTCGTTCATGCACGCGCTCCATCCGCCGCACATGTTCATCACGAACCCCGCCGGACATTCCCTGGGCAGCGTGCAGGACGTGAAGGACGAACCCGAACGGCTGGCCGATGACCACGAGCCCGACCGCGGCGGCAGTGACGAGGCCGACCGAGGCGACGAGGGCGGCTATCAAGAGACTGCGGACGAAGGCGGTGGCAGCGACGACGGCGGCGGTGGCTTCGATGATGGCGGTGGATTCGACAGCTTCGACTGACGTGCGCTGTCCGACCGGGCTGCGATCGAACGCGTCATCGTCGTGACGAAACGGAAAGCGCCTTGCCAGGGGGCGGGACCGCCCACACTTTGTGCCGACAACCCACGAGGGAGGTCGGCATGGCGAATCAGAACAAGGGGTCCGTGGACCAGGGCGTGATGAAGCGGGAGACCGCGGGCAAAGGCTCACTTGGCGCGGGCGGCGTGTCAGCCTCAGGCACCGCTCCCGAAGCCGATGAGCTCGAGCTCGGCAGCGAGGACGATCTGCGGGTCGAAGACGTCATGACCGAAGACGTGGCGACCCTGACGCCGCTCTGCAATGCCAAGAAGGCGGCGGTGCTGATGCGCGATCGCGACGTCGGCTTTCTGCCGGTCGTCGCCGAGGATGGGAGAGTCGTCGGGGTGGTCACGGATCGTGATCTCGTGCTGGGCGTGCTTGCCTCGGATCGACCGGCGAGCACTCCGGCCAAGGACGTCATGACTCCGGACCCGGTGACCTGTACCGTCGGTGACGATCTGCAGGAGTGCGAGCGGTTGATGAGCGAGAACCAGATCAACCGCATGGTGGTGCTCGGCGAGGACGGCAAGCTCGCAGGCGTGGTGAGCCTGGCGGATCTGGCGCTGGTGGAGACCGATCACGCGGTCGGCGATCTCGTGGCTGACGTCCGTCTCGGCGACGGCGACGCACGTTAGTCCCGCGCTGGTCGGGACCAGCAATCCGCGTAGCAAGGACCGCGATCACGAACGTCGTTCGTGGTCCGGTCGTGCGCGTGGTCGTCGCGCGGCGAGCTCAGCGACTGCCGGTGCCAGTGAGCTGCCCGCGAGCGATCATGTTCGCCTTGATCGCCGTGTCGACCGTGCGGTGCAAAGTTTCGGTCGTCACGCCGGGCAGCTTGGCGACCCTCAGCGCATAGACGAAGTAGTCGTAGCGACGATTGGCACTCTGCGGGCACGGGCCGGAATAGCCGTACCAGGTCGAGCCGTCGACGTTCGGCTTGACCTGCTTGGAGCCGGCGGGCACGGGAGGCTCGGGCACGCGCGGGATCGCTTCGGGCAGCGAGGTGACAGTCGCGGGAATGTCCCACATCACCCAGTGAACCGAGTTCTGGTGAAACATCGTCACCGCGTAGCTCATCGTGCCTGCGGGTCCGGGCGTCCAGGTGAGCGCGGGCGAGATGTTCTCGGTACGGCAGCGATATTTGAGCGGCACGTCGGCGCCTTCCTTGAAGGCGGGGCTGGTCAACATCATCGGCCCGGCGCCCACCGGGATGCTGCCTGCTTCGGTAGCGCTGGTGTCGGGTGCAGAGGTTTCCTTGCCGGCATCGACGTTGCCGCCCGCGCCGGAGGAACCGCCCGCGTTGCTGCCCCCCGTGGCGCCTCCGCCCGCGGAGCCTCCGCTGCTGGTGGTACCGGCGCCGCCCGTGGCGCCACTGCTGCCTCCCGTGGCGGCACTGCTGCCGCCCGTCCCGCCCGCCCCGGGCGCGCCGCCCGTGACGCTGGAACCGCCGCCGGTGCCGCCGGTGCGCGCACCGCCGGTGTTGCTCCCGCCGGTGCCGGCGGCAGGCGAGCTGGGCGTGGGATCATCCTTGGAGCAGGCGAGCCCCGCGAGCCCGAAGATCAGAACGAGCGACGCCACCGCGGCGGAAGCAGGGCGATGATTCTGCGGCGACCGTTGCTGCGTGACTTTCATGACGTGCTCCTGATCGCGATGAGACGGTGGGGCGCCGTGGCGGGCCGCGCCCAGAAACGAGGCACTGGAAGGCATCCTTTCCCCGTTTCAGAGGGCCGCGGGTAAAAAAGGCGTTCGTGCGCCTGCGGTTTCACCGGAGGTGCGGGACCGAAGGTCAAAGCGAGAGGCTCGCCCATCCCAATTGGCGCGCCTCGGCCGGCGGCGATTTGCGTTGGGACTGCCATTTCCGGGCGCGACGAGCCACTGTCTTCATCATGACCAAGCTGATGCATCGCGGTCTGACCGCTGGCCTCCTCCTCGCCTGTCTGCCTGCCTTCGTCGCCTGCACGCCCAAGACCTCGGGTGAGACAGGCGCCGAAGCGGCGGGTGGCTCGAGCAAGGGCACGGGCGGTGCGCGATCCGGCGGCGATGGCGGCGGCAACGGCGGGACCGGCGGTGGTTCGGGCGGTACGGCGGCAACCGGTGGATCTTCGGCAAGCGGCGGCAGCGGCGTCGGCGGCATGACGGGAGGCGCGGGTGGCAGCGGCTCGGGCGGAGCAGGCGCGGGGGGATCGGGCGGCGGGCAGGGCGGCGCGGGAGCCGGTGGCAACGGATCGGCGGAAGGCGGCGCGGGTGGCAATGGCGGCTCTGGCGATGGCGGCAGCGGCGAGACTGGCGGAGGGCCGGCCCCGTCGACGGGAAGTAAGCCGAGCGAAGGCTGTGGAAAGGCCAACCCGCCCACCGGCACTCGTATGTTCACCAGCGGTGGGCGCGCGACGCCGTTCATCGTGTCGCTGCCGCCGAACTACGATCCGATGAAGCCGTTGCCGATGGGGTTTGCGTTGCATGGCTTCGGACGCAACCACGAGGACTGCCGGCGCAGCGACTGTCCCAACGTGCAGAGCGTGATGGGACCTCACGCGATCCTGATCTTCTTGAAGTCGTTCGGCGCAGGCTGGGAGACCGACACGCGCGCGCAGAATCTGCAGCTGTTCGGTGACATCTTGCCGGCGTTGAAGAAGGAATACTGCGTGGACGAGAGCCGCGTGTTCGTCGCCGGCACCTCGTCGGGCGCCGCCTTCACCAACATCCTCGGGTGCAAGTTCGGCGATCAACTCCGGTTGGTCTCGCCGGTCGCCGGCCCCGCCGACAACACCGGTTGCAAGGGAACCCCCGCCGCGCTGGTGATGCACGGAATCTCCGACGGCGTCGCCCGCGGGGAGAACGCCCGCAACCTCTACGCCCAACGAAATGGTTGCACGATGACGACCACGCCGCCGCTCGCAGAGGTCCGCGCGAAGATCAGCGCCGCCCGAACCGCCCGCCGCGGCGAGATCGGCTGTGCCAGCTACGAGGGCTGCATGAAAGCCCCCGTGCGCTGGTGCGAACACAGCTTCGGCGGCTACGACAACAGCACCCACGGCTGGCCCCCTCCCGGCTCCGAGCTGATCTGGGAGATGGTGAAGTCGTTGCCGTAGACAACGGCCTCGCCACAATTCGCGGCGTGCGCACACCCGACAGGGAGAGGTGAAGAATGCGAAAAACCGCTGTGCGGGTGCACGAGCGGTTTTCCCTTTCTTTGCGACAGCCTCGTTTCGCTCGGATGTCAGAGCGAACGAAGAGAGCGGGTCCAAGCCCTGTGGAGGCGCAGGCTCAGCCAGCGCCGGCAACCAAACCCACCACTGTGCTCCGTTGGGGGGTCGGTGGGGGGACGAGCCCCCCCGCCCGCCTGAGCCCCCCGCCCGTCTTAGTATTCCCGCTGCAGGATGTTGATGAGCTGGACGAACTTCGGCATCGTGCAGGCGACCGTGTAGGCGCCGTAGGCGACGCCTTGGTTGAGAGCACCACCAAAGTCCATGCGGTAGGGGCCATTGAATTCGGCGCTGGTGCTGACCAGCTTGACGATCGAGCCGTCAGGGCGCGAGGAGCGCGCTTCGCAGTGGACCTCGGTGGGAGGGCCGAAGGTCGGCGCCCAGAGGCGGACGTCGAGGTCGCGCAGACCGGTGGTGTTGGTCAGGTTGAAACGGTCGATGCCACAGATGGCAAGGTGCCAGGGGGAGACGTCGTCAACCTGCTGCCACCCTTCGTGGTAGTAGCCGGCTTGCCCGCCGCCCGTACGGACCGTCCAGTCCGTCTCCCACTTGCAAGCGCTGTTGGGGTGAACGACCTGGTCGGTCTGCGCGCTGGCCATGGACGGAGCGAGCGCGACGACGCCGAGGGCGCCAAGAACGAGAGAGAGCACGAGACGAGTCTTCGACATGGGTTTCCTTTGCAGTGTGGAGGAGCAGGTGCAAACGAGGGACGAGCGGGACAGACGATCGGAGACGTGACGAAAGGGCCGTGCGAAAGCAGCGAACCGAAGCAGAGGGACTCGAAACAGAAACTCGAAAGGGCCGTACCGAAAGCGCAAACCGAAGGAGAGGCGGGACAGAAACGCGAAAGGGCCGTAGCAAAAGCGCGAACCGAAGGAGAAGCGGGAAGGAACTCGAAAGGGCCGTACGGAAGCTGGTAACCGAGAAGGCGACCGAGTCAGAAATCGAGATGGGCCGTGCCAGGAGCTGCAACCGCAGGAAAAGCGTTTGCGAGTTCGTTCGAAAATCGTCTAACCGGAGGGACGCGCGTTGCTCGGCGAGTCCGAAGACGCCGCCGTTGTGCAGACGCGATCAGAGATCCATCGACGGAAGCTTGTGCGACGGAGGGGCGGCGTAGAGCACGCTGCGGTCGTTATCGAAGGGGCGCATCGTCGCTTCGGCCATGCCACGGGTGAGGTGACCGAGCGCCGACGACATTCGACCCGGGTCGGGCATGCCGATCCGTTGCAGTTCCACCCGACAGAGACTCGCGGTGCAATCCCACGCTGCGACCTTGAAGGGCGCGGGTTCAATCTTGGCGGCGGCGAGCGCATCGAGGTTCTTCTGAATGCGAGCGCGCGCTTCCGGCGCCGACCCACCCCGAGCCGCCAGGTCGAGCTTGCCGTGGTACTCGCGCTCCTTGACCTCGTGGGACGCAGCTTCCTTCTCGACGCGAGCCTCTTCCTCTTCGGGCGTCTCGAGCTTGGCAGGCTGGGTTTGAAAACCGCCGACCGTTGACGCGAGTCGCGCGCCTTGCGCACCGAGCGATCGATTGAGCTTGCCGATGCCGTCCTTGAGCTCGTCGAGATCACTGGCCAGCGCGTCGACTCGCTTGCCGAGCGCGCCGTCGTCGCGGGCCGGCATCGTCAATCGGTACGCGAAAATGGAACCACCGCAGAGGGCCGCGGCCCCAACCACCGACAGGAAGGTCTTCGTCATCGCCCCGGATATGTACGGGGCGGAATGTTCACTCGCAACCGATATGAAAGCAGTATCACACCTTTTATAGCATGAACATAGCCGACCCGTCCCGACGGGCAGCCGCCACTGCTCGCCCTCTTCCTTCCCAAAGCGAAGCCGCCCTTGCGCCAGAACGGCGGCCGAGCCGAGGATGTGGCCGTGTCGATGCCCTCCTCGCTCTCCCTCCGAGCCGCGCTCTTCATCACCATGCTAAGCGCCTGTGAAGGCAGCCGCTCCCCAGCGCCCGGCCCCGACCGCGCGCCCACGGGCCCCATCACGGTCGACGTCTTCACCGCCAGACACGTCTACTGGAAGGGCGACGACAACCAGCGCAAGGTCGACAACGAAGTCGAGCTCCCCGGGCCAGCCTCGTTCAGCGAGATCAAGCTCGAGCTCGATCTCAGCTGCCCCCAACGACCGCTGCGACTTCTGGGATCGCTGGGGCTACCTGGGCGTGGTCAACGGCGACACGCGAGAATCCCCGGTCACCGAGATCCTTCGTTTCGCCACTCCATTTCGCGTCGGCGCCAAATTCACCGCCGACGTCACCTCCCTGGCACCGCTCCTCACCGGCAAGCGGCGCCTCCGCGTCTTCATCGACACCTGGGTGGGCCCCGGCCACGCGAACGGCGATGGCTGGCTGGTCGACGCCCGCCTCACCTTCGTGCCGGGACGTCCTGAGCGTCGCCCCCTCGCCGTGGTTCCTATCTTCGACGTCACCAGCTTCGAAGTCGGGGACCCGAAAAAGCCAGTCGCCAGCGCCGTCCCACCGCGCACGGTTGCGATCCCCTCCGACGCCGGCACCGTCGAGCTCCGCTCGTTCATCACCGGCCACGGCCAGGGCAATCTGCACAACTGCGCCGAGTTCTGCGCCAAGACCCACTCGTACATCGTGGGCAGCACGCGCGTGCAAAAGCGCATCTGGCGCGACGACTGCGAGACCACCTCCGTACAGCCCCAGCAAGGCACCTGGCGATTCCCGCGCGCTGGTTGGTGCCCGGGCGCCACCGCCCTGCCCTGGATCGAAGACGTGACTGCCGCCGCCGCCGCGGGTTCGTCCCTGCCCATCACGTATGAGCCCGAGCCCTACGAGAACACCTGCCGTCCCGACAGCCCCGCGTGCACCGGCTGTGTCAACGGCGTGCGCTGCCCCTACGACGATGCCGGCCACACGTCGCCGAACTACGCGCAGTCCGCCCTGCTCGTGATCTACGCCCGCTGACCAGCCGCGCCCCTCACCGACGCGCCATCAACTGATCCAGCGTCTCGGGGATCACCGCCTCGAGCTTGCCCCGCGCCCACCCGGCGCGCGCCGCCGTCGCGAGTCCCTGGAGCATCACGAGAAGAAACCGGGCCACGGCGGCAGGCTCTCGGTCGGTCACCAGCTCGCCACTGGCCTGCCCGCGCCGGATCGCCCGCTCGATCATGCGCTCGACCTCGATCACCCTCTCGGTGATGACCGTCCGGCTCTCCTTGTCCGCCATCTCGCAGGTCGTTCCGACGAGCAGGAAGTAACAGCCCCGCGGCCCGCGGCGCGCACACGTAAGATCGAGCCACGACTTGAACAGCGTCTCGAGCCCTTTGCGCACCGACGGCTCGTCCGCGAGCAAGCGCTCTTCGACGCGGGTGAGATCGCGATACCGCTCGATCGTCCGTGCAAAGAGCGCCTGCTTGTCCCCGAAGGCGCCGTACAGGCTGGCCCGCCCCAGCCCCGTGGCGTCGACGAGGTCCTGCACCGACGTGCCTTCGTACCCCTTGGTCCAAAAGACGTCGAGGGCGGCGTCGAGCACTTCGTTCTCTTCGAATTCGCGTGGGCGGGCCATGTTCGCCGCCACGACGGGCGGCACTAGAAAATACCTAAAGCTGGGTGAGCCCGCCATCAACGGGTAGCTCGGCCCCTGTGGTGAAGGTCGCGTCGATGCCCAGGTAGAGCACGGCGCCCGCCACTTCCTCGGGTTTGCCGAAGCGCTTCATCGGGTTGGCTTCCCGCATACCCGCCTTCATCTGCTCCTGCACCTCCGGGGGGAGACCGCCCTTTTCGAAGATCGGGGTGGTGATCGGGCCGGGGCTCACGGCGTTGACCCGGATGCCTTTCGGCAAGAACTCGGCGGCCAGCGTGCGCGCCAGGGATCGCAGCGCCGCCTTGGAAGCGGCGTAGACCGTGCTGTTGGGGAAACCGATCTCTCCCGCCACCGACGTGTTCAGCACCACGGAGCTGCCCGGACGCAGGAGCCTTTCGAACTTTTGCACCGTGAGCAGCGCGCCTTTGGTGTTGATGGCGAAAGTCTCGTCGAAGAGCGCGTCGGTCACGTCGCCGAGCGGACCGAACTTCGCAATGCCTGCGTTCACGAAGAGAACGTCGACGCTACCGA
Source organism: Myxococcales bacterium (assembly GCA_031398585.1). Lineage (GTDB taxonomy): Bacteria > Myxococcota_A > Polyangia > Fen-1088 > Fen-1088 > JANNNO01. The sequence goes on along the minus strand of JANNNO010000528.1, from coordinate 10,978 downwards.
ACGACGACTCGACCTTGTTCACCAGCGCCTCGATGTCTGCCACCTTCGCCGTGTCGCTGGCCAGCACCAGCGCCTCCTCGCCCAGCTCCTGTCGCGCCTCGGCCAGCGCCTTGGCCCCGCGGCCCGTGACCGCGATACGGGCCCCTTGAGACTGAAACAGCTTGGCGGTGGCGAGGCCAATCCCGCTCGAGCCACCCGTGACCACCACATTCTTGCCTGACAGTCGCGCCATGAGGATCTCCTTGCGTTGGGCCCGCAGCCGGGCCACCCTGGTTCTGGAACGCTCGTACCGTAACATTCAAGAATGGTCGTTCAAGAATGATTTCGGCGCGAATGATCACAGCCCGTGCCAGGCCTGTTGGCACGAGGGAGTGACTCAGGCGGACGTCAGTACGCGATCGTCAGTACGCGACCTCAGTACGCGACTTGGGTCCAGGTGCGCGCGCGGTGACTCGCGACGATGGCCTCGCAGATCGCGATCTGCTTGTGACCGTCTTCGAAGGTCGAGTAGTCGGCCGGGCCCTTGCCACCCGCGGCGATATGCGCGTAGACCTTCCCGAAGAGGTTGTACGGCGCCTCGGAGTAGCCTTCGGGATGCCCTCCCGGGTAGTGGGCATAAGGCCGCGCCTCTGGCGCCAGCAGCGAGCCGTCCTTGATCAAGCTGGCATTGGCGGTCTCGCGCCGGCCGATCCACAGCGTGTTCGGCTCTTCCTGATTCCAGACCAGCGATCCCTTGGCGTAGTCGAGCTCGAAGGTAAGGCGATTCTTGCGTCCCGCCGAGATCTGGCTGATGACCACCGACCCCGGCGCGCCGCTGCGGGTGCGAAAAAGGATGGTCGCACAGTCCTCGGTGCCGATCGGCACGTCGTTGTAATCCGAAGGTGTCAGTGTCTTGCCAGCGAAGGTCTCGACCGGGCGGGTGGGCTTCTTCCGCGTCTTCCAGACCGTGGTCATGTCGCCCAGCACCTCGATCACCGGATCGCCAGTGATGAAGCCGACGGTGTCGAACCAGTGACTGCCGATGTCGGCAACGGCTCGGGAGTCGCCCCCGTCAGCCTCGACGCGCCAGTTGTAGTCGGTCTCGAGCAGCAACCAGTCTTGCAGATAGGCCCCGTGCAAGAGAAAGGGCCGCCCCAGCTCGCCGGCTTTCACCATGGCGCGCATCTGCTGCACGAGTGGGTAGTTGCGGTAGTTGAAGTGAATCGCGTTCACCACGCCGGCGCGATCCGCCAGCTCGACCAGCTGCCGCGATTCGTTCGAGTTGCGCGCCAGGGGCTTCTCCGAGACGACATGCTTGCCGGCCGCGAGGATCGCCTTGCTGATCTCGAAGTGCAGGGCGTTCGGGGTGCAGTTGTGAATGACCTCGATCTCGGGGTCGGCAATCAGAGCACGCCAGTCACCGTAGGCCTTTGGGATCTCGAGCGCGTCGCACTTGGCGCGCGCAGCGGCCTCGTTCACCTCCGCCAGCGCAATCACGTCGACGTGTCCCAGCCGCCGCAGCGCCTCGGTGTGAATCGGACCCATCATCCCGCTGCCAATAATCCCGGTGCGAATGCGCTGTTTCATCGTCTTTCCTCGCCAGCGCGCGAGGATACTCCAACTCGTGCACCGGCTTGGAGCAGCGTCTTACGAGGTGGGGCGGAAGGCAGCCGTCACCGCCAGGCGCGGTGGTCGCTCGGCTCGTCGTGGCCCGTGCAGGCGTCGTCGTGTTTCGGTTTGGCGGACGCCGGATCGAAAGGGAGCTTCTCGGGATCGACGATCTCCATTGCCGTCTTCTGTCCCTGCGACGGCGGCGCGTGCTTGCGCAGGCGGCCATCGGGCCGGGCTGCGATCGCCTCGAGGCGCGCCACCAGCCCTTGCACCGGCACCAGCTGCCGCACGCCCGCCACACCCGCCAGTCCGGCATGTTCAGCCAGCAGACTGACCCGCACGCGGCGGATCCGTCGCCGCAACTTCGCGTTCGCGGCGGCGTCCCTGCCCGACGCATCATCCCCGGCGGATTCCCAGGTGGCGTGCAACTCGCTGTCGACCCCCAGGCTCCGGTTGGTCAGGTTGGCCGAGCCAATGGTCAAGAAGCGATCATCGACCGCCATCAGCTTGCTATGGATGTAAGTCGGGCGCTGGGTCTTGCCGGGACCATCCGAGAGCGTGTGAAAAAGACCAAAAGCGTGACCTGTCGTTCGCGCCGTCTCTCCGATCAGCTCCATGTTCTTGGCCTGGCGCAGCCCGACGGCGATCTCTTCCTTGATCGCCTCGGCGCGTTCGTTGACGATCACCACGATCTCCAGCTTGCTACGTTCGGGCTGTTGCATCCTTTCGATCAACGCGTCCCGCACACGCGTGCTGCTGAAGTACTGGGTCTCGACGTAGATGATCCGTTCAGCCGCGGCGATCGCGTCGACGAAGAGATGCTCGCATTCCCTGACGACGCCATCCTTCGGCAGCGGATCCGTCCGTGACAGCGCGACCGGCCCGGCCCCCAGCGGCAGACACGACACCTCGGGCACCGAGGACGGCGCGGCGGGACCGAACCCTGGTAGTGCGTCTTGCCCGCCGTCGGAGGGCAGCGGAATCGGACTGCCGGCGCAACGAGACCAGCGTTCGGAAAAGAGCTCGCGCAGCGTCTGTGCGGGGTCAACGCCGATCAATTGAGTCTGCACGTCGTGATAGGGCTTGGAGGGACGCCCGCGGCTGGTGCGCAAGGGGTTGTCACTCAGGTGCCGCCGGTCGTCCCAGCGTGCCTCGCAAAGATCGATGCCGCCCAGAAACGACTCACGACCGTCAATCACGACGAACTTCTGGTGATGACTGCCCTGGTCCGCGACAGCGTCGTCGAACCGGAAGATCAGGCGCTTGTTGGTCGCGTAGTGAAACCACAGCCGCTGCATCCACTCGCGCTCGAGCGCGAAGATCATGTGGAAGTCCCAGGCGAGGATGTAGATGTGCAGCGAAGGCGTCCGCTCGCAGAGGCGATCGAGAAACTTCACCAGCTGGACGCCATCACGCCGCCCGACCGCGTGGGTTCCCCGCAAAAGCTTGACGCCCCGGTCGAACTGCCACCCCGAGATGAGGATGTATTTCGTCGCACGTTCGGCAGCGGCATAGAACGCACGGTAATAGTCGTCAGCGTCTACGAGTACGCGTGTGTCGTCGGCCGTTACCGTGCGCCAGACATTGCGTTCGGGCGCCAGAATCTTGCGTTCGGTGCTCACGTTGATCGTCCCTCGTGTGTCTTACCCAGGGACTGTAAGTCGTGTCCCCGGGACTGGCTCGGTGGTGCTCCGGGTTTTCTGGTTGGCCTTGGAAAATACCGACGCGTGGTCGCGCTGCGCGCTGGTCATGCCGATCGCGTCCCCTACCCTCCCCTTCGTGAAAAGCTGGTGGCTCGCACTCGGTATCGCTCTTCTCCCCCTGATGGTCGCGATGGGGCCCTCGTCCGGGGCCGCCGCCGACTGCACGGCAACCGCGGGCGGCTCGCGCGTGAGCATCGCCTTCGATGCGTCCATGCGCCGCCGCCTCACCTGGCAAAATGAGGGCGCTGCCAGCATCGTCGCCGCCGATCCCGGCGTACAGCCCGGCATCCGCATCGACGGCCGGGAGCTCGTGGCCTTCACGCTCGATGCGGGCCGCACCCGGCAGACGCGCCTCGCCCACCCCGAGTTCGGGCCGGGGCTCGAGATCGTCGCTGAGGGCGCGTCATCGCGAGGGCCGCTTTCCATTGCACGCGAGGCATGGGTCTTCCTGCCGGATCGCCAGCCCGACGTGGCTGTCTTCCAGACGCGCTATCGCAACGACGGTGGGATCCGCGTGCACGTCGATCGAGTGGACGCCGAGAAGCTCCTGCTCGACCGCTCGCAGGCCGAGCCGAAAGAGCCACCCCACGCCTTCGCCTCTTACCAGGGCGCCGCTTACGCCTGGGGCAAGGACTATGCCCTCATCCGGCTCAAGCCCGGCTTTGCGCAGAAGAATTTCCTCGGCCAGGACGACGATCTCGAAGGGCCCGAGGGCGTGGGTGGCGGCATGCCGCTGGTCGATGTCTGGGGCCGCACGATGGGGGTCGCCGTCGCGCACGTCGAGACAGGGCCGCGCTGGGTCTCGCTGCCAGTCGCCGTACGCCCCGACGGCCGCGTCGAAGTCGGCCTCACGGAAGAGCCGAAGGCCAAGTTCGGCCAGCGCGAGTGGCTGGCCCCGGGCGAGATCTACGAGACAGTGACTTCCGCGGTCATCTTCCACAGAGGCGATTCCCACGACGCTCTGGCCAACTACGGCGATCTGCTGCGCGCGCGTGGGGTTGCCATCCCCAAGGAGTCACCGAAGTCCGCACACGAGCCCTACTGGAAGAGCTGGGGCTGGCGCAAGGACGTGACGGTCGACAAGTTCCTCGGCATCCTGCCCGAGCTCGCCGAGATGGGGATCCGCACCGCCAACCTCGATGACGGCTGGTTCGACTTCATGGGCGACTGGCAGCCCAACCGCGCGCCCGGCAAGTTCCCGGCTGGCGACGCCGACATGAAACGCTTCGTCGAGCGGGTTCACGGCGCGGGCTTTCGCACCGCCATCTGGTGGTACCCGCTGGGCGTCGACGCCGCCAGCCGCCTGGCGCGCGAGCGGCGCGATCTGCTGGTAATGGACGCTGCGGGCAAAGTGCCCAAGGACATCGATGGTTATCATCAGCTCTGTCCTGGCCACGCGCCCGCGCGGGCGTACATCCGATCGACGCTGGTCCGCTTCGTGAAAGACTGGCGCTTCGATGGCGTCTATCTCGACTTCCAGGGGCTGTCGGCGGTGCCGGCCTGCTACAACCCCGCGCACGAACACCGCACGCCCCTCGATGGATTCGAGTCGGTGCCCAAGGTCTTTGCGGAGATCAACGAAGAGCTGCATCGCCACGTCGCTGACCCCTTCCTCGAAGCGTGCGTCTGCGCCCTGCCCCATGCGCCCTGGATCATGCCGCACTATCCGCTGGCCAATGCGTCCGACCCTCGATCCAGCGCGCAGGCGCGCCGGAGGGTGAAGGCGGAAAAGGCGATTCGGGGACCGCTCTTCGCAGTCGGCGACGGTTATCAGGTCCCGTTCGACGAGCACAGAGGGACGTCGCTCAAGGAGTCCTTCGAGACCGCGATAGGCACCGGCGCTCAGCTGACCACGTTCTACGCCGACCTGGATCCGCGCCAGAAGACCCTCTGGCGGCGCTGGTTCCAGGAATACCGCGCCCAGGGACTCGGCACCGGCGAGACACTCAACCTCTACGACATCGCCTTCGACCTGCCCGAGGCCCACGTGGTGAGACGCGGCCGCGACCTTTACTACGGCTTTTACGCGGCGACGTGGACCGTCGGACAGCGGATCGAGCTGCGCGGGCTCGAGCCCGGGGTTCGCTACGAGGTGATCGACTATGGCCGCGGTCGTTCGCTCGGCACGGTCTCCTCGGAGACGCCTCATCTGGCGGTCGACTTCGAAGAGCACCTGCTGGTGAGGGCACGTCCCTTGCCACCGCCGGCGACACCGGTGCCCGCGTCGCCATCAGTCTCTCGCTGAGCCAGCCTGCGCGAACGCCCGCGCTGTCTGCTTGAAGCCGATGCGATCGGCTTCAGCCGGGCGGCGGGCCCGGGGGATTGCCGATCTTGTCGCTCTTGCCGCTTTTGGCGGGACGGCGGCGGGCCAGGATCTCCCGTTGGCGACGCCGACTCCAAAGAGTGCGCGCCCTCTGCACGAAAAAGAGGATCCCGACCAAGCTGCCGAGCGCACCCACGAGCGGCGCCCACTTACCGAACACGTTCATGAGCCGTCAGTCTACATGGCCTGGCATCGGGTGGCGGGCGTAACGCGAGCGCAGCGCGACGCTCATCACACGGCTCGCGCCTCGTTGTGCGCGCCGCTCGCAAAACCGACGGAACAGCGTTAATTTGGGCCGGCCTTTCCCTCCATCGCGGACTGGCCCGCAGCCGCCGCCGACCCAAGGAACACCCATGTCACAGCCACAGTCACAGAAAGTTCAGATCATCGAAGACGGCGTGCTCGTCGCCACCAAGGACCTGCAAGAGCTGCCCGAGGAGGTCCGTTACGTCGAGTTCGAGGGCAAGGAAGTCCCACTGGCCAAGCTGGTCGCTCTCAACTATCAGGGCAAGCGCGCCATCGAGGAGTACGCCGCCGACGGCCGCCTTCTGCGCCGCTCGTTCGAGATCAAGGGCATGTGAGCCGACAGGCTCGATCGCGGCGGCGAACGCTCACGGCAGGTTCGGCTCGTAGAGCTGCACCGCCGGCACGATTTGCCGCGGCTGACAGGGGGATGACCAGTGCATGCGCGCCACCGCCACGTGCGTGACGTCCCGATAGTCCACTCGGATCGTGTGTCGGGCCGCACTCAGTTCGAGAGTGACCGCGCGCTCGTTCTCGGCGTGGGCCTCCCAGTCGTCCAGCACCAGCGCACCGTTCACGTAGATCCTCGCCTGATCGTCCGAGGTGAAGTGCAGCGTCGTCGGGCCGACGAAACGTGGCTCGATGGTGCCGGTCCATCGCGCCGTGAAGTTGTCCATAGGTAGTCCGGAGAACGGCGCCTCGATGCCCCAGTCCTCGTTGATCTCCTGCCCGATCGTGTAGAGCCGATTGCGGAAGTTCCCGTCGGTGAAGTATTCGGCAAAGAGGCCCTTGCCGCCGCCGGCCGGCCGCGCCGCTGGACAGGCCGGACGTACGGGGCGATCGGCAAAGAGCTGCGCTTGCGGGATGATCTCGCGGGGGATACAAGCGGACGCCCAGCCGAGGTGAATCTCTGCCAGCGATCCGAGATTCACGTATTCCAGCCTCACGTCGTAGCTCTGGGTGGGATCCAGGTAGACCGTGCCGACGTTGAACTTCGGGCCCCCCTTGCCCCAGTCGGCAAGCACGATGCGATCGTTGATAAAGAGGCGAACCCCATCGTCCGAGCGCGTGTCGAAGGTGTGCAGCCCCTTGTGGCGCGGTTGCAGGCGGCCCGTCCATCGGATGGAAAAGTCTCCGGCTGGCACCGATGCGTGAGGCCGCTCGGTGCCGTAGTCGAAACTGATGGGGCCATCAGTCCGGGTCGCCGCGCGGCTGGCGAGTGTGGCGTCGCCGAAGTATTCACCCGAAAGACCCGTCCCCGCCCCAGGCGGCAACAGCGCCCCACAATCGACGGGCGCCGGCGGGTAGAGCTGTGACGTCGGCACCGTGGCCGGCGCCTCGCAGGCGCTCTGCCAGCGCAGATCGATCTCGGCGCCGCCGCCAGCGTCATAGAACTCGATCGTGATCGGGTGGCGCATGCCCTCCTGCAGCTCGGCCGTCCCGGCTAGCTCGGTCGGATCTCGATCTCGCCAGCCATCGATGACGGTCTGACCGCCGATCGAAAGGCGAAGGCCATCGCTGACCCGCGAGCGGAAGGTGTGACTGCCAGAACAGCGCGCTTCGATGAAGCCTGTCCAGCGTACGGTGAACCCGTCCGGCCGCATACCCGACGCGGGCGCGTCGTCCCACAGGAAGTCGATCACACGATCGATCTGGCTGGCCTTCTGATCACCGAAGCGAACGTCATTGTAGTAGCGACCTTCGAGTCCGCTGCCCGACTCCGGCTCCGGAGCGAGGTCCGCCTGCCCGTCGCTCCCGGTCACCGGACCATCGGGGGCTACGCCGCCGGACTGATCGACCTGCGCGCCCGCCGAATCGGGCGCATCCGGGCTCGGCTCGGATGGTCGACCGTCGCTGTCACGGCGTGGCCCGAGATCCTGAGGCGCCCCCGCGTCCTGCCGCTCGCGAAACGCCGGATTCGGCGCTCGACAAGCGATCCCGCACACCGCGAGGAGCAGCGCGGGGGCCAGGACGCTGACGAACGAGGGTCGTGATGACATGTAGGACGGAGCGCACGCGCGCCCATGACGACATCGAGCCTTTTCCATGTGGCATTGAGCCCGGTGCAGCGGTTGTCACGCAGCTTGGTCTGATCTTGCCGTCGAGCCAGTCGCCGTCAGGCAACACCGGGCAATGGCGCGAGAGCCGCGGCGAGATCGATGTAAGTTTCACCGATGCAGGCGCAGATGGCCGCACGCGGGCCGGCCTCCCAGACGACCACCGACACCGTCATCATCGGCGCGAGCGCGGCGGGACTGGCGACCGCTGCCTGTCTCAAACGCCGGGGGCTGCCCTTCGTCGTGCTGGAAAAGGGCTCGCGCGTGGCGTCCCCCTGGGAACGACATTACGACCGGCTTCACCTTCACTCGAGCCGTGCCATGTCGGGGCTGCCGCATCGACCGCTGTCCCGCCGACTCGGACGCTATCCCGCGCGCGAGGACGTGCTCGCCTACTTCGAGGACTACGCGGCCCATTTCGGGATCTCACCGCGCTTTTCCCAGGCCGCGCGCCGGATCTCGCGCGCCGGCGACGGCTGGCAGGTCGAGACCGACGAAGGAAGCCATCGCGCACGCAACGTCGTCGTCGCCGCCGGCATGACTCATGAACCGCACACGCCGAGCTGGCCAGGCCTGACGACCTTTGCTGGTCCCGTCTTGCACAGCTCGGCCTATCGCAACGCCCGCGCCTTCGCCGGTCAAAGCGTGCTCGTCGTGGGCATCGGCAACTCCGGAGCGGAGATCGCGCTCGATCTCTGTGAAGGCGGCGCGAAGGCCGCGATCGCCGTGCGCAGTCCCGTCAACGTGGTCCCGCGTGAATTCCTCGGCATCCCGATCGACGTCTGGGCGCTGATGCTCGATGTGTTTCCTGCCTTCGTGGGCAACGCCGTGGGGCGATCCGTGAGCTGGCTGAAATATGGGCGTTTGCAACGCTTTGGATTGCGCCCCCTGCCGTTCGGCCCAGTCACTGGCTTTCGCGAGCACGGCGTGGTGCCGATCCTCGACATCGGAACCATGGCACGCATCCGCAGCGGCGACATCGCCATCGTGCCAGCCCCCGCGTCGTTCACGTCAGGCCAGGTCCGCTTCACCGATGGTAGCGAGCGAGCATTCGATGCCGTGGTGCTCGCCACCGGCTACCGACCGGCGGTGGCGAGTCTGCTCGATGCCGACGCGAGAGCCGCCGTCGACGCCGAAGGAACGCCGCTGGCCAGCGGCGCCGCGGTCCTGCCTGGTCTCTACTTCTGCGGCTACCACGTGAGCCTCACCGGCATGCTGCGGCGGATCGGCCGCGACGCCCGCGCCATCGCGGGATCCATCGCGTCGCGCTGACGCCCGGCGCGGCATGGCTGGCCGAGCGAACCGTTGCACGGCAGCACCCGCCATGTGAACGTTTGCGAATGCCTTCGCACCCCCCGGCACTGGCTCGCTGGTTGTTCGCTTTCCTGATGACCGGCTGTCAGGCGGGCGGCGCTGATCCGGGACGATCGAGCGGCGCCGGCAGCGGCGGCAAGGCGAGCGGTAGCGGCGCTGGCGGCGGTAGCACCGGTGTGACGGCAACGGGTGGTTCCGGTGGGTCGGGCGCGACCGGCGGAACCGCAAGCACTCAGGGCGGATCGGTCGGCACTGTTGGCAGCGGCGGCATGACCGCGCAAGCGGGGGGCAGCGGCGGCAGCGGTACAGGCACGGGCGGCAACGTCGCCACCGGCGGTGCTCCGGGCAGCGGCGGCAGCGCTGATGCCGGCGGCGGCGGCGAGACCGACAGCACGGTACCCGATGCGGCCAGCACGCCTGGGGCCCGCACCAGCGCCGCCTGCGGCAAGGGAATGCCGGCGCCCGCGGCCGGATATCACACGATCAAAGTGGGCGCACGCGATCGCCGCTTCTTCTTGCGGGTGCCGCCGGTTCACGACGGAAAGACCGCGGTCCCGGTCATTTTCGGATTTCACGGCGCCGGGAACAAGGACGGCAACTGGTTCGACACGCACACGGGTCTGCGGCGCGAGACCGAAGCTCATGCGGTGCTGGTCTTTGGCGAATCGCTCTATCGACCCGGCAGCACGACCGAACGCAGCTGGCAGGACGAAGGGCAGCTGCCCGACAATCTCGCTTACATCGATGCCACCTTGGCCTGGGTGAAGAGCAACCTCTGCGTCGATCCGGCGCGCATCTTCGCGGCCGGGCAGAGCTCGGGCGCCTACTTCTCGCAGACGCTCGGCTGCCACCGGGGCGACGTCTTTCGCGCCGTCGCCTCTTCCGATGGCGGCGAGCGCCTGTTCAGCAACTGCAAGGGACACCCAGGGGCTTTCGTTCGTTTCCGACCGGGCAGCGCTGGCGGCGGTGCTGACTCCTTGCGCGTGATCGATTTTTGGCGGAAACACAACAGCTGCGGCCCCACCACGACACCGACCAACACGCCCCCCTGCGCGGCTTACACTTGTCAGCACGACGCCCATTTGTGGCGCTGCCCCGACGGCGGCGAACACGATTGGCCGGCGTACATGGACAAGGGGGTCTGGACCTTCTTCTCGCAATTCAAGTGACCCAGGAGATTCCATGAACGAACCCAAGTTCGATCAAGAGCTGCTGAACCTCTTTGACCGCTACGTTCACGGCAGCCTGGATCGACGCGGGTTCCTCGACGAGGCGGCGCGCTTCGCGGTCGGCGGCGTGACCGCGGCGATGCTGCTCGACGCTCTCAACCCGAAATTCGCGCAAGCGCAGCAGATCCCGAAAGACGACAAACGGATCAAGGCCGAGTGGATCGAGTTCCCCTCGCCCAGCGGTTATGGCAAGGCCCGCGGCTATCTGGTCCAGCCCGCGAGTGCGAGCAAGGCGGGCAAGGACGACAAGAAGGGCGGTCGACCGGGCAAACTCGCCGCCGTGCTCGTCGTGCATGAGAACCGCGGTCTCAACCCGCACATCGAAGACGTCGCCCGGCGCATGGCGCTCGAGGGATTCGTCGCCTTTGCCCCCGACGCTCTTTTTCCCCTCGGTGGCTATCCCGGCAACGAGGACGACGCCCGCGCCCTTTTCGGCAAGCTCGACCAGGAAAAGACCCGCGCCGACATGGTCGCTGCCATCGGTTATCTCGCCAAGCGACCCGAGAGCTCCGGCAAGGT
>JANNNO010000489.1:0-20331 GCA_031398585.1 Myxococcales bacterium | reverse complement strand
GAGATCCCAACCCTTGAGGACATGGCCCTGGCCAAGCTGAAACTGCAGCGGCTGTCGGTCGACCGTGGTGTCGAACTTGGTGCCGTCCGGCAGCCAGCCCGTGTAGTGGATGGAAACGATCTGGCCTTTGGTCGCAACGGCGCCGTCGCCCGCGCGGACCTCTTCGATCTGCAGGGTGTTGGCTGCAGCCGCTGTGGGCGCAGCCGTTCCCGTCGCCGGGGCCGGCGGTGTGGGTCGGTTACAAGCAGCGAGGCAGACAGCCCCCGCGAGAAGGAGGACCGTCAATCGGTCGTTCATGGGGCGGCAGTATTAGCGCCGTCGTTTCGTGCGCGGGCGAACCCTTGGCAACGCGCGTGCGAAGGACGGTGTCGGCGACGTAACGTTCGTGAACGTCGTTCACCAAACGTTCATGGAACTGACACGTTCGATTGTGACAACCAACGAGCGGCGGAGAGAACGTGCGGTCACGGTGTCGACAACACGCGGAGCTCGCCGACAGAGATGAACCCGGCCACGCCGCCGGGCCGACCGATGAGGCGAATGGCGTCGCCAGCGGTGGGCTGAAAATCGAAGGTGAAGCTCTCGTAGCTGACGCCGTTCTTCCCTTTGTACGCCGGCGTGATGGTGGAGCCCGTGACAGGCACCCAGATGCCCGCCTGGCGGACCTCGACTCGCAGATCGATAAAGAAGCCGCCATCCCAGAAGTGGCGCCCTTCCTGAAAGACCAGACGACCGAACGTGAGCGGCGACGCGAACGCATAGCCGACCCAGTCCTCGGCAGCGGGATCCTCGTCGTCCCAGGTGTCGTACTGCTCCTCGGAATCGTCGCTCCCGGGCGCGGGAAACTTTCCGTCGCGCATCACCTCCGGATCGTGGTTGCCGCCACCGAGCGGCGCAAGCACCCGCGCGATGATGGTGGGCGCCTCGTTCGTCACATCGACCAACGCGGACGTCGGGCCGGGGGGCGGCATTGGCGTGGGCACGGGATCTGGCGTCGGCTCCGGCGGCGGCGTCGCTGTGGCCGCATCGGTGACCAGCACACGCAGCTCCCCCACCGAAATGAACCCGGCAACTCCGCCCGGCTTGCCGAAGATGCGGATGCCGTCACCCTCGATCGGTTGGAAGTCGAAGGTGTAAGTCTCGTAGCTGACGTCGTTGTTCCCGGCGTAGCTCGGCTTCACCTCTTGCCCGGCCACGGCTTTCCAGACGCCGCCCTGGCGAACCTCGACCTGCACGTCGTCCCACCAGCCGCCGTCCCAGAAGTGGCGGCCTTCCTGGAAGACCAGCTGACCGAAGGTCTGCGGCGCCGCGAACGTGTAGCCGATGAAGTCGCTGCTGGCCGGCTCTTCCGAATGCCAGCTGTCGTACTGCTCTTCGGAGTCATCACTGCCCACCGCGGGGAACTTTCCGTCGCGAATGACTTCGAGGTCGTGATTGCCGCCGCCCTTGGGTTCCGGCACCGCGGCCACGATCGCCGTCGCCGCCGCCGTCACGTCCCGCAACGACACAGTCGTGAAGCGCGCCAGGTAGGGTGCTGCGCCCTCCGTGGCGATCACCGTGCGGTTCTGCGGCCCACCGTCCGCCCACGCCTGCCACTGGTGAGTCTGGCCGGCCTGCGACTGCGTGGGCGCGCCGAGTGAGTTCGACGACCCGACGATCACGGTGCGCGAGAACGGCGCCGTCGCCACCTTCTCGTTGATGGCCACCTGCAAACCCGACGGCTGCGAATCGACCACGACCGTCGTCGTCTTGGGACGCAGCGCGATCGACGTGGTGCCGACGAGGCCATCGCGATCGCGCGCGGTCAAACGCAGCTCGAGGTGCATCGGGTACTCGTGATCGATCGCCACGAAGCTGCCGCTGGCGACGCCACTTTCCTGCTTGAGGAAATGCAGATGACAGTCGGAAGGACAGTGGTGAACGACGAGGTCCCAGGTCAACGCCGAGGGCGGCAGCTCGCCTTCTTCCGCGTCCGTCGCTCGCCCGGCGAAGTCGATGACGTCGCCGACCTTCCAGGCAAAGGGCAACGGGCGATCGATGGTCGGCCGCGGCGCGCTCGACCCGGCGGTAATCACGACGCTCGCCTCACCGGTGCCGCCGCGGCTGTCGCGCACGCGCACGCGCGGTGTGAACTTACCCGCCGTGGCAAAGACGAAGCTGGCGGTGGAGCCGCTGGCATCACAAAAGCTGCCATTGCCATCGAGATCCCAGTCGAAGCCGAGCGCCTCACCATCGAGGTCGGTCGAAGCGCTGGCATCGAACGCCACCGTGAGCGGCACGGGACCCGCCGTCGGCGTCGCTAGCAGGGCGGCCTCGGGCGGGCGGTTGCCCTGCGTGTATTCGAGTCGCTTGAGCTCGCCGTGGTGCACGTCGACCCAGTAGACGTCGCCGCCGGGTCCGATCTCGAGCTCGACGGGGCTGTTCGAGCCCGAGAGCAGAACCCGCCTCTGCGCCGGATCCGGCAGACCGTCGTTTCCGGTTGGCATCGCCCAGATGCAGCCGCGCGCGTAGTCAGCGAAAAAGAGCGCGTCTTTGTAGTCCGCCGGATAGTTGCCACCCGGGTAAAAAGCCACGCCGCCGATCGACGAGCTGCCGGTGCCACAATCGTCGCCCGGCACGACCTCGCCGCCGTGATCGTAGTCCCACCAGGGCGGGGTGTGCCCGCCGGGCGTGCCGTAGAGCGATCGGCACAGGGGATAGTTGCCCGATTCGAAGGCATCCTGTCGATCCGAGCCCTCGTAGCAGGGCCAGCCGAAATTGAGATAGCCGCTGGCCTGCGTGGCGTTGGGGATCCTGTCGATCTCCTCTTTGCGATCCCAGCCGACGTCGGCGATCCAGAGCTCCTGCGTGTCGGGGCGAAACGCCAGTCTGAACGGGTTGCGCAAGCCAACCGCGACGACGGCAGGCGGATCGATGAGCTGCCGAGGATCGAGCCACTGCTGCGTCGTCATCGGATCCACGCGGATGATCTTGCCGTCGAACCAGGTCGGGTAAGGCGGCGTGGCCGCAGGCAGCGTCACCTGCTGCGCTCGCAACGAACCGCCCGCCTGGGGCGGATCGCCGAGCGGATTGCCACCAAGACTGCCGTCGTCGACCTGCTGGAAGTTCGCACCCTCCCCGGCGCTGACGTAAAGCTGACCGTCGGGGCCGAAGGCGAGACTGCCCACGGAATGACTCGGAAACTGCTGGCCCCAGTTCTCGACCAGGACGCGCTCGCTGGCATTGACCGCGGCCAGGGTGCCACCCAGCTCGATGCGGACCAGGCGCCCCGCGGCCACACAACCGACACCACTGGGATCGCCGCAATCGTCGCGGTAGCGCGGCACCGTGCCCGCCGCCTGCGTATCGCCGACCTTTCCGTCCAGGGTATAGAGCGCGTAGAGGTAGGGCGTCTGCGGAAAGTCAGGGTGCAGGGCGATGTCCATCAACCCTCGGTCCCAGTAGTCGTAGACCTGGGGGCCGAGATCGGCGACCACGCGAACCGTCGGATTCGCGACCGAAGCGAGCTCCTTGATGCGTCCGCTCTTCTCGGCGATGTAGAGCCTGCCGTCCTTGGCGAACTCGACAGCGGTGGGAGCCGTCAGGCCGAGGGCGATCTTCTTTTCCACGAAGCCGGGCTGACGCACCAGCGTGCGGGCCTGGCTCTCGATCCCCTCTCGCTCTGGCGCGTGCTCCCGAGCCGATGACCGACACGCCGCCGCGGCCGTGGCCACAGTGATTGCCATGAGCGCGAGGCCAGCAGGTGCCCGAAGGAAAGAGACTTTTGCGCTCATGTGGACCTCACGGCCTCTGGGGTCAATTCAGGGGATCGACGAAGGCGCCAACGTAGACCGCGGCACAGCCCTCGTTGGATCACGCTCGGCAACGGCTTCAACGCAATCCCCGCTGATTGTTCCAACTCGGGTGGTTTCGCTGCCGCATCGTCGCCGCCTTGTTGCCGTCTTTTCCGTCGCGCCGTGCTGGGATAGAACAGCCAACGGTGAAGTCGTTCCCTCGTTCCGCCAGACCGCGCTCCTCAATGTGGGGCGTGTCCTTCGCCGCGCTCGTCTTTACGCTCGTCGCTTGCAAGGACGACGAAGGTGATACCGCCGGTGCACCCGTCGGCGCGGGGGGCGGCTCCGGTGCGGCAGGTGCGGGGGCTGGGGCACCGATCGGTGGTCGCGACGCCGCGATGTCAGCGCAAGGGGGCGCGCCCGGCGCACCTGCCGGCGATGCGGGCGGCGACGTCGAGCCTTCGTCTTACGACTGCCCGGAGACGCCAACGGCCTACGTCTTCGATCACAAGGATCCCTACACGAACGCAGAGGGCGGTGCGGCGGCGCTCCTGATGGCAGCGGGCTTCAAGGTCGAGCCGCTGCCACTCGACAAGGATCCGCGTCATCTGCGCGGCCTCGTCTTCCTGTCGACGTTCGCCAGCGAAAGCCCTGCCTACCGCGCGTACGTCTCGCGCTTCGGCGTCGGCCTCTACACCTTCGTCGATGCGGCCAACGTGCTCGTGCAGATGACCCAGGCCGATCAGGCCGAGCCGGTGCCGCCGTTCTTGCCCAATTCCCAATCGGCGCGTCGAGGCGACGTCGACGTCGGGCAGCTCGCGGTCCTCGACGCCCAGCACCCGCTGCTTTCGGGCGTGCCGATGGACGGCGCCACCCTCACCTGGAAGTTCCCGCAGCTCGGCTGGGAGACCTTCGAGATGCAAAGTGGCTTCGCCATCCTCCTGGCCGGCGAAGCCAACGGCCGGCACGCCGCGCTGATGGAAGGCGCGTATTCCCAGGGCCGCTTCATCCTGACCTCCATCCCGGCTGACAAACCCGTCGGCGCGGGACCCGATCGCGATCGCTTCAACGCGGCCTTCTTCGCCAACCTCCTGCCCTACACGCGCAACGTCTGCCTCCGCAAAGTCGCACCCGTTGCGATCACCCCGACCCCGGGCCGACCCGCGTTCACCGAAGGGTCCGAGATGCTGGCGGTGCTCCCCGACACGCAGTACTACGCGCTGGCCTACCCGGGCGTTTACGATGCGCAGACCAGCTGGATCGCCGGCAGCGCACGCACCCGTCGCATCTCGTACGTCTTGCACCTGGGCGACATCGTCGATCAGAACACGCCGCGCGAATGGCAGCGCGCCGCCTCGGCCATGCGACTGCTCGATGGCGTCGTGCCCTACGCGCTGGTACCAGGCAATCACGACCTCGGCCCCGGCGGCACCGCCGTCAACCGCGACACCCTGATGAACCTCTATTTCCAGTACGAACGGACGGCGGCCCTACCAACCTTCGGTGGCGCGTTCGAAACCGGCAAGCTCGAGAACAGCTACCACCTGTTCTCGATCGGCGGACGCGACTACATCGTGATTGCGCTGGAGTGGGGACCGCGTAACGAGGTGCTGGCGTGGGCCGATCGCTTGATGACGGATCACCGCGATCGGTGGGGGATCATGATCACGCACGCCTATCTCAATCACAACGATCGTCGCTACGATCACACCGACACGGCCAACCCGCAGGACTTCAACCCGCACGTCTACGGCACCGCTGGCGGCGTGAACGACGGCGAGGAGATCTGGCAGAAGCTCATCCGCAAGCACGCATTCGTGATGACCTTCAACGGGCACGTGCTGGGCGATGGAACCGGGTACCTGGCCACGGTCACCGATCGCGGGACCACCTGCCACCAGATGCTGGCCAACTATCAGTTCCGCAATCTGGGCGGCGAAGGCTTCCTGCGCCTGGTCGAGTTTCTGCCCGACGGTCGCAACGTGCGCGTCTTCACCTACTCACCGCTCTACGATTCGTTCCTGACCGAGCCGGATCAGAACTTCAGCTTCACCCTCGACATGCCCGCGGGCAAGCCGCCATAGGCGTGCCGCCGGCAGGCGGATCCATCAGTCGAGACCGCGCACACTCTCGCGCAAAGAATGCTGAGAAGTGAGCCGGTAGCCGATACCCCAGACCGTCTCGAGCAGAGCTCCCGCATGGCCGAGCTTCATGCGCAGCCGCTTCATCCGGGTGTGCACGGCGGCCGCCGCGCAAGGCTCGTCTTCGCCCGCCGCCGAGGGATAACGAACGCTGCCGAGATCTTGACGATGACAGATCGAGCCGCGCCGCCGCACCAGCTCGAGCAACAGCCGTCGTTCGAGCGGCGACAGGTTGATCTCCTTGTCGTCGACGTAGACGTGATGACCGCCCTCGATGCGGAGCGGCCCGATCCGGATGACCCGCACGCGTGCCGCTTCGTTGTTCATGTCTCTCCTGCTTCTCGCCGGGGCTTCGATGCGGCCGTTGTACGCCTCGGCACCGCGCGAGAGGTGCAAACACTCGGCGAACGTTCCGTTTCAGTGACACCGCTCGACGGCCGCGCTGCAACGGAAGTTCGAACATGAGTCACGGGGGAGTCGGCCGCGTCGACATCGACCACCGAGTCGCCGGCGCTCCACGGCGACGGTGATCCAGCGGCCCGGGCACCGAAGCGGATTTACGAGTAGCTTTCGCGCGTGAGCGCTCGCGTCGTTCCCGGAATCCTCGCCGCCATCGGCGTCGCCGCCGGGTATTGGCTGGCGACGCGCCCCCCCGAAGCGGCGGCCCCCGCCCCACCGCCGCCCGCCGCGGCCCGGGCGCTCCCCACTCCGCGTCCTCCCGAAACGCCGACGCCGACGCCCGTCGGAGGACCGCGGCTTCACGCCCTCGTCATCAATGGAGGCGGCACGGCGGCGCAGAATTACCAGTCGCACATGAGTCACGTACGCGAGCTGCTTGCCTCGCTCGGGCGGGTGCGCGTGCCGACCGGCTCCATCACCGTGATGGCAAGCGACGGAGACGATCCGGCGGTGGATCTGGCGGTGCGCGAACGGCAGCCCGAACCTGACTTCTGGATGGTCGAAGGGACCGAGCTCGAAGCCGCCCTGCGCACCCCCATCGAATTGGTCGATTCGCGTCTGCCCGGCGTGCGCCTGGTCTCGGCCACACGCGGCGCTCTGGCGATTTGGTCACTCACCGCCTCGTCGTCGATGCGGGCGGGCGACACGCTCCTGCTCTACGTCACCGATCATGGAACACCCGACAACGGCGATGGTGCAGGCAGCCGCATCACCTTGTGGGGCAAGGGCGAATCGCTCTCGCGCCGTGATCTCGGCGAGCTGCTCTCGAACCTGCCCGCAGGGGTCAAGATCGTGACCGTCATGTCGCAATGTTTTTCGGGAGGATTCGCGCCCCTCTTCACGACCGGCGAGGCGAACAACGGCTGCGGCTTTTACTCCACCACCGCCGACCGCATGGCCTACGGCTGCTATCCCGAAAGCCGCGGCCGCGACGACACCGGGCACGGATTCGTCTTTCTGCGCGCGCTGGCCGACGGCGCTCCACTCGACCAAGCCCACGCTCGCACCGTGATCGAGGACGCGACGCCCGACGTTCCGCTCGCCACTTCTGACGTCTTTCTCGAGAGCTTCGTGCAGACGCTGGCCGCCCGGCGGGGCACATCACCCGCCGCGCTCGTCGACGAGGCGCTGGGGCAAGTGTGGCGGGACCCGAGTTCCTTGGCCGACGATGCCCGCACCCTCGACGCCCTGGCGGATCGTTTCGGCATCCCACGACCCGCCGGCCTTGCGACATTGGAACCGGTGGTGCGGCACTTACAGAAGCTCGCCAGCGGCATCAAGACCGAGGCGAGCCGCCGAAAGCGCATCGCCCGCCAGACCGCCATCGACAACCTGCGCGCATTCGTCGCCGTCGCACCGATGGACCGAACGAGAATCGAAGGGGCCGCCCCCGGTGGTTCAGCAGCGGCTTCGTTCGTGCGCTCTCTCGCTGGCTTCACCCGGCAAGGCGCCCCCACCGGCGCCCGACTGCTCGCAGCCCACGAGGAAGAGCTCAAGGCCGCTTCACTGTCCTATCGCACGGAGGTTCGCCACGCCGTCACCTTGCGACTGCGGCGGCTTCTCACCCGCCTCGGCGCCCGTTCACTTTTGCTCGAGGCTGGCAGCGAGTCCGACCGGGCTCGCTTTGCAGCTCTGCGCGACTGCGAGGCAACCGCGCTTCCGCTGACCCCCGCGCCGCCCGCCGAGCGGCTCGCATCCGACGCCTTCCCGAGCTGGGAGGAAGACGTCGCCCTCGCCGAGTCGATCCTCCCCGCGCGCCTGGCGGCCGAGCTGCCCGCGGCTCGCCAGGCCGCCTCGACCACCGCGTTGCCGCAGCCGCCACCACGCCCCATCGCCGCTGGCGCGCCGATCGTTGCTTACCGCGGCCAAATTCCAGCGCCGCTCACAATCCCCGCGCAGCCGGCGCCCTCACGCTGGCTGCTGGCGTTCTTCGCAACCTGGTGCGCGCCTTGCCGGGCCGAGATGCCCATGCTCACGCGACTTGCTCAGGAACACGGCGTTCCCCTTTACGCCGTTACCCACGAAAGCGTCGAAGATCTCGATGCCTTTTTCGTCAAATACCGCGAGCCATTCGCCGCCAACATCCTGCGCGATCCGGATCGCCGCTTGACCGCTCAACACCGCATCACCGGTCTCCCCACCGTGCTGCTGTTCGGCGCCGACGGCGGCATCCTCAAGACGACCCGCGGCTATTCACCGGGCCACGACTTCGGCCTTGGCCCCTCGCCCGGCGACTGATCGGCGTCGGCCTGAAACGCTCAGGTCAACTCTCGGTGAAACTCGTCACGGGCCCGATCGAGCGCAGGCGCCGACTGGTATGAGGTCGCGCATGAAGACACAGGGCCAAGCCACCCCGTCCAAGAGCGCGCCGGCTGCGACCGAAGCGGCCCAGACCTTCTGGCAACCATCCGTGATCTGGCCTCTGGTGACCGGTCTTGCCGTTGGCCTCTTCGTGGGACGGGAAGTCGGCACGCCAGGGGCGTCGGCGCCGGTGGCCGCCGCCATCGAGGCGCCCTCTCCGACTCCGTCGCCTTCCGCAGCACCCGCAGCACCCGCAGCGGCGCGTGCCCCGTCGGGTGATGTCGCCGCGGCCAAGTTCACCCTCGCCGCGCACAGTCCACGCAAGGGCCCCAAGGCCGCCAAGGTCACGCTGGTCGAGATCAGCGATTTCGAGTGTCCATTCTGCAGCCGCGCCGCCGCGACCGTCGCGGAGCTGCAAAAGAAGTACGAAAAGGACGTCGCCTTCGTCTTCGTCAATCAGCCGCTCGCCTTTCACAAGAACGCCGTCCCCGCTGCCCGCGCCGCTCTGGCCGCCAACCGCCAGGGCAAGTTCTGGCCCTATCACGACAAGCTCTTCGCCAATCAGCAGGCGCTGGGAGAACCTGAGCTAGCCAAGTACGCGGCCGAGGTCGGTCTCGATCTGAAAAAGTGGCGCAAGGACTACGCCGACCCGGCGATCGCCGCAGCCGTCGACGCCGACAAGAAGATGAGCGATGCCGTGGGCGCAAGCGGCACCCCGACCTTCCTCATCAATGGCCGCAAGCTGGTCGGCGCCAAACCGGCCGATGCCTTTTCCGCCATCATCGACGAAGAGCTGAAGAAGGCCGACGCGCTCATCGCCAAGGGCACCGCCAAGGAGGCGGTCTCGCAGAAGCTGACCGAAGAAGCGCTGGCCGCGGCTCCCGCACCGGGCGCGCCGCCGGCGCGGGTCGAGGTGCCGATCGGCGCCGCTCCGGTCAAGGGCCCCGCCAACGCGCCCATCACCATCGTCGAGTTCTCCGATTTCGAATGCCCGTTCTGCAACAAGATCCCGCCCGTGCTCAAGCAGCTCGAGGCCGATTACAAGGGCAAGGTTCGCATCGCCTTCAAGCATCTGCCGCTGCCCTTTCACAAGAACGCGCCGCTGGCCGCCGAAGCCTCTCTCGCCGCGCACGAGCAGGGCAAGTTCTGGCCTTTCCACGACAAGCTCTTCGAAAATCAGCAGTCGCTCGATCGCGCGTCGCTGGAGAAGTTCGCCGCCGAGCTCGGCCTCGACGCCAGGAAGTTCAAGGCCGCACTCGATTCGGGGAAGTTTCGCGCGCAGGTCCAGAAGGACGCGCAGCAAGCCGCCAGCGTCGGCGCGACTGGCACGCCAACGTTCTTCATCAACGGAACCCGCTTCGTCGGCGCGCAGCCCCTTGAGGCTTTCAAGCGCGTGATCGACGAAGAGCTCAAGCGCGCAAGCTAAAGCACTCTCCTGACACGAGCCTCAGGCCGCGGCGGGCAGACAGATGCGCACGGTCGTACCCCTCGTCGCGGCGCTCTCGATCTCGATCCGTCCGCCGAGCGCGGACACGATGCCGTGAGCGACCGCCATGCCGAGACCGTTGCCTTCGCCAACGCCGCGGGTGCTGAAGAAGGGCTCGAAAATCCGCTGCCGGATCTCGCGGCTCATGCCCGGCCCCGTGTCGCTGATCTCGACGTAGACCCAGACGCTGTCGGCTTTGGCTGTGATGCTGATGCGATGGTTGCGCGGATCGCCATCGGGCAAGGCCTGACCGGCGTTGATCAGCACGTTCATGAAGACCTGTGCGATCCGAGTCCGGTTGGCGAGCACGTTGGGCACGGGGCCGATGTGGGTCTCCACCCGCGCTCGTGGCGTCAGATGAACCGCGCACATGCGGATCGCCCAGCTCAGCGTGCCCGCTACATCGACCAGCTCGCGCGAGGCGGGCTCGTGTGCGGAGAAGCGCCGCATGTCCTCGACGATCATCGCCGCCCGCCGCGCGCCGGTGTTCAGATCCTGGATGGCGGCCAGCACCTCGCCCATCCGCTCTTCGGCTTGCCCCGCGTCGAAGGTACCTTCTCGCAACGATCGCTGCATCTCCTCGAGCTCCATCGAGACGAAGTGCGCGTTGTTCGTTATGAGGGTGAGAGGATTGTTGATCTCGTGCGCGACGCCCCCTGCCAGCGTTCCCAGCGCTACCAAGCGATCCGCCACGACGAATTGATCTTCTAGCCGCCGCTTGCGGCTGACGTCGCGGAAGACCAGCACCGCCCCCAGCAGCTGATCCTTCTCGTCGACGATGGGCGCGGCGTTCGCTTCGATCGGACACTGCTCGCCATCGGCGCCGTTGACGATCACGGCGGGCCCCGGCGTCGTGGCGCGCACCAGGCGGAGCGCCTGTGCCAGCGGGTTCTCGATCGGTTGTCGCGTCCGCTCGTCGCACAGCCGCAGCACCTCGCCCACGCGTTGCCCTGATAGAAGCCCCATCGGCATGCCCAGCAGCCGTTCCGCTTCGGGATTGACGAACGTGATGGCGAGGTTGCGATCGACCGCGACCACCGCGTCGCCGACCGACCGCAATGTCGTCGAGAACCAGCGCTCGCGTTCGCGCAGCTTGCTCTCGGCGGCATGCTTGTAAAGCGCAACCTCGACCGCGGCCTGCAGATCGTGGTCCTTGACCGGCTTGACCAGATAACCGAGCGGCAGGGTTCCTCGCGCGCGCGCCAGGGCGGCGTCGTCGGGATAGTCGGTGAGAAAGATGACCGGAACGTCGTGCCTCGCGCGCTACGCGGCCGCCGCCGTGATGCCATCGTCGCGCCCCTCGATGTGAACATCGACCAGCACCAGGTCGGGCCGATGTCGGTTGGCCGCCGCGAGGGTCTCCTCGGCCGTTCGCGCCGTGCCCATCACCCAGTAGCCCATCTCCGCTATCACCCGTGCCAGGCTGCGGGCAGTGGCTTCATCGTCCTCGACGATCAAGATCGCCACGTCCCCGCGCGACCGCTCCACCGCGGGCGAGATCAACACGGGCCTCGGAGTCAGACGCGCCGAAGCGCCAGGTCCCGCCACTGATACCGGGGCAGCGGGGGCACTCGGCGCCTGCGGGGAGACCAGCTGGCCCGCTGCCGGCGCCCCTGGTGGCGTGGGTGGAGACTTGAGGGAGGACATGAGCCGATGGGATGTGGTGCGGGTATGCGCCCGCCGGCGCAGAGGGAGCGAGCCCCGGCCAGAAACCCCGCCTCCATAGCGTAAGCGGAATCGCGGCCGGAATGAACTCTGTTTCGCTCGCCAGCGGGCGGCCCGGGTCCTCGATCGTCGTAAGATCCGTGCTGCGTGTGCGCAGTGAGGCGAGTCGTGCGTTTGCGTAGGCACGCCGCGGTTCGGGCTTCGCCTCGGCCTTGGCGCCTCGGCCTTGGCGCCTACTGCGCGTCGGGTCGGCCAGCGGACTGCGCCGCGAAATCGAGGCCATCGAGTGTGACCCGGGTCGACGCCATCTCCTTGAGCGGCCAGACGCACTCGGGTCGCAGGTCGGCAGTGAGCCCACAGGCAAACACCGGGATCGGCGGGATTCGTTCGAGCCGGGCGGAGAACTTGTAGCAGACCCGCGACGCCGTCCCCAACCCGGGGCCACGGCGCTGCGCCGCCTGCTGCACCAGCTCCTCGGCCATCTTGTCGAGCCCCGCGATGCCCGAAGCCGGATCCGCTTCGATGATCGGTTTGCCCTCGCGATCGAACGAAAGGCAATAGCGCGCGTGGTACTCGAGCGCGGCGTTGCCCACCGCGCGCCGATAGGCCGTCTCCCGCTCGAATGGCTGATCCACCGTGGTGGGATCGTGATCGAGAAAGCCACCCAGATATCGCCCCAACCACCGATCCGCGTCGCGTGCGCGACCCGCGTTGGCCTTGACCAGATCGACGACCATGCCCCGTGACGGCTGATAACGCCGCTCGATCTCCCGCAGCATGTCGAAAGCCTCGGGCGGCCCTTGACCGCCCTGCGCATTGGCCCGCTCCCGCGCCCAGCGGGACCGTCGGTCCATGCTCTCGGTCCAGCGCGATTTTCCCTTTGGTTTGGGCGCCTCGGCCGCCACACCCGCTCCCGGCGCCAGCAATCCCGCGCGCCCCATCTGATCCGCGCTTGGCAGGGGCACGCCACCCGCCGGATCGCTCGGGATGGCGAACATCTCGTGCGCCGAACCCGTCGCCGGCGCCGGCGGGCCCGTCGGCTCCCCGGCTTCGGCCCCCGCTTCGCCAGCGGCCGGCTGTGCTGGGTTTCGCCGTCGCTTGGCGCTCGGCGTGCGGTCGCGAGCGTCTTCTTCGGATGTTTCCTGCGGGCGCACCAGGGTGGCGGCAAGCGCGCTCGGCGGCGGAGCGCGGGGTGGCGGGGCCACCACCTCGAAACTGATCTCGGCGGGCCGATTGTCGTCGTTCAGGCTCTCGGCGTCCGGCGGGTCGACGAGCGAGCTGCCAAGCCAGAACAGGGCGTGGAGGATCGCCGAGGCGACGGCGGCCAGCAGTGCTCGCGGGGGTCCGCTGCGGTGGGCGGGTGATTCCGATGGCGATTTGCCGACCGGTGGCTTTGACCCGACGTCCACGGCCCGTCACGATAGCAGTCGGCAAGCGCACTCCCCACCCTGGTTAGGAGGCGAAAGTGATTGAACGCATTCGCGCCCGCTGGCGGCTCGGCATCCAGGCCCGCCTACATCGGCGTGGCGCCCGATTCTCCTGGTTGGAGCCGGACTTCGACGACGTCGACGCGCAGAGCCGGGCTCTGGTTCGCCGTGCGGGATCGCCGCCGACCCTGGCACCAGCCGCCGTTTCCGTCGCCGCCCGACTTGCCCCGGCTGCACGGCCTTCACGGCCCGACGCCTTCGCCGCGCCCCCACCTCCGCACGGCGGTGATCTCCCCGCCAACGCCACCGGCTGGTGGCTCGGAGCTGGTGGTCCGGGGTGGCGCCGGTTTCCGCGAGCGATGCACCTGGCGATGCGTTCCGCGTTGCTGGCGCCGCTGGGCATCGCCGCTGCGGATCTCATCTTCGGTCGTCCCTGGCCGGCGGCCGCCCCCTTCATTCTTGGCCTCTTGCCGGTGACCGCCTCGCTCCTTGCGGTGCGCGGCCTCGGGCGCTGGTCACTCGGTAGAGCCTGGCGCAAGGCCGTGGAAGTCGAACGTCCGCAAGCCGCGCCGCTCGGCACCGCAGTTCGCCTCGTCGGACGGGTGTGCCCACAACCGACCGGTCGGGCGTTGCTGGGCGGCGGGCCAGCGGTGCTCTGCCGCAGCCGGGCTGGGTTGGCCGAAGAACTACGGGGGAACGACTTCTGGTTGGAGTTGCCGACCGGTGATCGGGTCCGCGTCTTCGTGCTCAATGGCTTTCTGCTCGACCCGCCTCAGCGGGTGATGGCCGCCGAGCAAGACGCCGTCGTCTGTGTGGCGTGGCAGGTCGATCAGCCGCGGCTGGCTCTCGGGTTTGCCAGCGCACTGTCGTGGCGACAACGTCTCTTTCGCCCGCGCCTTGCCGAAGCCGCCGTCGAGCCCGGCGCGCTGGTCGAGGTCATGGGCGTGCTCGGCCGCGATGCCAGCGTGGAGGGACAAAAGGGTCCCGGCCGCGGCACCCCCCTCTACTGGTCGTTGCGCGCCACCCCTCGCATCCCGCTGCTCTGCCGGACGATCGCGGCAGCGCCTGCCGAAGCCGCAGGCCTGGTACGAACCGGGTAAACCCTGTCTGGCCCAGCGGCTCTCGATGCACGGAGCGCTTGAGATTCCCCCGGCGCTCGTCTAACACCTCGATCCATGTCGCGGTTTGGTCTGGCTGTCTCCTGCTTCTTCGGTGTCCTGTTCCGGGGGCGACTGCCGGGCGAAGCGATCCCGCTCATCCCGGAGGAGCTGCTTCCCCTGCCGCCGATGCCCACGCCTCCCTCCGTCACCTTGCGGACCCTGCCGGATCTGCCGGCACACAAGGGGGGCCCCGTGGCGAGCACGCCGGTGCCGACGACGCCGCCCTCGGCGCAACGATTCGGAACACCAGCGCGCGGTGCCGACGCGGCGGAACTACGCTCCGAAGGCGCGCTGGCCGTGCTCGGCCTCCTCCAGCGTGAAGGACGCCTGGTGGACTTTCTGCGCGAATCGCTCGACCAGCATGCTGACGCCCAGATCGGCGCGGCCGTGCGCGACATCCACCGCGGCTGCAAGAAGGTGCTCGACGAACACCTGCGACTCGAACCGGTGATGCCCGGCCGTGAAGACGGCCCGGTTGTCGTGCCCCGCGGATTCGACCCGACCGAGGTCCGACTCATCGGGAAGACCATCGGAGATCCGCCATTTAGAGGTATTCTGGTACATCACGGCTGGCGGGCGGTGCAGGTCAAGCTACCTACCTTGAGCGAAGGCGTCGATCGGCGCGTGCTCGCCCCGGCTGAAGTCAGGCTTGGATAACGACGCTTGGTTAACGAGGCGAGCTTAATCGAAGAGGAATCCGCGGCGGTCCGCCCGCTGCACTGACCGACTGCGCTCGCTGAGCGGATTGGCTGCGATGGCTCGTTACTTCGTCGGAATCGATCTCGGAACCACAAACACCGCCGTCGCCTCGGTGGCGGCTGACGGCGATGGCACCATCACGTCGTTTCGCATCCCCCAGGTGATCAGCCCCGGCGAGGTCCTGGCGCAGCCGACGCTGCCGTCGTTCCTCTTGCTGCCGACCGAGCTCGAGGTGCCGCCCGAAGGGCTGTCACTGCCCTGGGCCGAACGGCCCGGCTTCACCATCGGCACTCTGGCGCGCGAGCGCGGATCCGAGCTTCCCCACCGCCTGGTCTCGTCGGCCAAGTCGTGGCTCTGCAACACCGGCGTCGATCGCCACGCACCGATCCTGCCGTGGCGGGGCGCCGACATGGAACACCCGGATGATCCTCTGCCCGAGGACGAGATGGGTGAGACGGGTGCGCCCCAGCGGGTCTCGCCGGTCGAAGCGTCGGCGCTCTACCTCGAACACGTGCGCGCGGCCTGGAACGACGCCCACCCCGACGATCCGCTGGAAGAACAAGAGGTCATGCTGGCGGTGCCCGCGTCGTTCGACGCCATCGCGCGCGAGCTGACCATGACGGCCGCGCAGCAGGCGGGCCTGCACCAGGTGACCCTGCTCGAAGAGCCCCAGGCCGCCTTCTATTCCTGGCTGGCCCACGTCGGGAAGTCATGGCGCGACCAGCTCGGCCCTGGCGATTCGGTGCTCGTCTGCGACATCGGTGGCGGCACGACTGACTTTTCCATCATCGCCGTGGTCGACGACGGCACTGGCAACCTGGCGCTCGAACGCGTTGCGGTCGGCGAGCACATCCTGCTTGGCGGCGACAACATGGACCTCGCGCTGGCGCACGCCACCCAGCAGCGGCTCGGCGATCGGCTCTCGCCGCTGCAGTTCCGCGGCCTCGTGCACGCCTGTCGCAGGGCCAAAGAACAGCTGCTGTCGCCCGACTCACCCGAGCTGCTGCCGGTCTCGATCCTGGGGCGCAGCTCGAAGCTGATCGGCGGCACCGTGCGCATCGATCTCGTTCGCGATCACGTGCGACGCCTCGTGCTCGACGGCTTCTTTCCTTTCGTCGACCGGGCCGCGCGTCCGCAAAAACGTCGCGCCACCGGTCTGCGCGAGCTCGGCCTTCCCTACGCGCACGATCCCGCGGTGACCCGCCACCTTGCGGACTTCATCACCCGCCACGGCCGCACGCCGACCGCCGTGCTTTTCAATGGAGGCGTCATGAAGGGCGAGCTTTTGCGCTCGCGCGTCTCCGAGATGGTCGGCGCCTGGCAAGGCAAGGGCGGCGCTCCCGGCCTGGCCGGCACCGATCTCGATCTCGCGGTCGCGCACGGTGCCGCGTACTACGGCATGGTGCGCGCCGGCCGCGGCATCCGCATCCGAGGCGGCACCGCGCGTTCGTATTACATCGGCATCGAAGCCGCGATGCCGGCGATCCCGGGCTTCGCCCCGCCGGTGAAAGCTCTCTGCGTGGTGCCTTTCGGCATGGAAGAGGGCACCTCGCAGAAGCTGCCCGACGAGGAGCTCGGCCTGGTGGTGGGCGAGACGGCGGAGTTTCGCTTCTTCGCTGCCAACAACCGCAAGGAAGACGGCGCCGGCGCTCTGGTCGATCCGAGCGACGGGCCGCTCGACGAGCTAGGGCCGGTCGAGGCGACGTTGCCGGCGGAGCTCGGATCGGAGCCCGGCACGGTGGTCCCGGTGTCCCTCGAATCTCGGCTCACCGAGATCGGAACGCTCGAGCTGTGGTGTGTGGAACGCGACGGCAAAGGCCGCTGGAAGCTGGAATATTCGGTCCGCGAGCGGGGGTGAGGGGGCGTGAGCCGGGCCCGCTTCGTCGTCGGCATCGATCTCGGCACGACCAACACCGCGGTCGCCTACGTCGACACCCGGCAAGCGGCCCCCAAGGTGCAGTCGTTCGAGCTGCCGCAGCTGGTGGCGCCGGGTGCCCTCGATCGTCGCCGTCAGCTGCCGTCGTTCGTCTTTCTGGCTGGACCCCATGATCTGACCGCAGTCGAAACCGCACTGCCCTGGGCGCCCGCGGTCGACGACGCCGCCACCCGCCCGGTGGTAGGCGAGCTGGCGCGCACGCAAGGGGCGCGGCAGCCGGGCCGCATGATCGCTTCGTCGAAATCGTGGCTCTGCCACGGCGGCGTCGATCGCCACGCAGCGATCTTGCCCTGGGGCGTGGAGGATGGCCCCAAGCGATCGCCCATCGATGCCGCGGCTCTCGTGCTGACGCACGTGAAAGCAGCCTGGGATCACCTGCACCGCGCGCCGGGCGATAGTCTGGGCGAGCAGGAGATCATCATCACGGTCCCGGCGTCGTTCGACGAGGCCGCGCGCGAGCTGACCATCGCCGCCGCTGCCCGCGCGGGGCTGCCGCCGGTGGTCCTGCTGGAGGAGCCGCAGGCCGCATTCTACGCCTGGATGAGCCGCAATCCGGCCCGGCGCCGGCTGCGCGGTGGCGATCGCGTGCTGGTCTTCGACGTCGGCGGCGGCACGACCGACTTCACTTTGATTGCGGTCGGCAACGATCGCGCGTCTTTCAATCGCACCGCGGTCGGCGATCACCTGCTGCTGGGCGGGGACAACATCGATCTCACGCTGGCCAAGATCGTCGAGGGGCGCCTTCACAGCGAGGATCCGGGCCGTGCCCTGGGCGGGCCGGGGCGCCTCGATTCGATGCAGTGGCACGGCCTGGTGCACGCCTGTCGGCTGGCGAAGGAGACGCTGCTTTCCCATCCCGAGACGGAATCGTTGCCGATCACGGTAAGCGGCCGTTCGAGCCGGCTCATCGGCAGCACCCTGCGCGCCGATCTCTCGCGCAGCGAGCTCGATCGCGTGCTCGACGAGGGCTTTTTTCCTGCGGTCGACCGCCAGGATCGACCGCGGCGAACGCGCGGTGGTCTGCACGAATTCGGTCTGCCCTACGCGTCGGATCCGGCGATCACGCGCCACCTCGCCGGCTTCTTCGGCCGCCACGGCATCACCGCTGTCGACGCCGTCTTGTTCAACGGGGGTGCCATGACGCCGGCAGCGCTGCGCACCCGCATACTCGAACAGATCGGCCGCTGGCAGCCCGATCTCGGCGCTCCTCGCGAGCTCCCGACGGCGGCGCCCGAGCTGGCGGTCGCCGAGGGGGCCGCGGTCTACGGGTTGGTGCGCCGGGGCCAGGGGGTGCGCATCGGTGGCGGGACACCTCGCTCGTTCTTCGTCGGCGTCGGCCGCGCGCACGCGATCTGTCTGGCGCCCAAAGGGATCGAAGAGGGCAGCGCCGCCAAACTCGAGAGAGACTTCCGCCTGGTCACCAACCGCCCGGTCAGCTTCAAGCTGTACTCGTCATCGACGCGCAACGAGCCCGCCGGAACGCTGCTGGCGCTGGCCGAAACGGGAACGTCGGCGATTGGCGTGGGCGCGAGCGCCGCCACCGTCACCCGCGCGGGCGGTGGTGACGACGATTCGGCGGATCTGGTCGAGCTACCACCGATCGTGGCCGCCCTGCGCGCTCCGGGCCGCAACGAGGTCACGGTGAAGCTGGAGGTGAGGGTCACCGAGCTGTCCGCTCTCGAGATCTGGTGCACCGAACAGGCCCCGCAACCCGGTCACCCGGCCTTGTCGTGGCGGCTCGTCTTCGATATGCGGGCGGGCGGTGCCGCCACCGCGGTACCGGGCGCCCCGCGCCTGACGCCCGTAGCGGGCACAACGATCTTCGCCAGCGACGCGACCTTGGGACGAACCGAGATCGATCTCTTGCCGTCTGCGGACGCGGCAAAGACCAGCGCGCCCGGAAGACCAACCGACAGCACGGGCTCGGCCTCTCGCGAAAGCACCGCCCGATCGCAAGCTGCCACCGTCGCGCCTGGGATTGCGACCGATGGTGGCGGCGGTGCAACTCGCGGCGTCTTGCCTAGCGACACGGGCGCAGCTCGCGGCGTCTCGGCTGGCGACGGCGGCGCAAACCGCAACACAGACACCAATCGCGGGGGCGGCGCCAACGGGGAGGACGTCGTAGATCGGCAGGCCGCTCTGGTCAGCCCGCGCCTGCCCGAAGCGCGGGTCCTGCTCGAGGCCGTCTTCGCCGCACCCGCCGACGATCAGCTGGCCCGGGTGATGAAGTCACTCGAGGAACGCCTCGGCAGGCCGCGAGACCAGTGGAACCCAGCCACCGCCCGCGCGCTTCACGATGTGCTCTTCGCGATCGAGGAGCAACGCAAACGATCGCCGGCGCACGAGGCGCGCTGGCTTCACCTTGCCGGCTTCACCTTGCGCCCGGGGACGGGCGCGCCGCTCGACGACTGGCGGGCCAAGCAGATGTGGCGAATCTTCAACGAGGATCTGGTCCACCCTCGCGCCGAACAGAGCCGCCTCGCCTGGTGGATCACGTGGCGCCGCATCGCCGGCGGGCTGAGCAAGGGGCAGCAGCATCAGATCTACCTGCGCCTGGCTCAGCTCTTCTTGCCGGGCAGCAAGGGACAAAAGAAGTGGGACGAGGTCAAACCGAGCCCGGAAGAGGCAGCCGAGATGTTGCGCTGTCTCGCCAACCTGGAGCGCCTCTCACCCGAAGCCAAGCTGACGTTGGGTGATGAGCTGTCGCGGAGAATGGAGAGCAAAAAGACGCGAGAGGACGGCATCACCTTGTGGGCTCTGGCCCGCATCGGCGCCCGCATCCCGCTCTATGGCCCGCTCAACTGCGTGATCCCTGCCTCGAAAGCCGCGGCGTGGTTGCAGGCCGTGTTGGCGCAAGACTGGTCACAACCGGCCAAGGTCGCTTTCTCCATCGCCCAGATCGCCCGTCGAACCGGCGACAGGGCTCGCGATCTCGACGACGCCACCCGCGCGCAGGTTATCGATTGGCTACGTCGATCGAACGCAGATCGCGCCGCGATATTGGTCGCCGAGGTCGTCGCCCTCGAAGCCAAAGAAGAACACATCGCCCTCGGCGACACCCTCCCCCCCGGCCTCCACCTCCCCGAACTGACCGAACACTGACCGTCCCAACAAGAGCTCCGCGCGCCACAGGCGCCGACGGCTGGAGGCCGCTTCTTCACCTCCTGCGGCCCGGTCCCCGTCTTCACCTCGCCCCGCGAAGCGGGGAGAGCAACTGTGTTGTTTTCAGCCCTGGGCCGCAGCTGGTTGGGAGGCTGGCTGGTGCTTGCGGAGGTGGTCACGGG
>JANNNO010000422.1:0-23605 GCA_031398585.1 Myxococcales bacterium | reverse complement strand
AAGGCTTCGGGAGCGGCATGCTCGACCAGGGGGCCCTTCTTGGCGTCGTGATCCTCGCCGTGGTTGTCGTTGGCCACACCGTGGCCGTGCTGATCGACGTACGGGCCCGGTGGCCGGCGGCTCTTTCCGGTCGACTCGGTCTTGGCCGAGGCTCGTTTGCCACGGGCGTGTGAATCGGCTTCGTCTTCATCGGCGTCGTGATCGCCGTCCTTGTGCTTCGATTGGGACTTGCCGCGCAGCTTGCCCCCGCGCTCCTCGGTCTCTTCGTCTTCGAGCTCGGCAGTGGCCGCACGCTGATCGCGCGCCTTTGGTTTGGCCGTAGCGCCGGATCGGGTCGCGAAAATCACCAGCAGGATCGCGGAAAGCGCGACCTGCCCGATGACGACGTACTTCGCGATTTTCATGGCGCCCTTCCCTGCATCGGCGGGTGAGGCGCACTTTTGGAGCCGTACGTCCGTATTTCAGCGTACCGTCCCAAGCGGCCACAGCGCGGCGCCTCACTCGGGAGGAGGCAGGACTTCGCGTCGCGTGAGGATCTGCTCGATCGCCTGGCGTGCCGCCGCTAGCTCTTCGGGATCTTTGGCCGGGGCGAAGCGGCCGTGGGGCGCGTGTCGGGGCACGACGAGGAACGTAGCCGGCAAAAACGCCGTCAATTCGCCTACCAGCCGCTCGAACTGAACGACCTCGCAGCCGGCGGCGTTCTTCGTCACCGCGAACCAGGTGAGCGGGAAATCCCGATCCAGCGCGGCGGCGTCGAAGACCATCGTGTTGGTGTTGAATGTGGGCAGGTCGCCCACCGGGTAATCCGGCGGGAACCGAAAGCCTTCCAGCACCTGAAGTTTGCCGTCGAGCCGTGCCGGCGCGCCGCCGCGATCCCCATCCTGCGCCCGGACCACCTCGACCGTGATCGGGCGACCCTGCTGGATGTGGGTGCCGATCACCGCCGGGTCGAGCGTGGCCGCAAGGTTGTCGACGTTCGACATGAGGAGGTACTTGCCCCCGCTCGCGATGAATCGCTGCAAGGCCCCGGATCGACGGAGTGCGAACGGTAGATCTCCGTGGCCGGTCGCATAAAGCGATGGACGTCCATCTCCGTCCCGAACCAATCGCCCGTCGCGGTGCAGCCGCATCGAAGCGAACTGCGGCACCAATTCGATGGGAACGTTGGGACCGGCGCCGCCGCGAGTGGCGCGCACGAGCGCATCGTGAGTCGAGAAGCTGACCACGAGAAAGAAGGGGATGCGGGCGCCAAGCCTTTCGCTCATGCGGCGCGCGTCCTCGAGCTTGAGCGAGAGAAACGATTGGCCGGGCAAGGCTTCGACGATCGCTTTCACACTTCCGCCCCAGCGGGTCGCCATGCCGCCGGCCAGTACGATCACGCCCACCTGCCCCGCAGCGATCGCCTGCAGGCCTCGTTCGCGCAACGATCGGCTCTCGGCGCTGCCTTCGGGAGCAAGCTCCGTGAAGTCCGTGGCCCGCGGCGGCTCGATGCGGCCTTGCGCGACGTTGCTCACGCCTTCCCCGCTGGGCGCCAGGCGTCGTCGCAAGGAGTGGAAAGTCGCCGCGTCGAATCCGTAACGCGCGAGTATCGCGGCGGTTTCCGGATCGAGATCGAGATCAGTGGCGAATGACAACGCGTCGGCGAGGTTATCCGAGTCCGCGTTGAGCCGGCAAGGTCGTCGGTGGGGTTGCCTGTCGTCGTCACCGAAGCGTGGCGATTGCCCCAAAGCTGCGTAAGCTTGCGCACGACATGCGATTGACTCGTCGAGGGGCGCTCTCATTGCCGGTGCTGTTGGCGACGACGTCCGCAGCGGGCGCCGAACCTCGGCGCAGTCCGGGCGTCCGCAGCTGGGCGACGCGTGAGATCACACAGACGTTGCAGGGCATGCCGACCAGCGATGGGGCCGGCGTGCAACTGCAGCGGGTGATCGGCCAGCCGGCGCTTCGCCATCTGGATCCGTTTCTGATGCTGGACCGCTTTCACTCGGACGACCCAGGGGCGTACATCGCGGGTTTTCCCGACCATCCTCACCGCGGCTTCGAGACCGTCACGATCATGCGCGCGGGACGCATGCGCCATCGGGACAGTCGCGGCAACTCTGGCATCATCACGGGGGGAGGCGTTCAGTGGATGACCGCCGGGCGAGGCATCGTGCACTCCGAGATGCCTGAGCAAGAGGCGGGACTGATGTCGGGGTTCCAGCTCTGGATCAACCTGCCGGCTGCTCAAAAATTGGTCGAGCCCGCCTATCAGGATCTCCAGCCGTCCAGGCTCGCCGAGTTCACGGTGGGCCCAGGCGCGAGTCGGCTCCGGCTGGCGGCGGGTCGGCTGCAAGGGCGTAGCGGACCCGTGCGGGCCCGCCCGACCGAGCCGCTGCTGGCCACGGTCAGCCTGGAGGACGATCGGCCGGTCGAGATCGAGCTGCCTACGAACCACACGGCATTCGTCTTCGTGGCCGGCGGCGAGATCGCCATCGGCGGCGGCGATGGTCGCTCCGTCACGGCAGGATCTCTCGCCCTGCTGGGCCCCGGCAACCGGATCCGGCTACGCGCCGCCAACCGCCGCAGCGAGCTCCTGCTGGCCGCCGGACGGCCGCTCGGCGAGCCCATCGTGCAGCGCGGGCCTTTCGTCATGAACACCGAGGCCGAGATCGCGCGGGCCATCGACGACTATCGCGCCGGCCGCCTCGGCCGGTAACACGCCGGGCCTTGGGAAGGCCCACGAGGACCGAAGAGCGCTTGTCAGGGGCTGCTCGGGCCGTGTTAGAAACGGTTTCATGGTGCGTGCGATCTCCACTGGTTCCGTGGTCCTGATCGTCGTCGTGGCCGCGGGCGCGCCCGCCATCGATCGCCTGGCCGCTGGGCACCGGGCCAAGCTGCGGGTCGCGCAGGCGGAAGATCAGCCCGTGCCGACGTCTCCGGCCTGCTCGTTGCCTCTGACAACGACCGCCGGTCTGGCGAGCGCCGGCAGTGAGTTGGCCGCGTGGGGCAGCTTCGGCGGCTGCGGCGCGGGAGCTTCGGCTGGCGGCGGTGTCGGCCTCAAATGGATCGGGCGCAACGTGGGCGGCGGTCTCTTTCACGTCGAGTGTCAGTCGAGCTACACCAAGCTGCCCGACGGATACATCTACGGCGTCAGCACCCAGGTCTCGCGCGACCTCAGCGACAAGTGGCGCCTCGGTGTGGCCGTGCCCTGGCAGTACAAATACTGGGTCAACCCCACCACCTTCGGGTTCGACCTCTCGAATGAGGGGCTCGGCGACGTGAGCGCCTTGCTGACCCGAAGGTTGGGACCGATCAACGCCACGACGATCACGCTCTCGGCTGGCCTGCCGACAGGCGGGTACAAGGCCTTTCACATGGCGGGCGACCCGCTTCGCCAGGACAAGCAACTGGGCCACGGCAAGCCGACTGGTGGCCTGGTGCTCGATCACACCATCGACAGCGACTGGGGGCTGTCGGTGTTCGGCGGCAGTTTCGATTACCGCGGCGGCGAAAACGACCTCAAGAGCTATCGCGCTCCCTCAGCCAGCGTCTACGGCTACGTGGCATATTTGCTGGGGCCGCTGGCGCCATCGCTGGGGCTGACCGTCAGCAAGTTCTTCGGCGTCGACAAGAACCTGGGGCGCGATCAGGAATCGGCGCTCCAGACGATCTCGCCGACGTTCTCGATCGAATGGGCGACCAGCTACTTCGCGCTGTTGACCGGCGTGTCGGTGCCCTACGCGCTCAAGGGCGATGACAGCAAAGCGCTGCGCATCGCTTGGGACAAAGAGCGGACGATGGTCTCGGTCGGATTGGCGCTGTCGCCCTTCTGACCGCGGCTACTTCTTGCCCCAGGGGGCCCAGCCGTTCTTGTCGATGAGCTCGATGGCACGGTCGCCCCAGGTCTTGTGGCCGCGCATCGTGAAGTGATGATCGTCGCGCATCTCGACCCCTTCGGTCGAGATGATGTCGCTGCGGGGGATTTGCATCTGCGCCGCGCGAACCTGACCGCGAACCTTGACGCCAAGAGGGCTGTTGTAGTCCCAGTCGCCCGACCCGTGGTCGAAGTCGCTGATGATGAACGGGATGTCGTTGTCGCCGAGTGCGGCCCGGTAGGTCGACGCGATCTTGATCAAGCATTGCGATAGGTAAGGCACGGCGGGCGGGCTTGGCACGGCCGCGCCGGTCCGATCCTCGGTGGCGCCGAACAGCGCGATGATGCCTCCGAACTTGACCTTGCCCTTCAGCTTGAGCGCCCGCTGGGTCATCACTTCCGTATAGAAGCTGTAGTTACGATTCCCAGCGTCGTCTTCCTGGCTGGTCGGCGGCGTCGTGCTGTACGGCTGATTCGTCACCAGGTTGCGCTCGAGGAAATGCGCACAGAATCCACCGCGCAGCCCCGACTGTCCGCGGCCGATCGAGACGAACATCGGCGTCTTGGGCCACATCGCCGCAGCGGCACGCATGATCCCCATCCCGGGGCCAGCGCCGGCGTCCTTGGACTGATCGCTGGCCAGTGGCTCGCGCGCCGGGATGAACTTCCCGTCGAGGGTGAAGCTCCAGAGACGAGGGTCGTAGGGGAGGGGATTGGGATCGAACTTCGGATCCGGCTGGCCACCAGGCTGCAGGGATTTTCCGTACCAGATGAAGTGGTCGAACATCTCCTTCGGCTCCTGGGCGCGACCGCCCATGTTGGAATGGCCGATGTGGATGAAGACCACGACGTCGTCCTTGCCGTAGCTCTTGCCGCCGATATCGATGCCTTCGCCGGGGGGAGGAGGCGTGGTGCCCGGCGCGCCGCCGTTGTTGCCCATGGGAGGCGTCGTCGGTTGCCCGCCCGCGCCAGCGCCGCCGGTTGCGCCGCCGTTGTTGCCGGGGGGAATAGAGCCGCCCGAGCCGCCGACAGTGCCGCCGCCCATCGAGCCGCCCGAGGGTGAGCCTCCGGCCATCGAGCCGCCGGATCCACCCGAGGCCGCTGGGGTCGATGCTCCGCCCCCACCGCTGCCGCCGCCGCTGGCCGGGCCTGCGCCGCCGGTCGCCGGATCCTCGAAGCTCGGCTTGCCGTTGGGCCAGTGTTCCTTGACGCCGCTGCAACCGGCAGTTGGCAGGCCGAGCAAGGCGACGAGCGCCCAGCGTCCGCTACCGGAAATCATTGTGTTGCGCAACGATTCGCCGAGCGGCGCATCGGGCGACCTTTGCCCGTCAGGGAGGTTGGTGGTGATACCCAGCTTGCCCCGGAGCTTGCCGCTCATGAAAACGTTGCTACCACTATAAATCCCCCCGCACAACCGGCTTGGCGAAGGCCGTCCCGGCGCGTTGTCAGGGCGCAATTGGACGATCGCCAGGTTTCTGACCGCGGCGAGGCCCGCGGCCCACGCGCCGCCCTGCAACCCTGTGGCTTTTGCCGTTGGTGTTCCTGTGCCGGCGCTATCATCGCAGGCGAGGGCATGATGTTCCCGATGCTGGTCTGCCCGCCTCCGCCGAGCCCTGGTCGCCGTGGCGTTCTGTCGCAAGCTGCCCAACACCAGAGGCGCGGATCCCAACGCCAGGGGCGCGCATGAAGATCGCGGAGGCCCTGCGACGGCTGCTGGGCACGCGCGGCGATGGCGGTGATGGCGCTGCCCCGGCCGGGCGGATCGGGGCTCGGTCGAAACGATGGCTACTGGGCGGAGCGCTGTCGATGGCTGCGCACCTACTTTGCGTGGGCGGGGTCGTCTTTACCGCGTCCGCGCCGCGAAGCGGGCAAGGCGGAGTCGACCTCGCGCGCGAATCCGCGAGGGGCCCGGAAGAAGGCGTCCCCGTCGACGTCGTGGGGGCGGACTTTGTCGACGGCCTCGTCGATCTGCCGCGCCTTTCGGATCCATTGCCTGAAGACGACGACACCGTGGTGTCGCCCGCTCAACCGCGGCCCGCTCGGCGAGCGGCAGCGCGGTCGAGGCCGAGCGCAGAGCGTTCTGCAACCGGCGAGGGCGTTCGAACCCGACGGCTGGCAGGGGCGCCCGGCGTGCAAGCCCAGGCAGCGGCAAGCCCGGTACCCGCCCCTTCGCACGAGTCCCCCGACGTTGCGCCAGCGGTGCCGCCACCCGATCCGGCCGAGCTCGCTGCGGCGGCTGCTCGCACCGCCTTTCGAGCGCAGCTGCGGCGGCACTTGCAGCAGGCCTGGCGCGCGAACGAGGTCTTCGGCAGGATCGATCCGCAGGGACGTCTACAAGGATCGTTGTTCACGACAGGTATCTCGGTGCGACTGCGCGCCGACGGCTCGATCGAAAGCTCTCAGCTCGCGGAGCCTTCCGGAGTCGAGGCGCTGGACGAGGAGGCGCTCGGCGCGTTGGCTCGAATGGAGCGTTTGCCTCCGGTTCCTGGCGCCATGCTCGACGAACAGCGCGGCTGGAACGTGCTCTGCAAGTTCTACCTCGACGTCGGCATGTTTCGCTTCGCCGCGGATCTGCGCCGCGCGATCGCGGCATCGTGGCAGCCGTCGAAGGCCTTCACCTTGAACGGCGACAAGGATCGCCGCACGGTCCTCAAGCTGTCGCTGGTGCGCGATGGGACCTTGCTCGGCGCCGAGGTGGTGCAGTCAGCGGGGATCGACTTTCTGGACGCCAACGCGGTGAAGTTCGGCAGTCCGGGGCTCAAGCTCCCAGCACCGCCGCCCGCCTTCACCAAGCAACCGGGGCCCGCCAGCGTCTTCGTTGCGTTCTTGCATCTTTCGGGCGACGTCCGCATGGTGCGCCCGCGCGAAGACGTCGAAGCCGAGTGAGCCGACTGAGGCGTGTGATCGGAGGCGTGCGCGAGACCGCTGGCGAGCGCCGGCTCCACGCAGTGAGGGCCGCACTCCAGAACCGCTGTACTAACCGCTGTCGCCAACCCCGGTCACTCGGCGGATGTACGGACCCTCCATCAGGAGATCGTCACCGTATGTCTTCTGTCATACGGTGAATGGGGCGTACGAGCCCTTGGAATGGCGTTGTACGCGGCAGCAAGACACCAAAAAACCACGTGAAACCATGGAGTTAGGACGGAGAATTGGTCGCCAAACCCTGCCTGGATCTCAGGGCGCGCACCGAGTAGGACACTGTAATCGCCACCACGTAAATAACGGCGAGTGTCAACGAAAGGATCATCATGAAGAAGAACGAAGCCCCCTCGAAGTCCGCACCGGTCCAGGTGCTCTCGGCCGCTGACCTGGCCGCCGTGACCGGCGGCGCCTGCCGCCGCGGCTGCGGCTCGGGCCGCTACGCCCGCTAGTCGATCGGGCCTTGGCACTTTCGGCAAGGCCCGGTCCTCCTGATTGCGTGACCGCGAGGCGCCCCATGACCCTGGTGCGCCTCGCGGGGCTCGCTTCGATTCACCCGGTTCGAGACGCCCCCCGTTTTCACGAAAGATGCTCGTGATGCAAACCGATCCCGGACTGCAGTGGGTCGAGCCGGCCATGGCGCTTCATCTGAGCGCACTCCGCCTGGCGATCCCTCATGACGAGGGCGCCCTGTTTGCCCGCTTTGCCGCAAGTCCGGCGCCGCAGTCGCTTCTCACCCTGGTCGAGCTGGCCCCCACACTCGGGTTGGAGCCGCAGGCAGTGAGAGCCGATCTCACTGCGCTGGCGCAGATGCCATTGCCGTCCGTGCTTCACGTCGGCAATCCGCTCGATGAGTCCGATCAAGGATTCATCGTGCTCGTGGGAAGGGACGATCGGGGTCTGATCGTGGAAGGCGAAGCGGCAGCGACCTTCGTGCTGACGCCACAAGAGTTGTCCGGGCTCTGGACCGGTGTGGTCGTGAGCTTCCAGAAGAGCGAAGCGGGCGTAGTCGAGGGGCAGGACCCCAGACGCCGCTGGCGGGATTGGCGACGCCGAGTGGCCGGAGCCCTGGGCGGGGCTCGTCGCCGGCTGAGCATCGCCGTCCTGGCGCTGATCATCGTGTTCGGCGCCGCAACCGGCTGGGAAGGGACGGATCCGTTAGCCTGTGCAGGCCTGATCTCGCTTTGGGCTGGACTCGCCGCTGCGGCCACCTACGCCTCCCGCTCCGTCGTCCTGCGTACGCGGGCGGGCAAGAATGCGGGCGTGCGCGCCTGCGTTGCACAGAGCGCCTGCGGCGGCGGTCGGTTTGGCAGCTGTGATGGCGTGCTGGCTTCGCGCTGGGCGGCGCCCTTCGGCCTGGACCTCGGCGCTATCGCCGTGTCGCATTCCGTGGCGACGCTGATTGTGCTGGCGACTCTCGTCTTACTACCGCCCCCTCTGAAAGCCTCGGCGCTCTTGGCGCTGGCGGTGGCGCACGCCGTGGCGGCCCCGGTTTCCATCTTCCTGATCGGGGTGCAGCTGCTGGCCTTGCGCCGGTTTTGTGCGCTCTGCGCCTGGGGGCATCTTGCGGTGCTGGGGGGACTCGCCATCGGTCTCGGCATGGCGCCGCCCCTGTCGCTGGACGCGCTTCGAGGCAGCTGGCCTTTCCTTGTCTGGTTCGCGCTCGCGGCGCTGGCGGCGCGCGAGATCCTGATTCCCCTCTTCACGTCCGACCTGGATCTGCGGGGCGCGCGCGAACGTCTCGCATTCATCGGCGCCACATCGTGGGGTCCGCTTGCCGAGCTGATCGGTCGCCCCGCCGTGACCTCGTCGCCGTCGCCGACGCCGTTTTTGCTGGGGGACAAATCGCGGGGGTTGCGCGTCGATGCGCTCGTGGACCCCGCGTGTCCGGCCTGCTTCAGCATCGTCGATCAGCTCAGCGCGCTCGTGCAGGCGCATGGGGATCGGGTTCACGTGGTCGTGCATCTGCCGACACAGCCGGGCGCGGATCCGGCGGTGCGAGAGCTGCGGGTCGCGCTCACCGCCGAGGGCTCGGCCGCCGCCTTCACCCGCGTTCGTGACGATGGTGTGCGTTGGCTGGCCGTTGCCGCACGAGGTGCCGAAGCCGTGTTGGCCGATCTGGCTGACGGCCCCGCCGCGGCTTCGCTCCTCGACGACGCCCGCACCGCCCAGACAGCCGCCTCGCTGCTGGCCGAGCAGACTGGGCGGTCCACGCCAACGATCTTGGTTGAGGGGCGGCGCTGGACGCGGCCCCTCTGGGAGCTGGATGTGCTGCTTTCCTGCCATCCCGAGCGTCTCACCGCTGCAGTCTCGACGCGAGAGGCACCCCTGGCCCTGGCCGCCGCAACCTGAGCCTCGGGCTTGCCGCGGTCACGGTGCCGGTAACGGATCGTCGAGGAATTCGTCGATCATCGGCGTGAGCCAGGCGACGCGGCGATGAAGCCGAGCGTGATTGGTCTCGGGCAGCACGCAGAGGCGGGAGCCAGGCAGCGTCCTTTTCATCTCGGCGGCCTGCTCGAGCGAGACCTCGTCTCGGTCACCGATGACGATGAGACTTGGCGCCCGAATGGCGGCGATCTCGGCGCGGGTCAAGCCCTGCCACGACCGGTACATCTGCAGCACTTTCCTCTGGAAGACCGGCCAGTGCGCGACCCCATCGGGCGAGATCGCCTTGTAGACGTCATCGGCAGGCCAGGTGGTGGGGGTCACGCTGTCGACCCACTTGATCATGCGCGCCGGATCGCGGTGCGCGAACGCAGCCCCCTCGACGATCAGCTTGCGCACCCGCCGGGGATGCCGGGCAGCCAGGTAGAGCGCCACGATGCCGCCATCGCTGCGGCCATAGACGTCCACTCGATCGCGTCCGAGCTTGTCGAGCAGAGCCGCCGTGTCGTCGGCCATGCGCGCGTAGCTGTAGGGACCCGGCGCGTCCGCGGTGTGGCCGTGTCCGATCTGCTCGGGGGCGATGACCGTGCGGCGCCGGGCGAAGTGGGGGATGTGCTTTCCCCAGGACGTCGCGATGGTCGCTGTCCCCCCGTGCAACAGCAGCAGGGCAGGTCCCTCGCCGTGCACCTCGTGATACATCTTCACGCCGTTGACGACGCGGATCTCTCCCAGCAACAACGCCGCAAACACGATGGCCAACATGGACCTGGTTGCACCCGCGCCAGCCTGGGCAGTTCCCTGACAAACGCAGTCGCGGTGACCAATGCCGTCAGTGGGCGCGGACCATGTCGGCGACGGCCTTCACCCACAGTGGCTCGGCGTTGAGCGACGGGATGAGATGAAGGGCCTCGCCGCCGACGCTCTGCCACTGCTCCTTGGCGCGGATGCCGATCTCTTCCACGGTCTCGAGGCAGTCGGCAACGAACGCCGGGCAAATCACCGCGAGACGCTTTTTGCCCGCGCGGGCCAGCTCCGGCAGAACCTCGTCGGTGTAGGGATGAATCCAGGGCGTGCTGCCGAGGCGTGACTGAAACGAGACGCTGTGCCGATCCGGCGTGAGCGCTAGACGTCCCGCGAGGGCGCGCGTCGTGGCGTAGCAATGGGCGCGGTAGCAGAATTGATTGGCGGGGACGATGGCATCGCAGCACGACGGACTCGCCAAACAATGGCGCCCCGTCGGATCACTCTTGCGCATGTGACGTTCGGGTAGGCCGTGGTAGCTGAAGAGCACGAAGTCGGGTCGGAACTCCGCGATGTGACGACGGGCGACGTCGGCGAACGCGTCGATGAACCCGGGATGGTCGTAAAAGGCGCCGATGGTCTCGACCGCTGGGACGTTCCAGCTCTTGCCGACGATCTCGTAGACTCGGTCGACGGCCGAGCCCGTGGCGGCCGACGAGTACTGCGGGAACAGTGGCAGCACGATCAGCTTGCGCGCACCGGCGGCCTGCAGCTTCTCCAGCGCCGACGGGATGGAAGGCGAGCCGTAGCGCATGCCGAGCTCGACGACGTAGTCGGGGCCGAGGGCCGTACGCACGCCTTCCGTGAGGCGCACGCTGTGGCTGAGCAGCGGTGATCCGTCGGCGCCCCAGATCGACTGGTACGCCGCTCCCGACTTCTTCGGTCGGAACGGCAGGATGAAGAGATTGAGGAGAAAGAACCGACCGATCGGGTTGATGTCGATGACCCGCGGGTCGTTGAGGAACTCCCGCAGGTACTTCCTCACGTCGCCCGCCTGAGGTGAGTCCGGCGTTCCGAGGTTGATGAGCAGCACGCCGATGGGTTGATTCGCCACGACGAATTTGTAGCATTGCTGCGCGTCCGATCGCGCAATCGCGTGGCGAAGTTATCGCCCGACCGGGGGCCAGCGACGACGAACAGCGGCGGTTTTCTGGTAGCGCTTTAGGCTCGGTTGGCATCCCAGCAGATGGCGTCTCATTCACGAGCGCCGGGAGGCTCGTTTGACCGCATCCGAATCGTCCGAGGTGACAAATTCTGCGGACCGGAAGGTCGAGGTCTTCTTCGACGGCGCGTGCCCCCTCTGCGCGCGTGAGGTCGCTTGGCTGCGACGCTTGGACGCCGGCGGTGCCATCGCCTTCACCGACATCGCCGCCCCCGACTTCGACGCCGTCCCGCAAACGGGGCGCAGCCACGACGAACTCATGGCGCGCATTCATGCGCGGCTGATCGA
Organism: Myxococcales bacterium; assembly: GCA_031398585.1. Taxonomy (GTDB): domain Bacteria; phylum Myxococcota_A; class Polyangia; order Fen-1088; family Fen-1088; genus JANNNO01. The sequence goes on along the minus strand of JANNNO010000422.1, from coordinate 12,191 downwards.
TGGCACGCCGGTCGGGACCTGGGTGGAAGGCGTCGAGGTCTTCCGCCAGCTGTACGGCGCCGTCGGCTTCGGGCGCCTGGTGGCGCTGTCGCGGCTGCCGGGTGTCCGTCAGGCGTTCGACGCCGGGTACCGCTGGTTCGCCCGCAATCGGCTTCGCCTGACCGGCCGTTGTGACGCTGAAGCCTGCGTGGTCCCGCCCGCCAAACCAGCCGTTTGAAGGCCGACATCTCGCGTCGCGGAAAGAAAATCCGAGGGATCCCGCTCCGGGAGACAATCTGGAAGAGATGGCTCCGTCGCGGCTTCCGGATTTGTCCCCCTCTTCGCCCTCGCGATTGATTTTCGCCTCCGCCCTCGGCGCGTGCCTCGGCTTCATTGGCTGCCAGGCGACCGCGCCGGCCGGGCAAACGGGCGGTGTCGGCGGCGGGTCGGCACAGGCCAGCGGCGGCGGAAAGACAGGAACGGGCGGCGCGGCCGCGGGTTCGGGGGGCAGTGCTTCGGGCGGCGCGCCAGGGTCCGGCGGGGGCAGCGGCGGCGCCGTCGGTGGGGGCGCCAGCGGGGGGGCGAACGGCACCGCGGACGGCGGCGGCAGCGAGAACACCGGCGGGAACGCAAGCGGTGGCGCGGCTGGTGACGCTGGGCCTGCGGGCAGTGGCGGCGCGGGTGCAGGCGGCCAAGCCGGCTCGCCCGATACCGGCCCGAGCGATCCCGGCGGTCCACCGGTCACCAGCAGCCAGGCCTGCGGCCAGATGATGGAGGCGCCCAAAGAGGGTCTTCACGAGATCACCGTCGGCGGCGCGGTTCGGAAATTCTTTCTTCGTATCCCTACCGCCTACGACGGCAAGAAACCCTGGCCGGTCATCTTCGCGTTCCACGGCGCTGGCAACAAGAGCGCGGCCTGGTTCGACACGAACACCGACCTCAGAGCCGTGACCGAGGAAAAGGCCGTTCTGGTCTTCGGCGAAGGCGCCACCCGCCCCGACGGAACGCTGTCGTGGGTGCATCTGTCGCCGCAGAACGTGCTCTTCGTCGATGCCATGATTGACTGGCTGAAGAAGACCCTCTGTATCGATCCTTCGCACCTGTTCGCGGTGGGGCAGAGCTCGGGCGGCTACATGTCGATGACCCTCGGCTGCCAGCGCGGAAACGTCTTTCGAGCCGTGGCAACTTCGTCGGGCGGCATCCTCGAGCCGGGAACCTGCACCGGCCGGCCAGGCGCGGTCTGGATTCGCACCGGCCGCGGCGATACGGCGTCTACCCGGCAGAGCGTGCAAGAGACTCGCGATTTCTGGGTCCGCCACAAGACCTGCTCGGCCGAAGCGCCCAAACCGACCGCGCCCGCACCCTGTGTGAAGTGGAGCGGCTGCCAGGAGGGCGCCGCCGTCGTCTACTGCGAAGATGGCGGCGGCCACGAATGGCCCGCCTATTACAGCCGCGCTCTCTTGGCCCAGTTCGGGCTCTAACCGCCAGCGTCGGCTCTAGAAGTTACGGGGATGGACTTCGCCTGGGGCGGCTACAGGTTCCCTTCCAGGTAGCGGTTTGCGGCTCGTGACGAGGGCCGGCTGAAGAAGCGATCCGCGGGCGAGCTTTCGACCATCCGCCCGATGCCGTCGTCGCACCAGAACATGGCGACGTTGTCGGCCAGCCTTCGCGCCTGGGCCAGGTTGTGGGTCACCAGCACGACGGTGTATTTGCCCCGCAAGCTCTTGATCAGATCCTCACAGATCGCGCTCGACATCGGATCGAGGGCGCTGCACGGCTCGTCGAGGAGGATCACCTCCGGATCGAGGGCGAGCGCGCGCGCCAGGCAGAGGCGCTGGAGTTGCCCGCCCGACAGCCTTTCGGCGGGCGCTGCCATGCGATCCTTGATCTCGTCCCAGAGGCCGACGTGCTCGAGCGTGCTCCGCGTGCGCCGCTCGAGCTCCTCCGGATCGCGCAGTCCCTGCAGCTTCATCGGGAGCTCCATGTTCTTCTGGATCGACATCGGCAAAGCGATCGGGCGCTGGAAGATCATGCCGACCCGCCGGCGCAGCACACTCACGTTCTGCGTGGGCAGGAAGATGTCGTCGTCGCCAAGCAACACCCGGCCGTTGACACAACAACTGGGATAGAGGTCCGTCATGCGGTTGAGGCACGCCAAGAACGTGCTCTTGCCCGAACCCGAGGGACCGATCAGCGCCGTGAGGGATCCGGCTTCGATACAGAGGTTCACTTCGCAGATCGCCGTGCGATTTCCGTAGGCGACCGCGAGATCTCGGGTCTCGATCGCGGGCGGCTGGGAGGAACAGCACGCAGCGTTTGCACGTGTTGGCATGATCTTCATGGGCCTAACCTTTCGCGAACCTCGGGCCAAACCGTCGCGTAAGCACACTGACCAGGGCGAGGAAGAAGAGCAGCACGAACGCCGATCGCGCGGCGTTGCGATCACCGCCGGGGACGTTCATCGTGAGATCGTAGATGTGCACCGAAATGGAACGGCCGGAATCGGTTAGCGCCCCCGGCATGCGATCGACGTAGCCGCTGGTGAAGACCAGCGCTGCCGTCTCGGCCGCCGCACGGCCAAGGCAGAGCACCATCCCGTTGAGCAACGCCGTGCCGGCGGCGGGCAGGATGATCCAGAGGATAGCCGTCGTCTTCGACATGCCGAGCGCCGCTGCCGTCCGTCGCAGCTCCGCCGGGACCGATCGCAGCCCGACTTCCGCGCTCCGGATGAACAGGGGCAGCGTCATGCAGGCGAGGGTCAGACCACCCGAAAGGATCGAAAAGCCGAGCCCGAGATAGCGGCAAAACAAGGCGTTGCCGACCAGACCAAACACGATCGACGGGACCGCGGCGAGGATGTCGAGGCTCCGCTGGATAGCGATCACGGATGCGCGCCGTCCGTCGGCGAACTCGGCGAGATAGATCGCGGCCCCGAGACCGACGGGCAACACCGCCGCCAGACAGACCGACAGGATCAATGCGGTCGAGACGAGAATCGGGGCGATGCCGCCAGCCCGTCCGGCATCGGCCGGCGATTCGAACCAGAAGCGCGGGTGAAGGCCGCTGGCTCCCCCTTTCGCAAGTGTCGCCACCAGCAACACCACGATGCCAAAGACGAGGGCAGCGGCTCCCAGCGAAGCCACCCGCAGTCCGCCTTCGCGGTCAACGCCGATCCGGAGCGCCACGACGAACCAGCTCCAGGACGGCCGACAGAACGATGATGATGATCAAGATGACGGCGCCGCTGGCGAAGAGCGCCGAGCGATGCACCCCGAGGGCGTAAGGCATCTCGAGCGCGATGTGGGCCGTCACCGTGCGAATGGGATCGAAGAGACTTCCCGGAATGCTCGGGATGTTGCCCGCCACCATGAGCACCGCCATGGTTTCACCCACCGCCCGCGTCGTGCCGACCAGAACTCCGGCGGCGACGCCTGGCCGCGCGTAAGGCCAGACCAGGTGGAGCACCACCGCCGCTCGCTGCAGCCCGAGCGCGGCTCCCGCCTGCGTCACCGCGGGGGGGACGCTCGCGAAGGCGACGGCGCTCATGCTGGCGATGGTTGGCAACACCATGAGCGCCAAGGTCAGCGCCGCTGCCAGCAGGTTCGCTCCCGGCGGTCGAAAGGTAGCCAACGCCGGGACCAGTACGGCCAGACCCCAGATGCCGAAGACGACTGATGGAATGCCCGCCAGCACGTCGATCAGTGTGCGCAGCCCTGCCGCCAGCCGCGGCGGCAGATAAAAGCCGAGAGCAACCGCGCAGAGGATGGCGAGAGGCGCACTCACCGCGATCGCCGCGATGGTGACGCACGCACTGCCGACGAGAACCGCGGCCAGCCCGAAGGCGCCCGACGAAGGCATCCAGGTTGCCTCTGCCAGCAGACCGTGCGGCCCCACCGTGGTCAGGCTGAGGCGCGATTCGTACAGCAGCAATGCGATGACCGCGGCGAGCAGCAGGCCCGCCACCAGCGCGCATCCGAACGTGACAGCTGCCAGCGGCTTGTCACTGCCCCATCGGAACGAAGCGCTGCTGGCTGATGATGGGATGGGCCTCGACGCTGGTTGCGAAGCGAATGAATTCACTGGATACGCCCTCGGGTTCCGACTTCGTGACGAAGTTCAGCTCACGTGACAGAGCAAATCGTCCAGCGCTGACGGCGGCCATCGACGGAATCCCGCCGTCGAGCTCCAGCATCTTGATCGGGACGCCAGCGGCCATGTCGGCCTCGGCGGTTCCGATGGAGACGTAAGCGAGCGCGGTGGGATTGCCCGCGACCGTCTTGATGGCCTGCTGATTCTCGCCCGCGATGACCTGCGCGCGGATGGCATCGTTCGACAGCTTGAAGTGCTGCAAAAAGAGCTCGAGCGTGGAGCGCCCCTCTGCCTTGTTGACGATGGTGATGGGGGCCTGGGCGCCGCCCAACGCCGCCCACGACGTCACCTTGCCGAGGTAGGCGTCCCGCACCTGTGTCGAGGTGAGCCCCCGCAAGGGGTTGGTGGCGTGAACAATCAGCGCGATCCCATCGCGGGCAACGACGTGGCCGCGCAGGTGGGCTTCCTTGGCAGTCAGAGAGCGCGAGACCATGCCGATGTCCGCTGTCCCCTGCTGCACGTCCGCGATCCCGCGTGACGATCCGCCGCTCTGCACGTCGATACGGGTCCCGGGGTGAAGCGCCTCGAAGGCCTTGCCGAGCTCGGCCGCTAACGGGGCGATGGTGCTGGACCCTGTGACCACCAGCGGACGCGCGATGCTCCCCGGTTCGGCGCCCTGGTTCGAGCGACACCCGGCAAGGCCGGCGACAGCGGTGAGCACCGCAAAGGTGAACGAGGCGAGAGTGGCAAGCCCGTGCGGGCAGCGGGGAGGGCCCATGTCGACCCGGTCTTGGGTATCACCGGTCCCGTTGAGCGCGGAGGGGGTGTTTTGCCCCTGCACGCGCTTTCAGGTGACCTCGTGGTCGAATGGCTCGCCGGCGCGTGACTCAGAGACAGGTGCGCGCGATTTCGTCCACGCCCTCGACCAGGCGGTCGACCTCCTGTTCCGTGTTGTAGACGTAGAACGACGCGCGCACGTTGCCGTAGGCATCGCTGTCTGGCTGGTTCTCCATGAAATACCCGCGCGCGCAGTGGGTGCCCGCGCGGACGGCGACGTTGAAGTTCTCGCTCAGCATGCGTCCGACCTCTTCATGCGCGAGATCGCCAAGGCTGAATGAGACGATGGACGAGCGCTTCTCCGACGAGGCGGGACCGAAGAGGGTCAAGCCCGGGATCTTGACCAGACCCGCCAGGGCACGATCGACGAGCAGTCGATCGTGCTCGACAACGCTCTCCATGCCGATCGCTTCGAGATATTCGACCGCCCGCGCCCAGCCGATGGTCTCCGCGATGGGAGGCGTTCCTGCCACCACCCACTTGGGATGGGGCATCTGCCCCGCCGCACAGGCACTCATGCCGGGGCATGCCGAGGCCGGCACGCTCTCGCTGCCGATGATCGCGGGCGCCACCTTGTCTTGAATCTCTTTGCGCACGTAGAGGCCGCCGACTCCGACCGGGCCCAGCATCTTGTGAGCCGAGAGGACGAGAAAATCGCAGTCGAGATCCGTGACGTCGATGCGGAGGTGAGGGACCGACTGGCAGGCGTCGACACAAAAGAGGATGCCGCGTTCGCGGCAGAGCTTCGCCACCTCCCGCACCGGCGCCTCGGTGCCGAGGACATTGGAGATCTGGGCCATCGAGATCACCTTGGTCTTCGGGGTGATCAGCCCTTCGAGATCGCGAAGCTGAAGGAAACCGAGGCGATCGGGATTCCACCACTGGATGCGCGCGCCGGAGGTCTTGGCGGCGCGGACCCAGGGCATCATGTTCGAGGCGTGCTCGAGGGTCGGCACGATGATCTCGTCGCCCGCCTGAAACTCCACCGAGAGCGCCACGAGATTGAGCGCGTGCGTGGCGTTCATGGTGATGACGAGGTCGTCCGCAGTGGCACCGATGAACCCAGCGATGGTCCCGCAAGCGGCCTCGTAGGCATCCGTCGCGCGCGAAGAAGACCGGTAGGCGCCTCGGTTCACGTTGGCCCGATAGCCGTAGTAGTAGCCGTTCATCGCTTCGACGACCGCCCGCGGGGTCAGCGAGGAGGCCGCGCTGTCGAGGTACACCTCGTTGACCGAAAGGGAAGGGAAGTCCCGGCGCAGATCGGCCAGGGTCACGGGGGCAACGACGGGTGGTGCCGACTGCGGAGCTACGGGCGACAGGGACATGTAAGCCTCCTCGAGGAGAAGTCCGTCGGTGTGGGCGCGGGCGCGCCCGACGGCAACGGCGCCGAAAGACCTCGGGAAGCTAGCCGGCGGGTGGCGTTCACGAGGGGGGTCTTATTGCCTCTGCACACCCGTTTAGGGGGCAGGCTTCTTCTCACGACGATCAATTCTTTGCGATGACTTGCGTCAGAGCAGGACGGCATGCAAACTCATTCGTTCTCTCGCGGCGTACTCAGTTGGGGGGGCAGACCATGGCGAGCGCGTACGTGAAGTCACTGCTGGGGAGCCTGGAGTTCGGCAAAGCCGTTGAACCCAAGACCGTCCTGCTCGTGGACCCCGACGAGCGCTGTCGCGGCGCCCTGGCGGGGGCGCTCAGCGAGAAGGACTACGAGGTGTGGGGCGCCGAGGATCTGGCGACCTGTTTCACCACCATGGCCTCGCGGCAGCCTGCGCTGGTCGTGACCGAGTTGCGTCTTCCCGACGGGTCGGGACTCGAGCTGCTGAGCGTGCTCAAGACGCGCGGTACGGGAACCGCTGTCGCGATCGTGACTGCCTACGGATCCATCGCCACGGCCGTGCGAGCCGTTCGCTGGGGTGCCGCGGGCTATCTGGCAAAGCCGGTTACCGCGGAACAGATCGTCTCCGTCTTCTGCCAGAAGCCCTGCGTCTGCTCCGAAGAGGGGCTGCCGCTCGATCTCGGCTTGGGCGACGAGCTCGACAACCTCACGCTCGACCGCGCCGTGTGGGAGTACGTCAATCAGGTCATCGAGGCGGCCGGCTCGATTGGCGGCGCCGCGCGCCGGCTCGGTGTGGATCGGCGCAACCTGCGGCGCATGCTCTCGAAGTATCCACCGGTCGAGCGCACCCGAACGCCTGAGCCCGTCGCACAACTGCGGCGCATGCGCTGACCCGCCAGACATTTGTTCAGGGGCAAAAGAACCCCTGCTTGCCGGGGTGCTCGCTCTGCTACTCCCAAGTGCGGGAGGCGCATGACCGCATGAAAGCCATTCAGATCTTCGAGCAGAGCGCAGGCTGTTGTGGTCCGAGTCAGTCAGCATCGCTGCTGTCGTTTCTCGAACGTAAGTTCCGGGGTGTCGCTGAGGTAAAGGCCTACGACCTCGCCCATGTCGCCAACGCCCCGGTGCCGCCGACGTTGCTTGCCGTCTTCGTCGAGAAAGGCGAGGCCGCGCTGCCCGCGTTGGTCGTCGACCAGGTGGTGGTCTGTTCCGGGAAGTTGCCCACCTTCCTCGAGGCCGTTGCTCTCGTCAACGGAGTGGCCGCCGCGCCAAGCGGTGGGCCCGGCAAGCTCTCCGCGCAGGGAGGCGCCTGAGCATGGGCGTTCTCGAGGCGGTCAACGAGCGGTACAGCAACGCGGCCAAGAAGTACGAGTCGATGCCCTGCTGTCCGGGGCAGAGCTACGACAAGCGCCTACTGCAAGCCATTCCGGCCGAGGTGATCGAGCGCGACTACGGGTGCGGGGATCCCTCGCCCTACGTTCGCAAGGGCGACATCGTGCTCGATCTCGGCAGCGGCGGCGGCAAGCTCTGTTTCATCGCTTCGCAGATCACTGGGGCTTCGGGGCGTGTCATCGGCGTCGACATGAACGACGAGATGCTCGCCCTGGCGCGCAAAGCAGCGCCCGAGGTGGCCAAGAAGCTCGGCTACGCCAACGTCGAGTTTCGCAAAGGACGCATCGAGGATCTGGCCCTCGACCTCGACGCCGTCGATCGCTACCTGGAGATGGACCCGATCAAGAACTGGGCGGACCTCGACCTGTTCGACGAGATGACTTCCAACCTGCGTGCGTCGGCGCCGCTGCTGGCGGATGCGAGTGTCGATGTCGTGGTCTCGAACTGCGTTCTCAATCTCGTCTCGCCCGCGCAGAAGCGAAAACTCTTTTCCGAGATCCACCGTGTGCTCAAGCCCGGCGGGCGCGCCGTGATCTCCGACGTGGTCTGTGACGAGGTCATCCCCGCGCACCTGCAGGCCGACAAGAATCTCTGGTCGGGCTGCGCCTCGGGCGCGATGCTGGAAGACGAATTTCTCGAGGCGTTCGCGCAGGCAGGCCTTTACGGTGTCACCGTTGTCGATCGCAACAGTCAGCCGTACGTGGAGATCGAGGGCATCGAGTTTCGCACGATGACCATCACCGCTTACAAGGGCAAGGAGGGGCCGTGCTGGGAGCACAACCAGGCGGTCATCTACAAAGGTCCCTTCAAGCGGGTCGAAGACGACGACGGCCATGTCATGGAGCGGGGCAAACGCGTCGCGGTTTGTGCCAAGACCTTCGCCATTCTCGATCGCGAACCCTACAAGGGACTTTTCGAACGGGTCGAGCCGAACGTGGCCGTCGATCCCGCAGGGGCCGCCCCGTTCGCTTGTGAGGGCACGCGCTTGCGTGACCCGCGCGAAACCAAAGGGCTACCGGCGCGAGCCGACAGCGGCGACGACAGCTGTCGCCCCGGCTGCTGCTGAAGGCAAAGGAGGCACGAGTCATGGCATCGAGCAGAACTGAAAAGCCGGGACAACTGGCGGTGGGGGCCGCCGCTACGGGTGCCATCGGGGCGGCGCTGGCGGCGACCGCCTGTTGTGTGGCCCCCCTCGTGCTCGGCATTCTGGGGGTCGGCGGCGCGGGCGCGCTGGCGCTGATCCGCGACTACCGAACGCCCCTGCTGGTAGCGACGGTCGCTCTGCTAGGCGTCGGGTTCTTGCTCGCCTATCGCAGGCGCGTGCCAACGGCGGCCCAGATGGCGGCCGATCCTTCCTGTGGCTGCGAGACGCCCGCTTCGGTCCGGATGCGTTCCGTGTCGCGCACCTTGATGTGGGCGTCAGCGGTCACGGTCGCGGGGCTGCTCGTGGTCCCGATGGTCGCACCGAAGCTCATGGCCGCGCTGCCCGCGCCGCAGCCGATGGCCGCGCCGACTGGAAAACCCGGGCCTGCGCAGCATGCGGTGATCAAGGTGGGCGGAGTCAACTGTGACAGCTGCGCCATCGGCATCGAGCGCGCCCTGATGCGCGTGGCCCCCGTGTCGCAGTTCGCTCTGAACGTCCCGGAACAGATCGTGAAGTTCTCTTTCGCAGGCGATCCGGCGCTGGGGGCTGCCTTCACCGCCGCGATTCGCAATCTTGGTTACCAGGCCCAAGAGCCAGTGCTGAGCAAGGCTCAGTAGCTAGCAACCGCTTTCGCTTCTACTCCCAAGGAGGTTCGCCATGGCGACATGCTGCGGACCCGCTCGCGTCAGCGCGCCTAAGCGTCTGGAGCTGGCGTGTCCCCAATGCGGCGACAAAGGTCGCACGGTCAATAACGTCACCGTCGCAAGCCTGGTCGCGGCCGCTCGTAACGACGAGGTCGGCGCGGACGACTACAACCTCTGTCTGCGGCCGGACTGCGAGATCGTCTACTACACCGCCGATCGCAGGTTTCGCACTGGTGACATGGCCGTCAGGATCGCTTTCAAGGATCCCGCTGGTCCAGTCACCGTCTGCTACTGCCACCGGCTGTCAGAGGACGACGTCATCCACGAGATGCGGACCAACGTGGCGGCCCGATCGTTCGAAGAGGTCTCGGACATCTTCGGGATGAAGGACTGTAGCTGCGAGCGGCACCATCCCTTCGGCGGCAACTGCGCTTGCGCCACCGCGGTCGCACGGGCCGTGAAAAAAGGCCTGGCGGACCCCGCTGTCATCCAGATCGATCGCAGCCGCGCTTCGATTCCGCGGGTGCACATCTTCGAGCAGACCGAGGGCTGTTGTGGGTCGAGCGGAAGCAACGATCTGGTGGGGTTTCTTCGCAAGAAGCTCGCGGACCGGGCCGACGTGAGGACCTTCGATCTCGCTCGCGGCGGCAGTCCCCCCGTGCCGACCGCGCTGGTCACCCTGATGGCAGAGCGCGGGGCAGCCTGTCTGCCGGCCTTTACTGTGGACGGGGCGGTGATGACATCAGGGACTTTGCCGAACTTCATGCAGGCGATTGCTTTCATCAACGGATCGGCGACGGCGAAAGGGAACAGGGCACATGGAGATTGAAATCTATGTTCGCGGTACCAAGGATCTGGATCTCGTCAATCAGCTGACCGCCGACGCCTTGCCGGACACCTGCCGGGTGCGTGGGGTGGATCTGTCGAGCGAGCAGGCCAACGGCGTTCCTGGCGAGGTCCTCAACGCCATCATGAAGAGCAAGGGAGCGTCCTTGCCGCTCACGCTGATCGACGGCCAACCGCGAATCGCGGGACGCATTCCCAGTGCGCAAGAGCTGCGCGATCAGCTGGTGCAGTTGACCAGCAAGCGCGTCGGGTTCACCGACTGCAACGACTACGAAGAGGACACGTCAGTGCAGTTTCCCACGCGGAGCCGCGTGCACATGAACCTCATCGTGAAGGACGTGGCCGAGGCAGTCCGATTCTATACGGTCATGTTCGGCCAGCCTCCGACCAAGGACCGCGGGGACTACGCCAAGTTCGAGCTCGAGGATCCGCCGATCAACCTGGCATTGATGTCCGACCCGCACGGCGGCGCGCACAGCCACTTCGGGATCCAGGTCAAGAGCAGCAACGTGATCAAGAAGAGCATGGCGCGCTACCTCGACGCCGGCTTTCACATGTACGAAGAGAAGGAGACGGCCTGCTGTTATGCCAAGCAGACCAAGACCTGGGTCGTCGACCCAGCGGGCAACCAGTGGGAGATTTTCGTGACCACTGATGACGCCGCTCAGGAAGGCTGCGCCCCGGACTGCATCTGTTACACCGACATGCAACCGAGCACGGTCAACAGCTAGCGTTCTGTTTGGCTTCCCGATCTCCCGCTGCGAAATCGTGCGGCGGGGGATTGTTCCAACACCTTGCCAGGCCATGGATACTTGCCGGGCGAGATGTCAGGCATCGGGAAATGTCGGAATCGAGGAGCTGCTCCGCCAGGGGGAATGGCTACGCGGTTGATCGATGCAAGGCGGGTGCGACGGTGCGGTTGCAGGTGGCGACGCCCGGGCAGGCGCCACGCGAAGTGACGCTGGCGCGAAAACAATTGCCCTGCGCCCCAGCGCTGATCAGAAACCGTGCAGATCGGGAGCGAAGTTGCCGCCGATCCGCGCGCGCAGAAAGCCGAGCCCTTCGGCGCGGTGATAGACCAGCAAAGTCCGGCCGCTGCGCAAAGTGATCTCGATCGGCGCCGGGAACAAGCCACCCGAGTTGAATCGCGTCCAGAAGGGGTGCGCCACGAAGGCGACGTCGGACAGGGGCACGCGCCGACGCCAGCGACCGAGACCGTATTCGAGGTGGCTGTCGGTCGCGTGTAGCGCTTTGGCGCGGCCGAGGAACCGGTAAGCGATGGTCGCGATGAGTCCGCCCATGGCCACCATGACCAGCGCCTCGATCTGAAAACCTTCCTTGAGAACGTTGAAGACGATGGTCGCAGCGGCGGCCATGAAGAAGTACCCGACCGCGAGCGCCAAGCCGTGGCTGATCAGACTGTAGATGCGCGTCGATTTCATGATGGCGAAGCTCCGTACGAGAAGGTCGAAGTTCAGAACGGGCTTTCCAGGCAAGCGCCGAGGGTCGCGAACTGCAGCGAGATACGCGCGCACAGCTCGCGATCGCCGTCCTTGTCGAGATCCCGCCAGCCCGCGCTGACTTCCATGCCGGCGCCGATGCCGACGCCCGCGGTGAAGCTGTTGCCGCGAATGTGCAGGGTGCCCTCGGCGCTGACCAGCGTGGCGCCCGCGCTGATGTTGTACCCGGTCGCGCCTTCGGGTGTGGTGTGACTCAAACCCGCCTTGAAGGTGAGCGCCTCGGCGCTGCCGGCGCCACCCAAGTTTCCGTCCCCGCCTTTTCGTTGCGCCTTGACCGCGCCGAGCTCGAACGAGGGAAGCCCGCCCTTGCCACTGGCTGAAGCATAAAGGTACGAGTCGTCGACTCCGTCTCCGACGACCCGCGCGCCGGCGAATTCCACGCTGCCGCCGTCGACGTCCTG